>NZ_LT707064.1:0-300000 GCF_900156465.1 Pseudomonas sp. 7SR1
GGCGCAACCAGAAGGTCATCGAAGAAACCCCGGCGCCCAACCTGCCCGAGGGAATGGCCGAAGAACTCTGCGCGGCGGCGACCAAGCTGGCCCGGGCGGTGAACTACCGCAGCGCCGGCACTGTGGAGTTCGTGTTCGACAGTGACGCGGGGCGCTTTTATTTCCTGGAGGTCAATACCCGTCTGCAAGTGGAGCACGGCGTCACCGAGCAAGTATGGGGCGTGGACCTGGTGCGCTGGATGGTGGAACTGGCCGCCGGCGAGCTGCCGCCCTTGAGCGAACTGAGCCTGGGCTTGAAAGCCGAGGGGCATGCGATCCAGGCGCGCCTGTATGCCGAAGATCCAGGCCGGGATTTCCAGCCAAGCCCCGGTTTGCTGACGTCCGTGCAATTCCCGCCAACCGATGGCAAACGCCTGCGCATCGACACCTGGGTCGAGGCCGGTTGCCAGGTCCCGCCCTACTTCGACCCGATGATCGCCAAGGTCATTCATTGGGCGCCCACACGTGAACAGGCGCGCCTGGGCCTGCACCAGGCGCTGGGAGACAGCCTGCTGTACGGCGTCGAAACCAACCGCGAATACCTGCAACAGATTCTTCTCGACGCGCCCTTCGCCAACGGCCAGCCCTGGACCCGCTGCCTGGAAACCCTGGTCTATCGCGCCAACACGTTCGAAGTGCTCAGCCCAGGCACCCTGACCAGCGTCCAGGATTATCCAGGTCGCCTCGGCTATTGGGCGGTGGGGGTGCCGCCATCGGGACCGATGGACAGCCGCTCGCTGCGCCTGGGCAATCGCCTGCTGGGGAATGAAGAAGGCGCGGCTGCACTGGAAATCACCATGAGTGGCCCGCTGCTGCGCTTCAACTGCGATGCCCGGGTTGCCGTGACGGGCGCGACGATCGCGTTGAGCCTCAACGATGAACCTGTGCCGATGAACACCCCATTGGCCATCGCCGCCGGCTCCACCCTCGCCATCGGAACCCTTTGCGGCGCCGGGGCGCGCAGCTATCTGTGCCTGCAGGGCGGCCTGCAGGTACCGGACTACCTGGGCAGCAAAAGTACGTTCACCCTCGGCCAGTTCGGCGGCCACGCCGGGCGCGCATTGTGCACCGGCGATGTACTGCACCTGGCTGCGCTGGACGGGCGCCTCGAGTTGCCGTCGATCAGCGAAACGCCCATCGAGTTGCCGCCCGTGCGGCAGATCCGTGTGATCTACGGTCCGCACGGCGCGCCCGAATATTTCACCGAGCGCTACATCCAGACCTTCTTCGATACCTCATGGGAAGTGCATTTCAACTCCAGCCGAACCGGCATCCGACTGATCGGGCCGAAACCCGAATGGGTACGCGCCGATGGCGGCGAGGCCGGACTTCACCCCTCCAATATCCACGACAACCCCTACGCCATCGGCGCCGTGGATTTTACCGGCGACATGCCGGTTATCCTCGGCCCCGACGGACCGAGCCTGGGCGGCTTCGTTTGCCCGGTGACCGTGATCGAGGCGGACCTCTGGCAACTGGGGCAGCTCAAGGCAGGGGACCAGGTGCGCTTCGTGCCGGTGGACCTGAAGACCGCCCGCTCACTGGCCCTGAAATGGGCTTGCTGTGGAAGCGAGCTTGCTCGCGATAGCGATCTGTCAGTCCCCTCGATGTTGGATGTCCCGCCGCTGTCGCGAGCAAGCTCGCTCCCACAGGGGATCGCGTCGCCTGTGGTGTTGGATATCGGCCAGGACGATACCCACCTGGTGGCAAGATTGTCCGGCGATACCCACCTGCTGCTGGAAATCGGCGCGCCCGAACTGGACCTGGTGCTGCGCTTTCGCGCCCATGCCCTGATGCAGGCCCTGGAACAGAAACGACTGGATGGCGTGGTCGACCTGACGCCCGGCATCCGCTCGCTCCAGGTGCACTACCAGCCCGAGCGATTGCCCCTGGCCGATCTGCTGGCCATCGTCGCCGGAGAATGGGATGCGGTATGCGCCGCGCAAGACCTGCAGGTGCCGTCGCGCATCGTCCATCTGCCGCTGTCCTGGGACGACCCGGCCTGCCAGCTGGCGATTGAAAAATACATGACCACCGTGCGCAAGGACGCACCCTGGTGCCCGAGCAACCTGGAGTTCATCCGCCGGATCAACGACCTGCCCAACCTGGACGAAGTGCAACGCACGGTGTTCGAGGCCAGCTACCTGGTGATGGGGCTGGGCGATGTCTACCTCGGCGCGCCGGTCGCTACCCCGCTGGACCCGCGCCATCGGCTGGTGACCACGAAATACAACCCGGCCCGCACCTGGACCGCGGAAAACTCGGTGGGCATCGGCGGTGCCTATCTGTGCGTGTACGGCATGGAAGGGCCTGGCGGCTATCAGTTCGTCGGCCGCACGTTGCAGATGTGGAATCGCTATCGGGATGTCGCCGCGTTCGAAGGAAAGCCCTGGCTGCTGCGCTTTTTCGACCAGATCCGTTTCTACCCGGTCAGTGCCGATGAGCTGTTGCGCATCCGTCGGGATTTCCCCCTGGACCGCTTCGACCTTGCCATCGAACACAGCCAGCTCAACCTGGCCGACTACCAGCGTTTCCTGGCGCGGGAAGCCGACAGCATCGCCGCGTTTCGCCAGCAGCAACAACACGCGTTCAATGCCGAACGCGAGCGCTGGATCGCCAGCGGCCAGGCCCACTTCGACAGCGAGGAACCGACGCCCGCGCCCACTGAGGACGCAAGGCTGGACGCGGATCAAGTAAGCGTCGACAGCCATATCGCCGGCAACCTCTGGCAGGTCCAGGTGGCCGCCGGCGCACGGGTCGCCGCCGGAGACGTGCTGGTGATCCTGGAGTCGATGAAAATGGAGATCCCGGTACTGGCTCCGGTGGCCGGCGTGGTGCGCCAGGTGCATGTCCAGCCAGGCTCGGCGGTGCGTGCCGGACAGCGCGTCGTGGTGCTGCAACGTGACTGAACTCAATCGAAGGATCAATGCCATGAGCCCATCCCTACAGCTGGACGACCTGCGTAACGCCTACCGCAGCGGCGAACTGACGCCTCGCCAACTGATACTGGCCCTGCGGGAAAAAGCCGCCGCGCTCAACCCGGACTACCACCTGTTCATCCACCTGTTGTCGCCCGAAGAACTGGAACCCTACCTGGCGGCCCTGGAAAGCCAAGACCTGGAAAACCTGCCCTTGTATGGCGTACCGTTCGCCATCAAGGACAACATCGACCTGGCCGGCATTCCCACCACCGCCGCCTGCCCGGCGTTCGCCTACGTGCCGCACCGTTCAGCAAGCATCGTCGAACAGTTGCTGGCGCTGGGCGCGATTCCCCTTGGCAAGACCAACCTCGACCAGTTCGCCACCGGGCTCAACGGCACCCGCACGCCCTATGGTGCTTGCCGCAACAGTGTCCTGCCCGATTATCCGGCGGGTGGCTCCAGCGCCGGATCGCCGCTGGCGGTGGCACTGGGAGTCGCCAGCTTCGCCTTGGGCACCGACACTGCGGGCTCCGGCCGAGTACCCGCAGCGTTGAACAACCTGGTGGGGTTGAAAGCCACCAAGGGTTTGATTTCCACGGCAGGCGTGATCCCTGCCTGCCGTACGCTGGACTGCGTGACGACATTCACCGCAACGGCCCGGGAAGCCAGCCAGCTGCTGGCGCTGACGGCCCGTCTCGACCCGGGGGACGAATACAGCCGTTGCAATCGGCAATGGAACGACAGCTCGGCTTTCGGCGTGCCGCAACGCTTTCGCTTCGGCGTTGCGCGCCAGCAGGACCTGGAGTTTTTCGGCTGCGATGAAGGACCCAGCTTGTTTCAGGAGGCCATCGAGCGCCTCGAACGCCTGGGCGGCGAGGCGGTGGAGCTGGACCTGTCGCCCTTCCTCGAAGCTGCGCGCCTGCTTTATGAAGGCCCCTGGGTGGCCGAGCGCTACAGCGTGGTCGGTGAGTTGATGGAGCGTCAGCCCGATGCGGTCCTGCCGGTCATCCGCGCAGTACTGGCGAAAGCGCCCGGCGTGGATGGCGTGCAGACCTTCCGCGCCCAGTATCGCCTGCAAGCACTCAAGGCCCGATGCGACCGTGCCCTGCAAAGCCTCGACTGCGTACTCACCCCCACCATCGGTCGCCCGGTGACCCTCGCCGAGCTCGCCGCCGAACCGGTACTGCGCAATTCGGAGCTGGGTTACTACACCAACTTCATGAACCTGCTGGACTACGCCGCCGTGGCCGTCCCCAGCGCATTCATGGCCAATGGTCTGCCCTGGGGCGTGACGTTGTTCGGTCGGGCCTTCACCGATCAATACCTGCTGAGCGTCGCCGACGCCTTGCAGCGCCAGCAGATGCCGGCACTGCCAGTTCCTGTCAACCCGGCGCGTCATGATCGGGCACGGCTGGTGGTCTGTGGCGCGCATCTCGATGGGCTGGCCTTGAACTGGCAGCTCCAGCGACGCGGCGCCCGCCTGGTCGAAGCCACCCACAGCTCGCCGGATTACCGCCTCTACGCCCTGGCCGGCGGCCCGCCGCTGCGCCCTGGCATGCTGCGCGTCAATGAGGGCGGCGTGGCGATCGAAGTGGAGGTCTGGGAGTTGCCCAGCAGCGAACTGGGCTCGTTCCTGACCGGTATTCCCGCGCCGCTGGGGCTGGGCAAGGTGCAGCTCGCCGACGGCCGTTGGGAAAGCGGGTTCATTTGCGAGCCCTATGGCCTGGAAGGCGCGCGGGACATCAGCGAACTGGGTGGATGGCGGGCTTACCTTCGAAGCCTGCGATAGCGGTCAGTCGTGGCGAGGCTGCAACCTCGCCACGGTTCTGCAAATCCGGACACCTTTTCCTGCAAGGCCACTAAACTGATTCCATCGGGTCACGCCAAGGGAATCGCCATGTCGCTTCGTCCGTCGTTGTATTCCCAGCGCTCGCCGGTGCTGATGTTGGCCATCCTGGTCGGTGCCGGCTTCCTGGTGACCTCGCTGCTGGGGTATTACGCGGCCGGTACATCGCTGCGAGACAACGTCCTCAAGGCGCTGTACATCAACCTGCTGATCGGTCTGCTGGTCACAGTGGCCGTGGTTGTGGTGCTCTATCGGTTGATCGCCAGTTATCAACAAAGGATCGACGCTCAGTCCATCCTTGACGGCCTGACCGAGCTGCCCAATCGCCGGGGCTTCGACCTGTTGGCGGTGCAGGCCCTGCATGAAGCCCAGCGCGAGCCCAAGCCCTTGAGCGCGTTGTTGCTGGAAGTGGACAACTTCAGGCAACTCGACAGCACCCATGGCCACATCGCCAGCGATCAGTTGCTGACCGCCCTGGCCCGCGACCTGACCGACTCACTGCGGCACTCGGACATCGTATGCCGCTGGAGCGCCGACGCTTTCGTCCTGTTGCTCAAGGACACCGATGGGCAGAACGCTTTGAGGATCGCGGAGAAAACCCGCCAGCACATCCAGCAGCAGCGCTATTTCTGCAGCGGAAAGCAATTGCAGGCCACCATCAGCATCGGCCTGACCACCGTGCAGGACGAAGACACCTTGCATAGCCTGCTGTCCCGGGCCGATCATGCGCTGCAACGCGCCCGACAGACCGGAAGCAACCGAACCTGCGTGGAAATGCCCCATTCGAGCTATGAATAAACCTGACCTCTGCCCCGCCTGCGGCGCCACCAATGACTGCACCCTCGCCGACCCGAAGACCGCCGACCGGGCCTGCTGGTGCTACGGCGTGAGTATCGATCAGTCCGTGCTCGAAGCCTTGCCCGCCGAGCTGCGCGACAAGTCCTGCCTGTGCCCGCGATGCGCCCGGGTGGACGACCAGTTGCGCGCCAATGCCCGACCGATCGCGTAAGATGCCCGCCCTCCGCCTCCTTGCCTGAACTGCCCATGCGCGTCGACCGTTTCCTCAGCAACCTGCCACGTTTCAATCGCCAACAGGCCCGACTGTTGCTGGTCGAACGCCGGGTGCGGATCGATGGCCAGGTGGTCAATGACCCTCATGCCCAGGTTCGTGAGTTCAGCCGCGTCGAGGTGGACGACGAACTGTTGCAGGCCGGTCGACCGGCGCGCTATTTCATGCTGCACAAGCCCACCGGTTGCGTCAGCGCCACCCGTGATCCGCAACACCCCACCGTGCTGGACTGGCTGGACGAACCGGACAAGGACGACCTGCACATCGCCGGACGCCTGGACTTCAATACCACCGGGCTGATGCTGATCACCAATGACGGCAACTGGTCGCGGCGCCTGACCCAACCGCAGACCCGGTTGCCCAAGGTCTATTACGTCGAGACCGAGCGAACCATCACGGACGAGTACGCCACCACCTTCGCCCGTGGCCTGTACTTCGCCTTCGAAGGCCTCACCACCCAACCGGCGGAGCTGACGTTGCTGGGGCCTAATTCCGCGCGGCTGAGCATCGTGGAAGGCCGCTACCATCAGGTCAAACGCATGTTCGGCCACTTCGACAACAAAGTGTTGCGCCTGCACCGGGAACGCATGGGTCCATTGGTGCTGGACGCCGACCTGGAGCCGGGCCGATACCGCGCACTGCGCCCTGACGAGATCCGCCTGATCTGAACCGATGACCGTCGGGCAGAAAGTGTCGAACAATTTTTCGAAGGGTACTTGCGCAACGGTCGCCCCCCTGCTTGAATCAAACCGTCGGCCGAAATGTGACCGACGAGTCATATCATACTTCCAAGAAACTTTTTGCCGGCCGGGGTCCCCCAGCCCTCGCGTTATCCACCGGCAATCTGCCCGCCTATAACAACACCCGTCGACCAGTCCTGCCGGATCGACATGGGCCTTATCTTCCAGGCGTATGCCTACCTGTCACATTGCCCGTGCAATCTCATTGCGCGCATACCCGCTTGCCAGGAGTCTGATGACATGAGGCCAGAAATCGCTGTGCTGGATATACAAGGTCAGTATCGGGTTTACACGGAGTTCTATCGCGCAGACGCCGCGCAAAAGACCATCATCCTGGTCAACGGCTCGCTGGCCACCACCGCGTCGTTTGCCCAGACCGTCAAGAACCTGCATCCGCAATTCAACGTCGTCCTGTACGACCAGCCCTACGCAGGCAAGTCCAAACCCCACAACCGGCACGAAAAAATGCTGACGAAGGAGGATGAAGGGCAGATTCTCCTGGAACTGATCGACCACTTCGCCGCCGAGCATGTGCTGTCGTTTTCCTGGGGAGGAACCGCCGCGCTGAACGCCTTGGCCCAGCGCCCACGGCGCATCGAAAAGGCCGTGATCAGCTCGTTCTCTCCCGTGCTCAACGCACCGATGCGCGATTACCTGGAACGTGGCGTCGACTACCTCAGCCACCTGGACGGCGACCGTGTGGGCCATCTGGTGAACAACACCATCGGCAAGCATCTACCGCCATTGTTCAAGCGCTTCAACTATCGCCATGTCAGCAGCCTGGCCGAGCATGAATACACCCAGATGCATTTTCATATCAACGAAGTGCTCCACAGCGATCTGGCGTGCTACGTCGATGCGGCGAAGAAAATCAACGTGCCGGTGCTTTTTCTCAATGGAGAATGGGACGAATACACCACCGCCAACGACGCGAGGCTGTTCGCTCGACATGTGCAGGACAGCACCTTCAGCACGGTACAAGCCACGGGGCACTTCCTGGACATGGAACACAAGGCCGCCTGCCGCGACAGCCGCGACGCCTTGCTGAACTTCCTCCAGCCCAGCCGCTATGAAATCCGGTCGCGCTACAACTACGTGCAGGACCACCATGCGCTGGCCATTTGAAACCGAGTCTTGGCGGGCAAGCCCCTCGATAGCGGGGCCTGCTCGCCAACGACCGCACTGGCCGAAGGCCTGCGCAGGCAAGCGACGTCACCGCCGGTAAAGAAAAACTTCAAATCCACGCCCACTTCTGGTACAAAGTCAGCCGCTCTGAGCGGGTGTCGTATAATGGCATTACTCCAGCTTCCCAAGCTGATAACGAGGGTTCGATTCCCTTCACCCGCTCCAATCAGATTCCGATCTCACGTCATTCAATGACTGGAGATACAAAAAAACCGGCCTCCCAGGGCCGGTTTTTTTTTGTTCGATATTTGTACATCGATCATGTCTGCGAGCACATTCGTTATTTCTTCTCGGAACCGGACTCCTGCATCTGCACCGAAGACTTGGAGCCGTCGGTGTTGTCCTTGGTCTCGTTGTCCGAATTGTCGAAGCAGCCTTGCAAGGCAAGCAGGCAGCAGGCGAGGCAGAAAGTGCGTGCGAGGTTCATGGCTTACTCCAGGGGATGGGTTTAAACAATGACCCTTGAACATCGCGATGGTTGCGCCATTTTTCGCCCTGAGCGATGAACGTCCGCAGGCCGTCACGGGGAAGAATGTAAGTAGAATTTTCACCGTTTCGTTGCTGTCACACCAGACAGGTGAATCCTACAAGGAACACAGCAATGACCTTCGCAAAAATCGCTCAGAAACTGTCCCTGTGGGCGGGGAGCCCAAAGACATTCCTGGGAGCCCTCGTATTGTTGGCGCTCTGGGCTATCAGCGGGCCTTTCTTCAAGTTCAACGATACGTGGCAACTGATCATCAATACATCGACGACGATCATTACCTTCCTGATGGTATTCCTCATCCAGAACACGCAAAACCGCGATACCGACATCCTGCACCTGAAGGTCGACGAGTTACTGCGGGCGACCAAAGAGGCGCAGAACGCGATGCTTGGCCTCGAATCCCTGGACCTCAAGCAACTGGAGGCCCTGCGCAAGCACTACCAGGCCATGGGCCAGGGCGAGGCGAAAAACCTGGAGGGTCTTGAGGAGCAGAACAAGGTGGACCTGAATCAATGCTGAAGGCGTGACTGCGCGAGCGAGACAACCTCTCACCCGCGCAGCCTATCGTGCCTCAGGGCAGCGGATTACCGCCTGTCACACCGAACACTTCGCCGGTGATATAGCTCGACTCCTGGGAAGCCAGCAACACGTAGAGCGGCGCGCATTCGGCCGGCTGGCCGGGACGCTTCATCGGGACCTGGGAACCGAAGGTCGGTATTTTCTCCCGGGGCTGCCCGCCACTGGGCTGCAACACGGTCCAGATCGGCCCCGGTGCCACGGCGTTGACCCGGATGCCCTTGCCGATGACCTGGCCAGCCAGCGCCTTGGTGAACGCCACGATGGCCGCCTTGGTGGTGGCGTAATCCAGTAATGTCGCCGACGGATCGTAGGATTGGATCGACGCGGTATTAATGATGGTCGCTCCGGCCGGCATCAGCGGCACCGCGGTCTTGCAAAGCCAGAACATCGCATAGATGTTGGTTTTCATGGTGTCGTCGAACTGAGCGGTGGTGATGTCGGCGATGTCTTTCTGCGCTTCCTGTTTGCCGGCCACATTGACCAGGATGTCCAGTCCTCCCAGTTGCTCATGGGCGCTTTTCACCAGTTGGACGCAGAATGCCTCGTCCTTGAGATCGCCAGGAATCGCAATGGCCTTGCGGCCCTCGGCTTCGATCAGTTCGATGACTTGCCGGGCATCACGCTCTTCACTGGGCAGGTAATTGATCGCGACGTCGGCACCTTCTCGTGCATAGGCGATGGCCGCCGCACGACCGATACCTGAATCGGCGCCGGTAACCAGGGCTTTGCGGCCCTCCAGGCGGCCGAATCCTTGATAGCTTTTCTCACCATGATCCGGCTTGGGCACCATGTCCTGGTCGATACCCGGCGGTGATTGGGGCTGGTCAGGGAAAGGCGGGCGAGGATACTGGGTCAACGGGTTCTGCATCGCATATTGATTGGGTTCTCGGCGTGTGGACATCGAGGTTCTCCTTTCTGCGGGCAAGGTGAACCGGGACGTAATCGCCCCGGCCTTGAATATGAGTCAAGCCTTGGATCAGCGGCTGGCCTGGAGCGCCCTGGCCATTTCCAGATGGGTCTGCAACTTGGGCAAGGTCTCGTCGGCGAACGCCTTGATCTCCGGCACGTTGGTGGTCTGGGCCTCCTGTTGGATCTGCGCGATGGCTTCCTCGGTGGCCTTGACCTGGCTGGCGGCGTAGGCCGCCTCGAACGATTCGCCTTCCTGGACTTGCGGTATCAGGGTCTTGGCCTTCTCGGCCACCGCTTCCCTGGGCTCGACGGGCAGGTCGAGTTTTTTCGCAATCTTGGCCAGGTGCTGGTTGGCCGTGGTGCGGTCGTTGATCACCATGATGGTGTAATCCTTGACCTCCCTGGATTCGGCTTTCCCGTGGGCCATGCGGCTGGCCTCGATGTCGGCCATGCCTTTGGCTGAGGCATCGTTGATGAATTCGGTCGGCGATTGGGCCCAGGCACTGTTGGCACCCAGGCCCATCAGCACGACAAGACTGCTGGTGCGTAAAAAGGTGGCCATCCGGCTCATGGTCGCGCCCTCCTCGAAGTAAAAGTCCCGGCAGGTTTTCCTGCCTCTGAATCAGAACCACCGGTGACATTCAGCGAGACGTCTGACCCGGCTTGCGGCCGATTTCGACTTTTGACGGGTGCTTATCGACGCTCATGATGGTGGTTCTCCCACTTTTGCGACCCGCTTCAGACACCTTCGTTCGATCGTGAACGATGTTTCCCGGATAATTGCTTCGTGAACCTGGCATGGTCCGGCCCTCCAGATACATGGATGTCACGAGCACTGCTCGCCTGACATTCGAAAGGAAAACGGGCTGGAAGGTTTTGCCGAAGCCGACGGCGTCACGACGAACGGTGACACCGGGTCAGAGGCCGAGGGCCTTGTGATTGTGGCGCTTGGCAGCGTACATCGCCTCGTCGGCGTGGCGGAACAGGGCCACGTCTTCACTGCCATGGTCTGGAAAACAGGCCACGCCGATACTGGGCTCGATGCTCAGGCTGTGTCCGTCCAGGCGCAGCGGCTGGCTCAGTGCATGACGGATCTTTTCCTGGACACGGCGCGCATCGTCCAGGGCCTGGATGCTATGGAGCAGCACCACGAACTCGTCGCCGCCAATGCGCGCCACGGTATCGCTCTCACGGATGCAGCCCTGCAGTCGGCTGGCCACCGCTTGCAGCAGCAGATCGCCCACACCGTGGCCGAAAGTGTCATTGACCTGCTTGAACCGATCCAGGTCGATATACAGCAAGGCCATGCGTCCCGACACCGCACGGGCGCTGGCCAGCGCAGCCTTGAACCGCTCACGCAGCAATTCGCGGTTGGGTATCTGGGTCAACTGATCGTATTGCGCCATGCGCTGCAAGCGGGCATGCAGGCGCTGGCGTTCGATGGCGATGGTGAGCTGCGCACAGACATATTGCAGCAGCTCCTTGTCCTGCTCGGTATAGCGCTCGTCGTCCTGGGCGCTCTTGACGATCAGCGCCCCGATCGTGCCGTTCTGGGCATTGAGCGGCACTCCCAGCCAACAGGGTGCGCCCGGCTGTGTCGCCAGGTCACGCAAACCCGATGGCAGCGAGTCGCGATCAGAGGTCAGCAGGATCGGCTGGCCGCTGCGAATCACTTCTGCGCACAACCGCCCGGTCACCGTATCCGGCAACTCGGGCTGCCCTTCCCGGCCGTCGACGTGATAAGCGAAATCCAGCTGGGCACATTGCTCGTCGTACAGCGCTACCGAGAAATTCAGCGCCGGCAGCCACTCACCGATGATCAGGTGAATGCGCTTGAACAACCCCAGCAGATCCGCCGCGGCATGGGCCGCTTCGGAGATCGCATACAGCGCCGCCTGCCGGGACTCGGCCTGCTTGCGCTCGGTGATGTCCCGCGCCACGGCGATCCGCAGTTGGTCCTGTGACGACCAGCGTGCCGACCAGAGAATGTGCGCCACCCGACCGTCCTTGCGCAGGTAACGGTTCTCGAAGTTGAACTTGGGGTCTCCCCCCATGATTTCCCGCGCGGCGTCGAGGGTTCGCTGGCGGTCGTCGGGGTGTACCAGCTCGATCATGGACCGACCGATCAGTTCCCGGGGTGTATAGCCGAAAATGCGCTCACAGGCGGCACTGACGAACACGAACCGACCATGGGCGTCTACGGCGCACACAGCGTCCAGCAGGAGGTCGAGGTAACTGGCCAGCGGCGTGGCATTAGGGGTATCCATGGAGCTGAACGCCATCCGGAGAATGCAGTCATGTGCGAATCCGATGATCCGGCGCGCAATATATGATGAGGATAGCGCAGTCATTCAGGCCCTCCGGAAAAATGATTGCGTTAAGCCATCTTTCCCCGACAGAAGGCCTTGTCACGGCACCGTGAAGAACTCCATGCCGGCGTAAGGCGCCTGCCGACAGGCCTTCAGACGCGACGCCAGGTCGCCCACATGAAGTTCGAGCTTGTGCCCGTCCGGGTCCAGGAAATAGAACGAATCGCCTTCGCTGCGATTGTCCCGCCACGATGCGACCCCGGCCGCCTTGAGCCGCGCCACCAGACGCGGGAAACCCTCGGCCGCCAGGCTGAACGCGTAATGGGTGTAATCCGCCGCCGGCCCGGTCGTGCGTAATGGGTCGAGGGACAGGCACAACCACAAGCCCGGCAAAGACAGATAGGCCCCGCTGTCCCAGCGCGCCTCGAGACGAAACTGCAACAGGTCGCGATAAAAGCCCACGCTTCGGTCCAGCTCGGTGACCGCGAGGGTCAGATGGTTGAGGCCTGAAAGCATCGACAGGAACCTTGCGAAAGAAATGGACAAGAGAGGACGCTGTACACACCCCCCAACGCAGCGGCTCCGGGGCATCGACAAACATTGTAACGAGCTCCCACTCCACCAGGGAATTCCTCGTCCACGTTCATAGGCAACGTCCTACACAGAACTCTCCAGCCCCCCTCAAAGACGCCGGAAACGGCCGATTCAAAGCCTTGGGCAGTGGTCTGTAAAGTCCGGAAACACACAGATATCGAAACACCCCACGGACAGAACCCCTCAACCAAGGAATGTAATCGCGCCATGAACCAGACCACGCAGCCGACCCATCGTTTCACCAACTACCGCAAGGTCATTGCCCTGGCGGACCAGGATTGGCAGAACGCCGAAATCGGGAAGATCTCGGGACTCAACGTCGAGGTCAAGACACCCAACGTCCTGGTCGACCAGTACGGTCGCACCTTTCATCATTTCTGCACGACCTCCTACCTGGGCCTGGATTACCACCCCGCATTGCTTGACGGCGCCATGACCGCGTTGTGGGAAACCGGCACCCTGCGGGTCGCCAACTCGAAGAACCGCTGCAAGCTGGCGATCCTGGCCCGATACGAGGCCCAGTTGTCGGAGCTGTTCGGTGCCAGTTGCCTGAGTGCCCTGTCCTGCAGCGCGGCCAGTGCGGGAATCCTGCCATTGCTGGCCAGTGGCGTGCTCACCGACAACAGGCCGCCGGTCATGATATTCGACAAGCATGCCCACTATTCGATGAACCACTTCAAGACTGCTTGCGCCGATGAAACCCAGGTCCTCACCTGCCCCCATAACGACATGGATTTCATCGAGGACCTGTGCAAGCGCCAACGCAACGTGGCCTATGTGACCGACGGTGCCTACAGCATGGGCGGGATGGCGGACCTCGATAGCCTGTTATATCTCAAGCAGCGCTACGGCCTGTTCCTGTACCTGGACGACTCCCACGCGCTGTCCACCGTGGGCCAATGCGGCGCCGGCCTGGTCCGCTCGCGCCTTCCCACCGTGGACGAACGCACCCTGATCGTCGCTTCCCTGGCCAAATCCTTCGGGGCCAGCGGGGGCCTGGCGATGTTCGGCAGTGAAAGGCACAAGGCGCTGGTGCAGCGCTACGGTGGCCCCAGCAACTGGTCGCAGAGCCTGAACGCAGCGGCCATCGGCGCCGGCATGGCCTCGATCCGCCTGCATCGCAGCCGAGAGCTGGGCTCCTTGCAGGAGCGCTTGCAGGCTAATATCCGACTGTTCGACAGCCTTATCCGCACCGAACAGTACGGCAATCCCATGGCGATCCGCCTGATACCGTGCGGCGAAGCAGCCCTGGCCAATCGGCTGGCGGTGGAACTGGCCGAGCTTGGGTATTTCACCTCGGCGGTGTTCTTCCCTGTCGTGCCGCAGAACAAGGCCGCGATACGTATCACCCTGCGGGCCGACATGGAACCAGGGGTGATCCGGTCGTTCTGCGAACAGATGACCGACCTGCTGAAAGCTCACGGGCGTGAAATCCGCCCCTGAACGAAAACGGGTAGCCTGTGCGGCTCATTCGTGCACTCAAATCAACCGTACAGGCCACTGATGAAGAACCGTACAACCCTGATCGTCACCTGCACCACGGTTTTCCTGGCCCAACTGGGCATGAGCATCTACTTGCCGGCCTTGCCTGACATGGCCCGGGACCTGGGCGACGATGCTTCACGGGTGTCCTGGGGACTGCCGGTGTACCTGATCGGCATGGCACTGCCCATGCTGGCCTGGGGCAGCCTGAGCCAGGGGTTGGGGCGCAAGCCGGTGTTGCTGGCGGCGTTGGCGCTATACGGGCTGGCCAACCTGGCCCTGCCCCTGGGAACTGGCGTGGAAGCGTTCCTGGCCTTCAGGCTGATCCAGGGCATCGGGGCCAGCGGCATTTCGGTGATGGCGAGGGTGTTGATCCGGGACAGCTTCAGCGGCGACCTGCTGGCCAAATCCCTGGCGTGGTTGTCCATCGCCTTTGTGATCGCCCTCGGTATCGGCCAATACCTCGGCTCCCTGATCCAGGCCGCTTTCGGCTGGGCGGCGATCTTCCAGGGGCTCGGCGCTGCCAGCCTGGTAATGGCCGCAGCCGTGTCCCGGGCCAGGTTCCCGAGGCTGACGGAGGAGAAAAACGGTCAACCGGCGTGGCGCGTGTATGGGCAGATCCTGAAGCACCCTGGCTTTCTCCTGCCCGCCCTGGCGGGTGGGTTGGGTTACGGTGTGATCATTGCCTTCAACACTGCCGCGCCGCTGATCCTGCGTGACAGCTTTCACTGGTCGGCGATCGAGTACGGCCTGCTGGGCTGGCCCATCAGCGCGGCGTACTTGCTCGGCGCATTGGTGGTCAATGCCTGCGTATTGCGCATCGGCCAGCGACGGCTGATGGGCTGGGGTATCGCCCTGGTACTGGGCGGCAGCGCGACCATGCTGGCGGCCAGCCTCAGCCTGGGCAGCGTGGCGGTGCTCTTCTGGCTGCCGTACTGCTTCGCCGTGTTCGGCCAGTCGCTGAACTACCCCATCAGCCTGTCCCTGGCCAATGAGGGTTCACCGATACCGGGCGCCTATGCCATGGCGTTGAGCGGCTTTCTGCATCAATGGATGGCATCGTTGATCGGCGCCATGGCCAGCCTGCTGTTGAGCGAGCAGGCCTGGCCGTTGGCAGCGTTGTGTACGTTGCTGGCGATGGCGGCAATGCTGTGTGCCAGATCCTTGCCGCCCCAACCCCGTCAGGCCCTGTAAGAAAAGCCTTGATACTCGTTCATGCTGCGTTGAAAACGGCCTCGCCTGACCTTCGTCTCAAGACTTTTCAGACACAGCCTAGAACGCGGTGCGGAAAATTTCCTCGATTTGCCGCTGGTCCGCTGCTCGCGGATTGGTCAAGCCGCAGGCGTCCTTCAGGGCGTTGGCGGCCAGCACCGGCACATCATTGAGGCGTACACCCAACTCCCGCAGGCCTGCGGGAATGTCCACGTCGCTGGCCAAGGCACGAATCGCCGCAATGGCGGCCTGCGCGCCCTCCTCCGGGCTGGATCCAGGCAGATCGACGCCCATGGCGCGGCCCACATCGGCCAGCCTGTCGGCGCACACCGAGGCGTTGAATGCCTGCACGTGTGGCAACAGCACGGCGTTGCATACCCCGTGCGGCAAGTCATAGAAGCCGCCCAACTGATGCGCCATCGCATGCACGAACCCCAGCGATGCATTGTTGAAGGCCATCCCGGCGAGGAACTGTGCGTAAGCCATGTTCTCCCGTGCCGCCAGGTCATTGCCGTCGCGCACCGCCAGGCGCAGGTTGTTGCTGATCAGGGTGACGGCTTTCAGGGCGCAGGCATCGGTAATCGGGGTCGCGGCGGTGGACACGTAGGCCTCCACGGCATGGGTCAACGCATCCATGCCCGTGGCGGCAGTCAGGCCCTTGGGCATCGCCACCATCAACGCCGGGTCGTTGACCGACATGAGCGGTGTCACGTTGCGATCGACAATCGCCATTTTCACATGGCGCGATTCGTCCGTAATGATGCAGAAGCGCGTCATCTCACTGGCGGTGCCGGCAGTGGTATTGATGGCGATCAGCGGCAATTGCGGCTTGCTCGAACGGTCGACGCCTTCGTAGTCACCGATCTGCCCGCCGTTGGTGGCACACAGGGCGATGCCCTTGGCGCAGTCGTGAGGCGAACCACCGCCCAGCGAAACCACGAAATCGCACCGGGTTTCTTTCAGCAGGCCCAACCCCTGCACGACGTTGGCGATGCTCGGGTTGGGTTTTGCGCCATCGAAAACGACCGAATCGATGTCCTGTGCGGCCAGTAGTCCCGCCAGCTTGTCGGCAACGCCGGCCTTGGCAAGCCCGGCATCGGTGACGATCAACGCCTTGCGAAAACCATAGTTGCGGATGGCGGTCATGGCCTCGTCGAGGCAGCCCAGCCCCATGACATTCACGGCTGGGATGAAGAAAGTGCTGCTCATGGGAACATGCTCCTGGGGAAGCCGGATCGGCGTGCCTACAGGATTGACCGAGCGGTCACGGCATTCCTTGATCTGGCTCAAGAGTCTGTCGTGATAAAGTCGCGCCCTGCCTTTGCCACGTTTTGGATGAGCTTCGCAATGACCGATTTCCAGGAATATGACGCCCGGCTCGAAGATTGGGAGGCCTTGCGCGCCAACACCGCTTTCAGCGGCCTGTTGGTGGGTAACGGTGCCAGCCGCGCCATATGGGACGACTTTGGCTATGACTCGCTGTTCGAGAACGCCCGCACGGTCGAGGAAAAGCCCCTGAGCCCGTCGGAACTGAGCGTGTTCGACGCAATGCAGACGCGCAGCTTCGAGCAGGTGCTCGGTGCGCTGAAAACCACCAGCCGGATCAACAAGGCCCTGGCCGTCAGCTCCGCCGCCCCGCGTAATCGCTACTACGCGATCAAGGAAGCGCTGATCAACACCGTGCACGCCGTGCACATTCCCTGGCGACTGGTGCAGCCGGCAACCCTGGCAACGTTGAACCGGGAGCTGAGTCGCTACCGCACGGTATTCACCACCAACTATGACCTGCTCAACCACTGGGCGCTGCAGCATGAACCAGGCACCCTCACCGATCTGTTCAGCGGCGACGATCAACGTTTCGACCTGAACCACGCCTGCTCGGACAAGACGCGCCTGCTCTACCTGCACGGCGGCCTGCACCTGGTGCGCAACCAGGACGGCACCGCGCGCAGGCTCACCTCCACCGAGGGCACACTGCTGGGCAACTTCGCCATCAACAACACCCTCAAGACCCTCGACGACGTACCGCTGTTCGTCAATGAAGGGCCCAGCGAGGACAAGCTCAGGACGATCCGCAGTTCCGACTACCTGTCGTTCGGCTATGACCAGTTGCTGCACCACGGCGACAACCTGTGCCTGTTCGGCCATGCCCTGGGCGAGCAGGACCGGCACATCGTCCAGGCCTTGCGCCAGGCCAGCCCCAGGACCATGGCCATTTCGATCTATCCCCGCAGCCAGGCGTTCATCCAGCACCAGAAGCGTCACTACGCCAAGTTGTTCCAGGGACTGGAAGTGGCGTTGCGGTTCTTCGACGCCAAGAGCCATCCGCTGGGCGATCCGAAACTGTCGGTGCCGGTGGAGATTTAGACAGTCGGCATTGGACAGGACTCTTTTGGGATCGGATACATGATGGGCTGTGGCGAGGGGATTTGCCCCCGTTGGGGTGCGCAGCGCCCCCAAAAGCCAAACAAACGGTTCTCCTGACAGACCAGGTTGTCATGTTTGAGGGCTGCTGCGCGCCCCAACGGGGGCAGATCCCCTCGCCACGGGGCCGGCACCCATGGGTTTGCTGTCAAAGCGCCGCCAGCGTCTTGTCCTTGATGACGGTGGTGGGGCCGTTGGCCTTGACGCTGGCGATGCCTTTGTCCCGGGCGGCGTCCGATGAATAAGCCTCGCTGCTGCCGATCACTTCATGGTTGGCAGCCTTGAGATTGAAGTACGGATGACCGTCCTTCGTGTTCTTGAGCTCATAGCGTTCGGCCAGCGGGCTGTTTTTCTGCACCGCGGCGATACCGCCATCGGCACCGCTGCGAGAAGCATACAGCTCGCTGGTCAGGATGGTCTCGGCGTTGGCTGCCTTGAGCACAAAGCGAAACTGGCCACTGCTGGTCTTGCTGATTTCGTACCATCCGGACATGTTCGTTCCCCTTGGGCTGGGTTGATTGCCCAGACAGTAAAGACCCGCTGCGCTTGTTCCGCCAGGCCGGGTACGTAACGCCCTACAGCGTAATGGCCGTGCCCAGCAGCGTCAGGAATCCCGCCAGCCAGTTCGGATGAGCCGGCCAGGCCGGCGCGGTGGCGAGATTGCCCTGTACGTGACCTTCCGTCACCGGAATATCGATATAGGTCCCTCCCGCCAGGCGTACTTCTGGAGCACAGGCCGGGTAGGCGCTGCATTCCCGCCCTTCGAGGATCCCCGCCGCCGCCAGCAGTTGCGCCCCGTGGCAGACCGCCGCGATCGGCTTGCCCGCCAGGTCGAAATCTCGCACCAGCTGCAAGACTTTCTCGTTCAGACGCAGGTATTCCGGCGCGCGACCGCCAGGGATCAGCAGGGCATCGTAGTCAGCCGCCTCAACACCAGCGAAATCATGGTTCAAGGCGAACCGGTGGCCGGGCTTTTCGCTATAGGTCTGGTCGCCTTCGAAGTCATGGATAGCCGTGCGCACGGTCTGGCCCGCGGTTTTGTCCGGACACACCGCGTGCACGGTGTGGCCGACCATCTGCAAGGCCTGGAACGGCACCATCACTTCATAATCTTCGACGTAGTCGCCGACCAGTATCAGGATTTTCTTCGCGGCCATGATTGGGCTCCTTGGGAAATGCGTGGATGGGCACGCATTAAAGGTAGTCCGCCGTACCGGAATGGGAGGAAAACTCGGATCATTGACTGACGGGTTGCACGCCAGGCGGACCCACTGTGGGAGCTCGCCCCCACAGCAACAGCCGATGGCCGGTCAGGCGAGGTAGCCGTCGGCCCGCAGCAGGGTTTCGAGGCAATGCTCGGTGATGCGATAGAACGCCTTGAGTTCTTCGATCTTGGCCAACAGCTCCTTGGGCTCCACCGGCCCGGGGCGCTTGACCGCCAGGATCATCTTGTTCTTGTTGGTATGTTCCAGGGAGATGAACTCGAACACCTTGGTCTCGTAGCCACAGGCTTCCAGCAACAGCGCCCGCAAGCTGTCGGTGACCATCTCCGCCTGCTGGCCGAGGTGCAAGCCATATTGCAGCATCGGTTTGAGCAACGCCGGGCTCTGGATCTGCAAGCGAATCTGCTTGTGGCAGCACGGCGAGCACATGATGATCGAAGCGCCCGAGCGAATGCCCATGTGGATCGCGTAATCGGTGGCGATGTCGCAGGCGTGCAAGGCGATCATCACGTCCACTGCACTGGGGGCCACGCTGCGCACGTCGCCGTGCTGGAAGGTCAGGCCCGGATGCTCCAAGCGCGCGGCAGCTTCGTTGCACAGCCGAACCATGTCCTCGCGCAGCTCGACTCCGGTCACCAGGCCTTCGGCCTGCAGAGTGTTGCGCAGGTAGTCATGAATGGCGAAGGTCAGGTAGCCCTTGCCCGAACCGAAGTCCGAAACCCGTACCGGCTTGTCCAGGGCCAGCGGCGAGGACGTCAGCGCGTGGCTGAAGACTTCGATGAACTTGTTGATCTGCTTCCACTTGCGCGACATCGCCGGAATCAGCTCGTGCTTGTGGTTGGTCACACCCAGGTCAGCCAGGAATGGCCGGCTCAGATCGAGAAAACGGTTCTTCTCGCGGTTGTGCTCCACCGAGGGCACTTCCCGCAATTGCTGGGGCTTGCTCCTGAACAACGAAGGCTTGCCCTTTTTGCTGTACTCCAGCTGCGCCTCGTCGGTCACCGCCAGCAGATGGGCATTGCGGAACGACGCCGGCAACAGCCCGGCGATGGTCGCCACGCCTTCGGCCAGCGGGAAGTTCTTGGTGATGTCACGGGTCTTGTAGCGATAGACGAACGACAGGCAAGGCTGCTCCTTGACGGTCGTTTGCTTGATGATCAGCCGCTGAAGGTCTGCTTCGTCGCCGACATACCGGGCCAGCACCAGCTTGATGAAAGCGTTCTGTTCGAGGCTGGCCTGCAGCAACTCGATGAACTGGGCGTGGTGATCCGCGGCGGGACGGGCGGGAGTTGCGGTGACAGACATGGAAAAGCGGCCTCGGGGCGGGGCGGATCGGGAATGGCGGGTATTTTAGGGGGGATGGGGTGCGAGGGCACGAGGAATTTCCCCAGCGGTGCGAAATCCATCGGTGCCCTTGGCGTTGGCCGGCCAGCCGTCATGGCCGGGAAACTCCCCGCGACGAGGGTGCTCGCCGCAGCGGCGATGCCAAAAGCCTCAGCCCAGGACCACCAGGCGGTTGGGCAATTCATTGCGTTCGTGAGTCACCGGCACGTGCTCCTTGAGCAATTCGCCGCAGGCCTGGATGCAGGTTATGAAGCCCTGCAGGGTTTGTCCCTGGCGAACCTGCTGGGTGAAGGCCGCGACAATCGACTCCCAGTGCTTGTTGTCGAGACGGCTGGAAATGCCCTCGTCCACCAGGATCTCCACGTACCGCTCGGCCTCGCAGACGAAGATCAGCATCCCCGTGCTTCCCACGGTGTGGTGCAGGTTCTGTTCGAGGAACTGCCGGCGAGCCAGGTTGGAGGCGCGCCAATGGCGCACCGAGCGGGGAATCAGGTGGGTGGTGATCCTGGGAATACGAAACAGCAGGCACAGCACGATGAAGCTGGCCCATTGCACCAGCAACAGGCTGTGCATGGTCAACCAGCCCGAAAGATAATGCACCACCCCAGGCACCACCAACGCCAGCAGACTGGCCCATAGCAGCGGGATATAGGCGTAGTCGTCGGCACGGGCGGCGAGCACCGTGACCAGCTCGGCATCGGTGTCGCGCTCGACCCGGGCGATGGCCTCGGCCACCTTGCGTTGTTCGTGTTCAGTCAGTAATGCCATGGTTAGAAATGCCTGCTCATTTTTATTGTCACCAGCCGCCCGACGAACCGCCGCCACCGAAACTGCCACCGCCGCCGCTGAAGCCGCCACCGCCTCCACCGCCGAAACTACCGCCGCCGCGGCTGGAACCGCTGGAGCCGCCACCGCTGGCGGGCAGGATACCCAGTACCTGGCAGACCATGACCGTGATGATGAACAGCATCACCAGCAATACGAACAACCCGGGATGGCGCTGGACGAAATCACCCTCCTGCGCCCCTGCGTCATACGCCGCTGCCGGCTCATCCAAGGGGTTGCCGCCCAGTACCACCAGCATCGCCGCCACGCCGTCACTGATGCCTTTGTTGAAATTGCCGGTCTTGAAGGCCGGTGTGATCACCTGGTTGATGATCACCGAACTCTGGGCATCGGTCAGCCGATCTTCCAGGCCGTAGCCCACTTCGATCCGCAGTTTACGGTCATCCCGGGCGACGATCAGCAGTGCGCCGTTATTCTTGTCCTTTTGCCCGATGCCCCAGTGGCGACCCAATTGATAGCCGAAGTCTTCGATGCTGGCGCCTTGCAGGTTCGCCAGCGTGACCACCACTACCTGCTCGCCGGTGGCCTGCTCGTGCGCCTTGAGCTGCGCCTCCAGTTGCTGGCGTACCGCAGGCTCGAGCAGCCCGGCGGTATCCACTACCCGGCCGGTCAACTGCGGAAACTTCAATTCGGCCTGGGCCGTGACTGCGAACACCCAGAGCAACAGCACAAAGGCGCAGCTGCGAGCGGCCAGCTTCAAGCCATGGGCAAGCGCGGTGCCCAGGACCGATGTTTGCAGCTTGCAGCTCGAGGCCTGTAGCGGCTTCATTAAAATTTCACTTGCGGCGCTTTCTCGGCACCGGGGCTGGTGGCTTCGAAGGTTTCACGCACCGGCAGGTCGCTGTACAGCACGCTGTGCCACAGGCGACCCGGGAAGGTCCGGATCTCGGTGTTGTACTTCTGCACCGCCAGGATGAAGTCACGGCGGGCCACGGCGATGCGGTTCTCGGTCCCTTCGAGTTGCGATTGCAGCGCCAGGAAGTTCTGGTTGGCCTTGAGGTCCGGGTAGCGTTCGGAGACCACCATCAAGCGGCTCAACGCCCCGCTCAACTGGTCCTGGGCCTGCTGGAACTGCTTGAGTTTTTCCGGGTTGTCCAGGGTGCTGGCATCCACCTGGATCGAGGTGGCCTTGGCGCGCGCCTCGATCACCGCCGTCAGGGTTTCCTGCTCATGCTGGGCATAGCCCTTGACGGTCTCCACCAGGTTGGGAATCAGGTCCGCACGGCGCTGGTACTGGTTCTGCACCTGGCCCCAGGCCGCCTTGGCCTGCTCGTCCAGGGTCGGGATATTGTTGATGCCGCAACCGGCCAGCAGCAGGGTGCACAGCATCAGGGCGAGCATCTGCAGGCCGCCGCGGTGGTTCAGTCTTGGATTCATCGGATGAAGCTCTCCCTTGCTTGATTGCATTGGTAAAAACACGGCCACCTATCCCATCGGCGCTGGGGCATAATCTGCCGCCGCACTGGATTGAAACGGATCGATGGGCTAAAAGATGCGCGGTGCGAAACTAAGTTCAGCCCCCCGGGCTCGAAAGTGTGCTGCATTTGACCGAACAACAATAGCCGCTCCTCACATTTTGGCTGACCGGCGTGTACTGATCCGCCCTTTAGGCTTGCGAGAAAACTATTCATGAAGAAGCTGTGTTTGCTGGGCCTGTTTGTCAGTCTGGCCAGTCAATCCGTATGGGCCGACAACCTGCCAGTCCCCATGGAGAACAAGGATGCCTTCATCAGCGACCTGATGAAGCAGATGACCCTCGAGGAAAAGATCGGCCAATTGCGCCTGATCAGCATCGGCCCGGAAATGCCCCGGGAGATGATCCGCAAGGAAATCGCCGCCGGTAACATCGGCGGCACGTTCAACTCCATCACTCGCGATGAGAACCGTCCGATGCAGGACGCGGCCATGCGCAGCCGGCTGAAGATCCCGATGTTCTTCGCCTACGATGTGATCCACGGCCACCGCACCATTTTCCCGATTCCCCTGGCCCTGGCCTCGAGCTGGGACATGGACGCCATCTACCGCTCCGGCCGCATCGCCGCCAAGGAAGCAGCGGCCGACAGCCTGGACATCACTTTCGCGCCGATGGTGGACATTTCCCGCGACCCGCGCTGGGGCCGCACCTCCGAAGGCTTCGGCGAGGACACCTACCTGGTGTCGCGCATTGCCGCCGTGATGGTCAAGGCCTTCCAGGGCAAGGGCGCCAACGCCGCCGACGCCATCATGGCCAGCGTCAAGCACTTTGCCTTGTACGGCGCGGTGGAAGGTGGCCGTGACTACAACACCGTGGACATGAGCCCGGTGAAGATGTACCAGGACTATCTGCCTCCCTACCGCGCCGCCATCGATGCCGGCGCCGGCGGCGTGATGGTCGCGCTGAACTCCATCAACGGCATACCGGCCACGGCCAACACCTGGCTGATGCACGACCTGCTGCGCAAGGAATGGGGCTTCAAGGGCCTGGCGGTCAGTGACCATGGCGCCATCTTCGAGCTGATCAAGCATGGTGTCGCCAAGGACGGTCGCGAGGCAGCGAAGCTGGCGATCAAGGCCGGCATCGACATGAGCATGAACGACTCGCTCTATGGCAAGGAACTGCCGGGGCTGCTCAAGGCCGGCGAGATCGAGCAGAGCGACATCGACAACGCCGTGCGCGAAGTGCTCGCCGCCAAGTACGACATGGGCTTGTTCAAGGACCCGTACCTGCGCATCGGCAAGGCCGAGGATGACCCGGCCGACACCTATGCCGAAAGCCGCATGCACCGCGCCGATGCCCGTGACGTGGCGCGCCGCAGCCTGGTGCTGCTGGAAAACCGCAACCAGACCTTGCCCCTGAAGAAGACGGCGAAGATCGCCCTGGTCGGCCCGCTGGCCAAGGCGCCGATCGACATGATGGGCAGTTGGGCCGCCGCCGGCCGGCCGGCGCAGTCGGTCACGGTGTTCGACGGCATGGCCCGTGCCTTGGGCGGTGAATCGAAGTTGATCTATGCCCGTGGCGCCAACATCACTGGCGACAAGAAGGTCCTCGATTACCTGAACTTCCTCAACTTCGACGCCCCGGAAGTGGTGGACGACCCGCGTCCGGCCCAGGTGCTGATCGACGAAGCGGTGAAAGCCGCCAGGCAGGCCGACGTGGTGGTGGCCGCCGTGGGCGAGTCCCGTGGCATGTCCCACGAATCGTCGAGCCGTACCGAACTGAACATCCCCGCCAGCCAGCGCGAGCTGATCAAGGCCCTGAAGGCCACCGGCAAGCCGCTGGTACTGGTGTTGATGAATGGCCGTCCGCTGTCGCTGCTGGAAGAGAAGCAACAGGCCGATGCGATCCTGGAAACCTGGTTCAGCGGCACCGAAGGCGGCAACGCCATCGCCGACGTACTGTTCGGCGACTACAACCCGTCGGGCAAGCTGCCGATCACCTTCCCACGCTCGGTAGGCCAGATTCCGACCTACTACAACCATCTGAGCATCGGCCGGCCGTTCACGCCGGGCAAGCCAGGCAACTACACCTCGCAATACTTCGACGACACCACCGGTCCGCTGTACCCCTTCGGCTACGGTTTGAGCTACACCGAATTCAGCCTGTCGGACATGGCCCTGTCCTCCACCACGCTGAACAAGACCGGCAAGCTGGACGCCAGCGTGACCGTGGAGAACACCGGCAAGCGTGACGGCGAAACCGTGGTGCAGCTGTATATCCAGGACGTGACGGGCTCGATCATCCGTCCGGCGAAGGAACTGAAGAACTTCCAGAAGGTGATGCTCAAGGCCGGTGAGAAAAAGGTCATCCACTTCACCATCACCGAAGACGACCTGAAGTTCTACAATGCCCAGCTCAAATACGCGGCGGAGCCGGGCAAGTTCAATGTGCAGATCGGCCTGGATTCCCAGGACGTGAAGCAGCAGAGTTTCGAGTTGCTCTGACCTTCGGAACAACTTGATTTCCCGTGGGAGCGAGCTTGCTCGCCATGGCGTCAGATCAGCCGCATCGACATTGGCTGACACTGCGCCATCGCGAGCAAGCCCGCTCCCACAGTTGTATCTGGGTGTTCGGGCTAGCCGCGTCGATCCAGCAGGTTGACCACCAACCGATCCACCAGCCCCCATAACCGTTGCTTGAAGCGCTTCCACAACGGCCGACGCTGCCAGGCGTCCAGGTTGACCTGCTGGCTCTGGGCGAAGTCTCGCTCGAAACTGGCCGCCACCGCAGCGCTGAGTCGCGAATCGAGGGCCTCGAGGTTGGCCTCCAGATTGAAGCGCAGGTTCCAGTGATCGAAATTGCAGGAACCGATGCTGACCCAGTCATCCACCAGCACCATTTTCAGGTGCAGGAAACAGGGCTGGTATTCGAAGATCTTCACCCCGGCCTTGAGCAGGCGCGGGTAATAGCGATGCCCGGCGTAACGCACCGAGGGATGATCGGTGCGTGGGCCTGTAAGCAACAGCCGCACGTCGATGCCCCGGGCCGCGGCTTTGCGCAGGGAACGGCGCACGTTCCAGGTCGGCAGGAAATAAGGCGTCGCCATCCAGATCCGTTTCTGCCCGCTGTTCAACGCCCGGGACAGGGACTGCAGGATATCCCGGTGCTGGCGGGCGTCGGCATAGGCCACCCGGCCCATGCCCTCGCCCACCGGCGGTACACGAGGCAGTCGCGGCAGGCCGAAGTTGGAGGCCGGCTTCCAGGCACGACGGTGACGGTTGGCGAGCCACTGGCGGTCGAACAGCAACTGCCAGTCCAGCACCAGCGGGCCGATGATCTCCACCATGACTTCGTGCCATTGGCTGCGGTCGTCGAGGGGGTTCCAGAATTCATCGGTCACCCCGGTTCCGCCCACCACCGCCAGACGCTGGTCCACCAGCAGGAGCTTGCGATGATCGCGATAGAGGTTGCGCACCCAGCGGCGCCAGCTCAGGCGATTGTAGAAACGCAGCTCCACCCCCGCCTCCAGCAGGCGGTTGCGCAGGCCCAGGGTAAACGCCAGGCTGCCATAGTCATCGAACAGGCACCGCACGCGCACGCCCCGCTCGGCTGCCTGGACAAGGGCCTGGACCATCGCCTCGGCGCAAGCCCCCGCCTCCACCAGGTACAACTCCAGCTCGACCTGTTCCTGGGCCCGGGCGATTTCCACCAGCATGCGCGGAAAAAACTGCGGACCGTCGATCAACAGCTCGAACCTGTTGCCCTCACGCCAGGGAAATACCGGGCCGCTCACGTCAACGCGCCGTGAAAATCAGCACCGCATTCACCGGCACCGACAGGCTGATGGCTGACAGACCGGCCAGGTTGCGCAGCTTTTCCAGGCCCGGCGCCAAGTCGAAGTCCGCCGCGTTGAGCACCAGCGGCTCCAGGGTCACCACCTGGAAACGTCGTTCATCCAGGCGCGTCGCCAGCAGTTCGACGATGTATTCATGCTGCTTGCCATGCAGGTCCACTGTCAGCGGCAGGCGCAATTCCAACTGCGCGCCATTGGCCAGGTCCTGGATAGGGACCAGGTCGATCCGCGCCGTAACGGTGGCTTCGGCAAATTGCTTGATCTCGAACAGCTCGGCCCGCATGCGTTCGTCTCGCAGGGGAATGCCGCTGTTGATGGACTCCAGTTCCACCTCCAGGCGAGCCAGGCCATCGGGCTGGACCTGACCGTGGAGAACCAGGAAACGCTGGACCTCGGAAACGTTGCCGTTCTTGCTGCTGATGAACGACAGCCGCGACGATTCGCCGTCCAGGTACCAGTCGGCCTGGGCCGGCAGCGCGGCGCAGGCCAGCAGCAAGGTCGCGACAGCGTGAGAGAAAGACCGCTTGAACATACACACTCGGAGGGCAGATAAACCTGTGGCGAACCTTAACCGGGCCAAGGGCCGTTGCAAACAGTCTGTTTCAACAACTGCCAGAAACACCGATGATCCAGGGGATTTATCGAGTCACTCCAGGCGGCACCCCTGTCGCGCGCCCATCCACCGCGCGCTATTGCTGCGTCCCAGCCCGGCGACCACGACGCGTTTGTCCTCGGGCGTGTCGAGAAAGTCGCTGATGGGCACCGACTGTTTCACATAGCCACGGCAGTAATCCGCCGGTTGCTCCATCACATAGCGGCATGAGCAGTATTGCTTGGCGGTGTAGGCGCTGATGATGTCGGGAAAGGCCCGCAGCGCCACCCGCTCGAGCCAGATCCAGCCCATCAGGGCAACCAGAAACACCGACACCAGCGTGAACAGCCACTTGCGCCTCATGGCCGCACCCCTTCGGCGAATGCCGCCATGGCTCGCTTGAGCAATTCGTTGTGGCGATAGCTGCCATCGCGATCATCGCCATAGCGCACGATGACCAGCCGGGCGCTGGGAATGATGTACAAGGCCTGCCCCCAATGCCCCAGTGCGGCGTAAGTGTCCGGTGGCGCGTCGGGCCAGGGATGGAGGGAGCGGTCGGCGGCGCGATTGAGCCACCAGTGGCCACCGGGCACGGCTTCGTCCTGGCCAGCCTGGAACCGGGTGAAAGGTTCGCGATTGAACGCAACCCACTCCTTGGGAATCAATTGCCGCTCGCCCCAGCGGCCGTCCCGTTGCATCAACAACCCGACACGCGCCAGGTCCCGCGCCGTGAGGTAGGCATAGGACGAACCGACGAAGGTGCCGCTGGCATCGGTTTCCCAGGTTGCCTGGCGGATACCCAACGGTTCGAACAGCGCCGTCCAGGGGTAATCGGCGTATCGCGTCGGCCCGACAATGTTTTTCAACGCCGCCGCCAGCAGGTTGCTGTCGCCGCTGGAATAACGGAATACCTGCCCCGGCGGACTGAAACTTTCATGCTGCGCAGTGAACGCCGCCATGTCGTGGCGTCCGCGGGTGTAGAGCATCGCCACCACGGAGGACTTGAGTGGCGCGTATTCGTAGTCTTCCTGCCAATCCAGGCCCGAGGCCCAGTGAAAAAGATCGGCCAGGGTCACGCCCGGGTGCTTGCCCAACGCCGGGTAGTACCGGGCGACCGGCTCTTGCAGGCCAAACAGTTTTTCACCGTAGGCCACGCCGAACACCGTCGCCAGCAGGCTTTTACTGATGGACCAGGTCAGGTGCGGGGTCTGGGCAGTGTTCGGTCCGGCGTAGCGTTCGTAGACCAGCCGACCGTCCTGGATCACCAGCAGCGCATCGGTGCGGATGCCCTCACGGTTTGCATCGTCCCGGGGTGGGAAGGCGTATTGTTCCAAGGCTTCGATGGCCGGCCCGCTCGGGGTCGGGCCACTTGGCCATTGCTCGCCGGGCCAGTCTTCGGCCTGGACGCTCAGGTTGAGTATCAGCAACGGAATCAGGAACCAGCCTTTGGACATGCTTGGGGCTCGCAGGATTGAACCTTCAGAGCCTATGCAGACTTGATGACAATTTGAGTGTGTGTGCCCCCTTGTGGGAGCGAACTTGCTCGCTCCCACAAGGAGTGGTCGTCTGGAGGACTATCCCAACGCCTTGGCCAACCGCTTGGCCCGCGCGCCCGCCGCCATCTCCATCACCGCTTTATCCCGCGTCCACATCTCGCGCCACGGCGCAGGCCCGGCGGCCAGTGCGGTATTCAGTTCGCCATCAAGCCCGTCGAACTGCGCGAACAACCCGCCCAGCAGCACGTGCCCGGACGCGCTGGACGGATTGTGAAGGCTCACCTGCGCGCAACCGGCCAGCAGCGCGAGCAGGCGCAATTGCAACGCCTGGGGCCAGGCGCATTCCTGCCCCACGCCATACAGCCAGGCGGTCATGGCACTGAGCACGTAAAGATCTTCCAAGGTGCGAAACGGCTTGACGTACGCGTCCCAACCGTCCCCCGCCAACAATTCGCACAGCGCGTCGTCGAGCAGGACGCGGCCATGGCTGACGTCTGGCATCAAGGTAATGGCCGGGAGTTTTTCCAGGGTTACGCCAGGCTCGCCGGGATAGACCACGGCCAGGTTCAGTCGTGGCGTTTCACCCGGCGCTTCGCAGCGAGCGGCAATCAGCAGCCATTCGGCGGCATCCCCGGCGGTGACGAAATCCTTGCGTCCAGTCAGGCGCAGATCCGCCAGGCGGGTCTGCATGTCCGCCGGGCGCAGGCTGCGCTGCTCAGTGGCGCACAACGCGCCGAGGCTGTGGGGCGCGCTGGGCCAGAGCGCGCGCAACGCTGCCTGGTAGCCCACCAGGAAGGCCAGTCCCGGTGTCGCCATCAATCGCGCGCCGGCCACCGCCAACTCGAACGGCGTGACCGGCCCCAGGCGTTGCAACAACGCCGCGTACCCCTCGGCCAGGTCCGAATGGGCAGTCAGCCGTTCGCCACGTGCGATCAGGGTTTGCCAAAGCATGGGAGGTTCCTCGAGGGCTGTCATATAAGCATCACCAAAGCTTCATGGTGATGACACCGGGGCTACATAGCCTGACTTTGCACAACATGGCTGCATAAAGAAAGTCGACTGGCTGCAACTGAACAGCCCGCACGGAGATTCGCTATGACTCAGATCGCCCGCATCAGCGACACCGGCAATGAACGCCGCCTGCAAGCCGAACGCCTGGTCGGCGCCCAGGCCTTGCAAGAAGCCCAGGCCCTGCGCTTCAACGTCTTCAGCGGCGAGTTCAACGCCAAGCTCAAGGGCGCGGAAATGGGTCTGGACATGGATGACTATGATGTTCATTGCGCCCACATCGGCGTACGCGACCTGAACACCGGCCGCCTCGTGGCGACCACTCGCCTGCTCGACCACCAGGCCGCCAGTAGCCTGGGACGCTTCTACAGCGAAGAAGAATTCAGCCTCCACGGCCTGGTCCATCTCAAGGGCCCGATCCTGGAGATCGGCCGGACCTGCGTCGACCCGGCCTACCGTAACGGCGGCACCATCGCGGTGCTCTGGGGGGAACTGGCCGAAGTCCTGAACGAGGGCGGCTACAGCTACCTGATGGGTTGCGCCAGCATTGCGATGCAGGACGGCGGCATCCAGGCCCAGGCGATCATGCAACGCCTGCGCGAGCGCTACCTGTGCAACGAACACCTGCAAGCCGTACCGAAAAAACCGTTGCCGACCCTGGACGTGCCGTCCAATGTCATCGCCGAAATGCCGCCGTTGCTCAAGGCCTACATGCGCCTGGGTGCGAAGATCTGCGGCGAGCCGTGCTGGGACGAGGAATTCCAGGTGGCCGATGTGTTCATCCTGCTCAAGCGCGATGACCTTTGCCCACGCTACGCCCGCCACTTCAAGGCAGCGGTTTGATGAGCCGCTCAAGGGTGTACGCGCGGATCGCGCGCGTCCTGCTGGTGGTGGCGCTGGGTCTGGGCATGGCCAGCGTGTTCGGTGTTTTCGAGCGCCTGGGGCTTGCCCACTCCATGGTACGTCGTCAGCGCTGGTCGCGGTTCTTCATGGCACGGCTGAGCAATGCCCTGCCCTTTTCCGTGACCGTCCATGGGCAATTGCCGCGACAGCCGATGCTGTGGGTCAGCAACCACGTGTCCTGGACCGACATCCCGCTGCTGGGCATGCTCACTCCGATGTCATTCCTGTCCAAGGCTGAAGTGCGCACCTGGCCGGTGGCCGGCTGGCTGGCGGCGAAGGCCGGTAGCCTGTTCATTCGCCGTGGCTCGGGCGACAGCCAGTTGATCCGCAAGCAGATGACCCGTCACCTGCAACAGACCCACCCATTGCTGATGTTCCCGGAAGGGACCACCACCGACGGGCGGTCCCTGCGCACCTTCCACGGTCGCCTGTTATCGGCCGCCATCGATGCCGAGGTGGCGCTGCAGCCTGTGGCGATCCGTTACCTGCGCAACGGCGAGCCCGATTCCCTGGCCCCTTTCATTGGCGATGACGACCTGCTGTCGCACCTGATGCGCTTGTTTGCCAACGATCGGGGCGACGTTCACATTTACCTGCTGCAACCCATCGCCTGCCAAGGCCAGGAACGCGCGGCCCTGGCTTTCCAGGCGCAACAGGCGGTACACAAGGCATTGTTCGGAACGATTCCCGAGAAACAGCAAGCGCCGACACGGCCTGCGGCAATTGCGGCCTGACCCGGATCTCTGCGCGGCCCCCCTGTGGGAGCAAGCTGGCTGACGATAGCGGCTTAACATTCAGCAGACGAGCTGCCTGATGCACCGCTATCGCCAGCCAGCTCGCTCCCACAATCAGATCCGGGGCGCGGCCTGGTTTTGTACAAAGTCCTGCAACTGCGGGTAAAACAACTGGAAGTCCTCGCTCAGCGGCTCATAGAGCTCGATCAATTCCTTCATCGCCCCGGCCAGTTCCTCGGGCCGGGACAGGCGGCGGGAAATGCCACGCAGTACCTGCCCCAGCACTTCGAATTCCTGATAGGACCCCAGCCAGTCATCCGCCGCCATATACGGCGCGATCTGTGCCAGGCGCCCTGGCAATTGCGGTTCGGTGCTCAGTACCTGGTAGACACGGGACGTGAAATCCACCAGCGGCCCTTCGCCGTACAACGCCCAGTCCCGGGCCAGGCAGTGGTCGAAAAACACATCCAGCACGATCCCGGCATAGCGCCGTCGCACCGTGGAAAACCGCGACAGGGCGATGTCCACCAAAGGGTGGCGGTCGGTGTAATGGTCGATGCGTCGATGCAAGGCGATCCCTGCTTCGATCCGCGGGTCATACAGCCCTTGCAGCGGTCCCTTGACGAAGTCGCCGTAGAGACTTCCGAGCAGTTGTTCCCGGCCGGGGCCGCCGAGGTGCAGGTGCGCGAGATAGTTCATGGGGGCCAGCTTAGCATCGCCAAGCTCATATCGTTATAACCCGATATAGCGATTTGTTCGCTGCTCAGATCGAATCCATATTGGTATATCGCGAAGCAACGATTTAAGGTTCGCCTTATCGCGATATAGCGTTTTACTCACTACGGCTGCCTCCATGACCCTCGACCTCGACGAAATAATAAAAGCCCTGGCACACCCAGTACGGCGAGACATCCTCAACTGGCTCAAGGACCCCAAGGTCCAGTTCCCCGAACAGTTGCACAACCATGAATTCGGCATCTGCGCCGGACAGATCGACCAGCGTTGCGGCCTGTCGCAGTCCACGGTGTCGGCTCATCTGGCGGTGTTGCAACGGGCGGGGCTGATCACTAGCCAGAAGGTCGGTCAATGGCACTTCTTCAAACGCAACGAGGAAGTGATCCAGCAGTTCCTCAAGCAAATGAGCCAAGAGCTCTGATTCGACAAGGACCCGCCATGCCCCTCTCGCTACTCATCCTGGCCCTGAGCGCCTTCGCCATCGGCACCACTGAGTTCGTCATCATGGGCCTGCTGCCCGATGTGGCGGCCGACCTGGGAGTCTCGATCCCGGGTGCCGGCTGGCTGGTGACTGGCTACGCCCTGGGCGTGGCCATCGGTGCGCCGTTCATGGCCCTGGCTACCGCCAGTCTGCCGCGCAAGGCCGCACTGGTGGTGCTGATGGGGATCTTCATCGTCGGCAACCTGCTCTGCGCCATCGCCAGCGACTACAACGTGCTGATGTTCGCCCGGGTGGTCACCGCCCTGTGCCATGGCGCGTTCTTCGGCATCGGCTCGGTGGTGGCCGCCGGCCTGGTGGCGCCCAACAAGCGTGCCTCGGCCGTGGCCCTGATGTTCACCGGCCTGACCCTGGCCAACGTGCTCGGCGTGCCGCTGGGCACCGCACTGGGCCAGGAAGCCGGCTGGCGCTCGACCTTCTGGGCCGTGACCGTCATCGGCGTGGTGGCGCTGATTGGCCTGATCCGCTTCCTGCCGGCCAAGCGCGATGAAGAAAAACTCGACATGCGCTCGGAACTGGTGGCGCTCAAGGGCGCCGGCCTGTGGCTGTCCCTGACCATGACGGCCCTGTTTTCCGCTTCGGTATTCGCCCTGTTCACCTACGTCGCTCCCTTGCTGGGCGAGGTCACCGGCGTATCGCCCCGTGGCGTGACCTGGACCCTGGTGCTGATCGGCCTGGGCCTGACCCTGGGCAACATCATCGGTGGCAAGCTGGCGGACAGGAGCCTGTCGAACACCCTGATGGGCGTGTTCATCGCCATGGCCGTGGTGTCCACCATGCTGAGCTGGACCAGCGTGGCGCTGATCCCCAGCGAAATCACCCTGTTCCTGTGGGCCACCGCCTGCTTTGCCGCCGTGCCGGCCCTGCAGGTAAACGTGGTGACCTTCGGCAAGTCCGCGCCGAACCTGGTTTCCACCCTGAATATCGGCGCCTTCAATATCGGCAACGCCCTGGGTGCCTGGGTCGGCGGCAGCGTCATCGACCACGGCCTGGGCCTGACCGCCGTGCCCCTGGCCGCCGGCGCCCTCGCGGTACTGGCGCTGCTGGTCACCCTGATCACTTTCCGCCGGGGCGGCAATGCCGACCTGGCACCGGCCACCCCTTGACTCTCAACAATCCCTGACACTGACGAGGCAGTCATTCATGACCACCATTTTCGACCCGATCAAACTCGGCGACATCGAACTGAAAAACCGCATCATCATGGCACCGCTCACCCGTTGCCGCGCCGACGCAGGCCGTGTGCCGAATGCGCTGATGGCCGAGTACTACGTGCAACGCGCCTCCGCCGGCCTGATCCTCAGCGAGGCGACCTCCGTCACGCCGATGGGCGTGGGCTATCCGGATACCCCGGGTATCTGGTCCAACGACCAGGTGCGCGGCTGGGCCAACATCACCAAGGCGGTACACGGTGCCGGCGGCAAGATTTTCCTGCAGCTGTGGCATGTGGGCCGCATCTCCCATCCGTCCTACCTGAACGGTGAAACACCGGTTGCCCCCAGCGCCATCCAACCCAAGGGCCATGTCAGCCTGGTTCGTCCACTGGCCGACTATCCAACGCCACGCGCGCTGGAAACCGCTGAGATCGCCGACATCGTCGATGCCTACCGCGTAGGCGCCGAAAATGCCAAGGCCGCCGGCTTCGACGGTGTGGAAATCCACGGTGCCAACGGCTACCTGCTCGATCAGTTCCTGCAAAGCAGCACCAACCAGCGCACCGACAATTACGGCGGCTCCCTGGAAAACCGAGCCCGCCTGCTACTGGAAGTGACCGACGCAGCCATCGAAGTCTGGGGAGCCGGCCGGGTCGGCGTGCACCTGGCGCCACGGGCCGACTCCCATGACATGGGCGACGAGAATCGCCTGGAAACCTTCAGCTACGTGGCCCGGGAACTGGGCAAGCGCGGCATTGCCTTCATCTGCTCGCGCGAGAAGGAAGGCGACGACAGCATTGGCCCGCAACTCAAGCAAGCGTTCGGCGGCCCGTACATCGCCAACGAACGTTTCACCAAGGACCGCGCCAATGCCTGGCTGGCCGAAGGCAAAGCCGATGCCGTGGCCTTCGGCGTGCCGTTCATTGCCAACCCGGACCTGCCGGCCCGACTGAAAGCCGATGCACCGCTGAACGAACCGCACCCGGAAACCTTCTATGGCAAAGGTCCGGTGGGTTATATCGACTACCCGGTGATGTAAGTCAGAAAACCAGGCCTTACCCAAAGCCCCGACTCGAAAGAGCCGGGGCTTTTTTATACCTGCAGTTTTTAGAATCCAACGGACCAGCAACAACCGAAATATCAAATAACAAGACAACAAGCAGCTGCTGTGGATTCAAGCATTCAACAACGCTAATAATAAAGCCCGAACCAATTACTACTCAGCCAATGGATTACCACTTATAAGCTCACAGCCATCAATCAATTAAATCCCGATAAATAGTTCATCACGCAACCCCTTTGAATCAAACCAAACAACACACTATCAATACCTATGTGGGCTTTAGCGAGCCTGTAAAAAGAGATACCTTACTATGAACATTCTGAAAAGTTTCACCCTTGCCCTGCTATTCGGACCGGCGATGGTTGCCAGCAGCCTGGCCAATACCGGGGTCACCGTGGAGATCACCAATCACACCCCGCGCACCCTGAACATGATCAACATGGTCACAAACCCGGCACAGCCGGCGGACTTGTCCCTGAGCGGTTACGATGTTGCCTCCAAGTCCACTCGAAACATCTATTTCGTCAATAAAAGAAAATACACTTATCCCACTTCCGACTGGCAACCCAGCCTGAGAAAAGTCAAGCCGATCGAAATTCTGCTCTCGTATCAAATGGACGGGTCCGAATTCGGCTGCCAAGTACAAACCCGATTCGAAGCCCCTATCGGTTTTGGTGTTCTCGAACCTCGTTATCGACCCGACTGGAAAAGCAGGACCGCCTACACCGGCAATGGCGAATATACCTGCCGCTCGGAAATTTCCCAGAAGATGCTGGAGCCGCCTTTCAGCTACACCGTCCGCCTTATTGTCGAGTAATTTAATGGACAGTTGCGGATCGCCCCGCACAGGCGCCGCAATGCCACCCCATACATGAAGCTGCCATGGTGATCCGGCATGATCGAGCGATAGCGCGTTGTCGCCGGACCTGGCAACTGCTCCATGAACGACCCGCCGGGATCCATGCCCGGCGGGTTTTGCCGATCCGCTATTGACACAAACCGATGCAATTACTCATTTTGTTTCATTTGCGCAGGCTGGGGCTCAGGTGCAGCATGTCCAGCCCGATGTCTACCCAGCGCTCGGCCTCACCCGCCAGCGCGAAGCTGTCGGGTGCCAGCAGCCACTGGTACAGAATGCCGTCTATATAGGCGTGAAGAGCGATCGCCGCCCTGTCGGTATCCAGGTCATCCGGCAGTTGGCCGCGATTCATCGCATTGCGCAGCGACAGCGCGATCCGCACGTTGCAGTCGAGATTGACCTGGCGCCGCTGCTGGCGCAAATCGCACATTTCGTCGGTGAACTCGCACTTATGGAAAAGAATCTCATTGATGCGTCGGGTTTTCGGGTCCAGGGCCACCTGTTGGAACAGGCGAACCAGCAGCTTGCGCACACACCCCAGGGGGTCGAGTTCCTCTTCATTTTCACTGGCGCGCGCCAGGTCATCGAGCGGCTCGTGCAAGGTATCGAGCATGGCCTGGAGCAGATCCGCCTTGTTGCTGAAATGCCAGTAGATGGCACCGCGCGTCACACCGGCCAGCGTCGCGATGTCAGCCAGCGTCGTGCGCGCCACGCCCCGCTCGAAAAAAGCCTTTTCGGCCGCTTCGAGTATCTGGCTGCGAGTCTCCAGGGCTTCCTCTTTGGTACGACGGACCATGGCAGTAACCACCTCAATCAGGATGCGTCAGCAATGCGTAAAGGTCAGCTGAACGAATGGGAGGCGATCGTCCATGGAACGCGCTCCCGGTCTGTACGAGCCTTTGTCAGGCTTTTGTAAACCGGATGGTACGCAATTTGGCTGTTTACAAACAACCATGTACGTAAGTATATTTCTTAGCAACCTACTAGTTGAAAATGCGCCTTTGTAACCTTCCAACCTTTCGAGTGCGCCCGTTGCGTGCCTGACCCGAGGATTTCCATGCACTTCAAGCCAGCTGTTACCGCTCTGGTTACCGCCATCGCCCTGGCATCGCTGCTCAGCGGATGTAAGAAGGAAGAAGCGGCCCCTGCCGCACCACCTCCTCAGGTCGGCGTCGTCACCCTCAAGACCCAACCTTTCACCCTGACGTCCGAATTGCCGGGGCGCAGCAGCGCGTTCCGCGTGGCGGAGGTTCGCCCGCAGGTCAACGGCATCATCCTCAAGCGCCTGTTCAAGGAAGGCGCCGACGTCAAGGCCGGCCAGCAGCTGTACCAGATCGACCCGGCCGTATACGAAGCCACGCTCAAGAGCGCCGAGGCCAACCTGCGTTCCACCAAGTCCATTGCCGACCGCTACAAGCAACTGGTGGATGAACAGGCCGTCAGTCGCCAGGAATACGACACCGCCGTGGCCAATCGCCTCGAGTCGGAAGCCAACCTGCAAACCGCCCAGATCAACGTGCGCTACACCAAGGTCTACGCGCCGATCTCCGGGCGTATCGGGCGCTCCTCGGTAACCGAAGGCGCCCTGGTCAGCAACGGCCAGACAGAAGCGATGGCAACCATCCAGCAACTGGACCCGATCTATGTCGACGTGACCCAGAGCTCGGTGGAACTGCTGCAACTGCGCCGCGAGCTGGAAAGTGGCCGGTTGCAGAAGGCCGGCGACAATGCCGCCACGGTCAAGCTGATCCTGGAAGACGGCAGCCAGTACGCCCACGAGGGCAAGCTGGAATTCTCCGAAGTGTCGGTTGACCAGACCACCGGCTCCGTCACCTTGCGCGCCGTGTTCCCCAACCCGGACCACACCCTGCTGCCGGGCATGTTCGTCCATGCGCAATTGCAGGCGGGTGTGAACAGCGCGGCGATCCTCGCTCCACAACAAGGCGTGACCCGCGACCTCAAAGGCATGCCGACCGCCCTGGTGGTGGGCCCGGACAACAAGGTCGAGCTGCGTCAGCTCAAGGCCAGCCGCACCGTCGGCAGCCAGTGGCTGATCGAAGACGGGCTCAAGGCCGGCGATCGCGTGATTACCGAAGGGTTGCAGTACGTACGGCCAGGGGTGGAAGTCAAGGCCACCGAAGCCACCAATGTGGGCACCAAGAACCCGGCCCCCGCCCAGGCAGCTGACAAAGCAGCCGGCGGCAAAGGGGAGTAAACCATGTCGAAATTCTTTATCGACCGTCCGATCTTCGCCTGGGTGATCGCCCTGGTGATCATGCTGGTCGGGGCTCTATCGATCCTCAAGTTGCCGATCAACCAGTACCCGAGCATCGCGCCACCGGCCATCGCGATCCAGGTGACCTACCCGGGCGCGTCCGCGCAGACCGTGCAGGACACCGTGGTGCAGGTCATCGAACAGCAGCTCAACGGTATCGACAACCTGCGCTACGTCTCCTCGGAAAGTAACTCCGACGGCAGCATGACCATCACCGCGACCTTCGAGCAGGGCACCAACTCCGACACCGCGCAGGTCCAGGTCCAGAACAAGCTGAACCTGGCCACCCCGCTGCTGCCGCAAGAAGTGCAGCAACAGGGTATCCGCGTGACCAAGTCGGTGAGGAACTTCCTGATGGTGATCGGCGTGGTGTCGCGCGACGGCACCATGACCCGGGAAGACCTTTCCAACTACATCGTGTCGAACATGCAGGACCCGATCTCGCGCACCTCGGGTGTCGGCGACTTCCAGGTCTTCGGTGCCCAGTACGCGATGCGGATCTGGCTCGACCCGGCCAAGCTGAACAATTACAACCTGACACCGTCGGACGTGAGTACCGCCATCTCCGCACAGAACGTCCAGGTCTCGTCCGGCCAGCTCGGTGGCCTGCCCGCCGTGCCCGGCCAGCAACTGAACGCCACCATCATCGGCAAGACCCGCCTGCAGACCGCCGACCAGTTCAAGGCGATCCTGCTCAAGGTCAACCCGGATGGCTCCCAAGTACGCCTTGGCGATGTCGCCGAGGTGGGCCTGGGCGGCGAGAACTACAGCATCAACGCCCAGTTCAACGGTGCCCCGGCCTCGGGCCTGGCAGTGCGCCTGGCCACCGGTGCCAACGCCCTCGACACGGCCAAGGCCCTGCGCAAGACCGTGGACGACCTCAAGCCGTTCTTCCCGCCAGGCATGGAAGTGGTGTTCCCCTATGACACCACGCCGGTGGTGAGCGAGTCGATCAAGGGCGTGGTGGAAACCTTGGTCGAAGCGGTCGTGCTGGTGTTCCTGGTGATGTTCCTGTTCCTGCAGAACTTCCGCGCCACCATCATCACCACGATGACCGTGCCGGTGGTATTGCTGGGCACCTTCGGGGTCCTCGCGGCGTTCGGTTTCAGTATCAACACCCTGACCATGTTCGGCATGGTGCTTGCCATCGGCTTGCTGGTGGACGACGCCATCGTCGTGGTGGAAAACGTCGAGCGGGTGATGAGCGAAGAAGGCCTGTCCCCCAAGGAAGCCACCAGGAAATCCATGGGCCAGATCCAGGGGGCCCTGGTGGGTATCGCCCTGGTACTGTCGGCGGTGCTGTTGCCGATGGCGTTCTTCGGCGGCTCCACCGGGGTGATCTACAAGCAGTTCTCCATCACCATCGTCTCGGCCATGGCCCTGTCGGTGCTGGTTGCGCTGATTTTCACCCCCGCCCTGTGCGCCACCATGCTCAAGGCTATCCCGAAAGGGGAACATGGCACGCACAAACGCGGCTTCTTCGGGTGGTTCAACAGAAACTTCGACCGCAGCGTGCAAAGCTACGAACGGGGAGTCGGCAACATCCTGCGGCATAAAGCGCCGTATCTGCTGGCCTACCTGATTATCTTCGTCGGTATGATCTGGTTGTTCATGCGTATCCCATCCTCGTTCCTCCCGGAAGAAGACCAGGGCGTGCTGTTTGCCCAGGTGCAGACACCGGCCGGCTCCAGCGCCGAGCGCACCCAGGTGGTGGTGGACAAGATGCGTGAGTTCCTGCTGCGCCCGGGCAAGGACGGCGGCGAAGGCGATGGCGTGGCCTCGGTGTTCACCGTGACCGGCTTCAACTTCGCCGGTCGTGGCCAGAGCTCGGGCATGGCGTTCATCATGCTCAAGCCATGGGAAGAGCGTAACGCCGACAACACAGTGTTCAAGATCTCGGCCCGCGCCCAGCAGCACTTCTTTACCTTCCGCGATGCGATGGTGTTCGCCTTCGCCCCGCCGGCGGTGATGGAGCTGGGTAACGCCACCGGTTTCGACGTGTTCCTGCAGGACCGTGCCGGCATCGGCCACGAAAAGCTGATGGAAGCACGCAACCAGTTCCTGGGCATGGCGTCCCAGAGCAAGGTCCTGGCCCAGGTTCGCCCGAACGGCCTGAATGACGAGCCGCAATACCAGCTGGAAATCGATGACGAAAAAGCCAGCGCCCTGGGCGTGACCATTTCGGACATCAACAGCACCCTGTCGATTGCCCTGGGCAGTAGCTACGTCAACGACTTCATCGACCGCGGCCGGGTGAAGAAGGTGTACGTACAGGGGCAACCGAATGCTCGCATGAGCCCCGAAGACCTGCAGAAATGGTACGTACGCAACAGCTCTGGAACCATGGTACCGTTCAGCGCGTTCGCCAAGGGCGAATGGATCTACGGTTCGCCGAAACTGGCCCGCTACAACGGGGTGGAAGCGATGGAAATCCTGGGCGTCCCGGCACCGGGCTACTCCACCGGCGAAGCCATGGCCGAAGTCGAGGCCATCGCCAAGAAGCTGCCTGCCGGTGTTGGTATTTCCTGGACAGGTCTGTCGTATGAAGAACGACTCGCGGGGTCCCAGGCGCCAGCGCTGTTCGCGCTGTCGATCCTGATGGTCTTCCTGTGTCTGGCGGCGTTGTATGAAAGCTGGTCGATTCCGATAGCGATCGTACTTGTGGTACCGCTGGGGATCATCGGTGCGTTGATGGCGACCAGTTTGCGCGGTCTGTCCAACGACGTGTACTTCTTGGTAGGGCTGTTGACTACCATAGGCCTGGTAGCCAAAAACGCGATTCTGATCGTCGAATTCGCCAAGGAACTGCATGAACAAGGCAAGGGCTTGCAGGAAGCTGCCATTGAAGCTTGCCGTATGCGCCTGCGGCCGATCATCATGACCTCGCTGGCGTTCATTCTCGGTGTTGTACCCCTGGCAATCTCCACAGGCGCAGGCTCAGGTAGCCAACACGCCATTGGCACAGTGGTGATCGGCGGCATGCTGACCGCCACCGTCCTGGCGATTTTCTGGGTGCCGTTGTTCTTCGTGACCGTGTCGTCGATAGGCCGTCGCAAAAATGCCGACCAGGACGACGCTCCTGAAACTTCCAAAGAGGCTGGGCAATGAGCAAGTCGCTACTCTCTCTGACCATCGCCGCCGTCGTGCTCAGCGGCTGCTCGCTGATTCCCGATTATCAGCGGCCCGAAGCACCGGTCGCGGCGCAATACCCGCAAGGTCCGGCCTACGAACCGGCCAAGGCAGCCAGCCAGGCTGCCGCGGAACAGGGCTGGAAACAGTTCTTCCATGACCCGGCGCTGCAGCAGTTGATCCAGGTGGCCCTGGAAAACAACCGCGACCTGCGGGTCGCCGCGCTGAACATCGACGCCTATGCCGCGCAATACCGCATCCAGCGGGCGGATCTGTTCCCGGCAGTCTCGGCCACCGGTTCCGGCAGCCGCCAGCGCCTGCCGGCCCGGGCCTCGCAGACCGGCGAAGCGGCCATCAGCAGTTCCTACTCGGCCACCCTGGGCATCAGTGCCTATGAGCTGGATCTGTTCGGCCGGGTCCGCAGCCTGAGCGAACAAGCGCTGCAAAGCTACTTCGCCACCGAGGAAGCGCGCCGCAGCACCCAGATCAGCCTGGTGGCCAACGTGGCCAACGCCTACCTGACCTGGCAAGCCGACAAGGAACTGCTCAAGCTGACCCAGGACACCCTGGCGACCTACGAGCAAAGCCTCCAGCTGACCACCCGTAGCGCCGACGTCGGCGTAGCCTCGGCACTCGACCTGAGCCAGGCGCGCACGGCAGTGGAAAACGCCCGGGTCCAGCTGGCGCGCTACACCCGCCAGGTAGCCCAGGATGAAAACAACCTGACCCTGCTGCTGGGCACCAGCCTGCCGGCCAACCTGAACACGCAACCGCTCAGCGATGACCTGCTCAGTGAAGTGCCGGCCGGGTTGCCGTCGGACCTGCTGCAACGTCGTCCCGATATTCTCCAGGCCGAACGCAACCTGCTGGCCGCCAACGCCAACATCGGCGCCGCGCGGGCCGCGTTCTTCCCGAGTATCAGCCTGACGGCCAACGCCGGCACATTGAGCCCGGACCTGTCCGGGTTGTTCAAGGGCGGCTCGGGCACCTGGACGTTCGCGCCACAGATCAACCTGCCGATCTTCAACGCCGGCAGCCTGCGGGCGAGCCTGGATTACGCCAAGATCCAGAAGGACATCAACGTCGCCAACTACGAGAAGGCGATCCAGACGGCGTTCCAGGAAGTCTCCGACGGCCTGGCCGCGCGTCGTACCTACAACGAACAGTTGCAGGCCCAGACGGCCTATGTTGCCTCCAACCAGGACTACTACCGCCTGGCCGAGCGGCGCTACCGCATTGGGGTCGACAGCAACCTGACCTTCCTCGACGCCCAACGCCAGCTGTTCAGCGCCCAGCAATCGCTGATCACCGACCGCCTCGCGCAGTTGACCAGCGAGGTCAACCTGTACAAGGCTCTGGGCGGTGGCTGGAACGCCGAGACCGGCAAGAACGAGCCGGTGGCAGAGAAAGCGCCGCCGATGAAACTGTTCTGATTTGATGCCTGGCCACTGAAACACGAAGCCCACCGAAAGGTGGGCTTTTTTGTTCATCGATTCCGAACTCAACACATCAACCTGTGGGAGCGAGCTTGCTCGCGATGGCGGTGGATCAGCCTGCATCAGTGCTGGATGTGCAGCCTTTGTGAGCCACCACCCACAGGACTCCCATCCGCCAAAGCATTTTTTGCTGTTCGATAATCGCCCAAAACCCGTCATCGGCGATTGAACCGATCCCGGCGCGCGCTTCACCATCGCTCGCACAAAACCAATAACAACAGGTTCGACGCCATGTCCACACGCCCTGCTTCTCCTGGCTGATCCTCAGCCGTTCAACCGACCCGCTCCACCGTACCGTCTGCAATCGCACGATTGCGGCATCGACTCGCTTCGTCCATAAAAACCAGAGATAAGCCCATGAAGCCCACACAGCATCTGTTTCCCATCGCCGTCGCACTCGCGGGTGCCGCCCTGCCCGCCCTGGCCGCAGAGTCGGGGTTCGTCGAGGATGCCAAGGCCACGCTGAACCTGCGCAACGCTTACTTCAACCGCAACTTCACCAACCCGAACAATGCCCAGGGCAAGGCCGAGGAATGGACCCAGAGTTTCATCCTCGACGCCAAGTCCGGTTTCACCCAGGGCACGGTGGGGTTCGGCGTGGACGTGCTGGGCCTGTACTCGGTCAAGCTCGATGGTGGCCGTGGCACGGCAGGAACGCAGTTGCTGCCGGTGCACGACGACGGTCGCCCCGCCGATGACTTCGGCCGCCTGGGCGTCGCGCTCAAGGCCAAGGTCTCCAAGACCGAGCTGAAGGTCGGCGAATGGATGCCGGTGCTGCCGATCCTGCGTTCCGACGACGGTCGCTCCCTGCCGCAGACCTTCCGCGGCGGCCAGGTCACTTCCACCGAGATCGCCGGCCTGAGCCTCTATGGCGGCCAGTTCCGCGGCAACAGCCCGCGCAACGATGCGAGCATGGAAGACATGTTCATGAACGGCCGCCCCGCCGCCACTTCCGACCGCTTCAACTTCGGCGGCGGCGAATACGCCTTCAACGAAAAACGCACCCAGGTGGGCGTGTGGTACGCGGAACTGTCCGACATCTACCAGCAGCAATATTTCAACCTGACCCACAGCCAGCCCATGGGCGACTGGACCCTGGGCGCCAACCTCGGCTATTTCATCGGCAAGGAAAACGGCAGCGCCCTGGCCGGTGACCTGGACAACAAGACCGCCTTCGCCATGCTCTCGGCCAAATATGGCGGCAACACCTTCTATGTCGGCCTGCAGAAAGTCGGCGGCGACGATGCCTGGATGCGGGTCAACGGCACCAGCGGCGGCACCCTGGCCAACGACAGCTACAACTCCAGCTACGACAACGCCAAGGAAAAGTCCTGGCAAGTACGCCACGACTTCAATTTCGCCGCCGTCGGCGTGCCGGGCCTGACCCTGATGAACCGCTACATCAGCGGCGACAACGTGCACACCGCCACGGTGGACGATGGCAAGGAATGGGGTCGCGAAAGCGAGCTGGCCTATACCGTACAGAGCGGCGCGCTGAAGAACCTCAACGTGAAATGGCGCAACTCGTCGCTGCGTCGGGACTTCAGCACCAACGAGTTCGATGAGAACCGCATTTTCATCAGCTACCCGATCAGTTTGTTGTAAAACCTGGATGCGGTGAGCCTGCCGAGATGCTCGATACGGTGCCACCGCCCTCGCGAGCAGGCTCGCTCCCACAGGGAATCAGTGCCGCGCACAAAATTTGTGCTCACTGAAGATCCAATGTGGGAGCGAGCTTGCTCGCGAGGGCGTCATCACATTCGACATCCTCCATCAATTGAACCACCGCTATCGCGAGCAAGCTGGCTCCTACAGGGGATGAAGCCCACTTAAGCCCGCGACTCGACGCCCAACTCATCCCACACCGACTCGGCCAGGTGGAAGGTGGCATTGGCCGCCGGGATGCCGCAGTAGATGGCGCTCTGCATGATCACTTCCTTGATCTCGCCACGGCTCACGCCGTTGTTGGCGGCAGCGCGCAGGTGCAACTTGAGTTCTTCGTTGCGGTTCATGCCGATCAGCATGGCGATGGTGATCAGGCTGCGGGTGTGGCGCGGCAGGCCCGGACGGGTCCAGATGTCACCCCAGGCATGGCGAGTGATCATTTCCTGGAATTCGCTGTTGAACTCGTTCAAGGCATTGAGGCTGCGGTCCACATGGGCGTCGCCCAATACCGCGCGGCGCACTTGCATGCCTTCGTCGTAACGTTGTTTTTCGTCCACGGGATACTCCTCAGCCACGGCTGGAATCAAGCAGGAAATCCAGCACCCGCTCGCTGAATGCAGCGCCGGCCTGGACGTTGGACAGATGCGCGGCGTAGAACTCGGCATACTCGGCCCCGCTGACCCGCTCCTGGATGAAATGCCCACCCGACGGCGGTGTCACTGCGTCTTCGGTACCGGCAACCACCAGCAGCGGCACCCGAATCAACGACAGTTGCTCACGAAAATCGGCATCGCGCACGGCCGCACAGTTGGCTGCGTAGCCCTGGGGCGAAGTGGCAGCGAGCATGTCGGTGATTTTCTTTACCTGCGCAGGATGAGCTTCGGCGAAATCCGGGGTGAACCAGCGGGCAACGGAAGCATCGCGCAACGCCACCATCGCTGCCTGGCCGTCACGCAACACGGTTTCGATGCGCGGGTTCCATACCGTCTCGTCAGCGATCTTGGCGGCGGTGTTGCAGACCACCAGCCTGTGCAGGCGCTCGCCGGCGTTGATCCCCAGCCACTGGCCGATCAACCCGCCCATGGACAACCCACAGAAATGCACTTTATCGATGCTCAACTGATCGAGCATCGCCAGCACGTCGTGGCCCAGTTGCTCGATGCTGTAGGGGGCCTCGGTGACCAATGACCGGCCGTGGCCGCGCGTATCGAAACGCAACACGCGAAAGTGCTGGCTGAACGCCGGGACCTGTTCATCCCACATATGCAGGTGGGTGCCCAGGGAGTTGGACAGCACCAGTACCGGGGCATCCTGCGGTCCGTCGAAGCAATAATTCAGTTCGCCGTCGGCGAGTTTGACCAATCCCACAACAGTCTCCTTTCAGGCATTCAAGGCAAGGTGTTCGGCCACGGCCCGGGTGACCCAGGTCCGAGCCTGGCCGAGGTAATGGGCCGGGTCGAGCAGATAATCGAGTTCAGCGGTGGACAGTTGCGCAGTGACCTTGGGCTCGTCCCCCAGCACGTCGCGCAAGTGGCGCTGTTCGCTCACCGCGCGTTTGCAGCATTGCTCCAGCAGATGGTGCGCAGTGTCGCGCCCGACACGCTGGGCCAGGACGATGCTCACGGCTTCGGCCAGCACCAACCCCTGGGTCAGCTCGAGGTTGCGGGCCATGCGTGCCGCGTCCACTTCCAGCCCGTCGGCCAGCAGCCGCGCCTGCTGCAAGGCGCCGGATACCAGGCAGCAGATCTCCGGCAGGGTCTCCCACTCGGCGTGCCACAGGCCCAGGCTGCGTTCGTGCTCCTGGGGCATGGCGCTGAACAGCGTCGACACCAGACCAGGCACCCGCGTCGCCGCGCCGATCAACACCGCCGCCCCCACCGGATTGCGCTTGTGAGGCATGGTGGACGAACCGCCCTTGCCCGGCGCCGAAGGCTCGAACACCTCGGCGGCCTCGGTCTGCATCAAGAGGCTGACGTCACGACCCAACTTGCCCAGGCTGCCGGCGATCAGGCCCAGCACCGAGCCGAACTCCACGAGACGATCACGCTGGGTGTGCCACGGCTGTTCCGGCAGGTTCAGTTGCAGTTCGGCGGCCAGGGCTTCGGCAATGGACAGCGCATGCTCGCCCAGCGCGGCCAGTGTTCCGGAGGCACCGCCGAACTGCAGCACCAGCAAGCGTGGCTTGAGGGCCTGCAAGCGCTGGCGACTGCGGGTGGTCGCCCCCAGCCAACCGGCGATTTTCATGCCCAGGGTGACCGGCGTCGCATGCTGCAGCCAGGTACGCCCGGCCAGCGGCGTGGCGGCATGGCGCTCGGCTTGCCGGGCCAGGGTGTCGCCCAGCTGCGCCAGCTCATCCTCGATCAGCTCGAGGGCGCGACGCAGTTGCAGCACCAGCCCACTGTCCATCACGTCCTGGCTGGTGGCGCCCAGATGCACGTAGCGTTCAGCCTCGGGGTCGGCGGCGGCAACCCGCTTGCCCAGTGCCTTGACCAGCGGAATCGCCGAATTGCCGGCACTGGCAATCGCCTCGCCCAGCGCCGCGAAATCGTACAACCGTGCCTGGCAGGCGTTCTCGATCGGCGCGACGGCGCCTTGCGGAATCAGCCCCACCCGTGCCTCGGCCCGGGCCAGAGCCGCCTCGACATCGAGCATGGCCTGCACTCGGCCCGCATCACAGAACACTTCGCGCATGTCGCGGGTGGTGAAGTAGGCATCGAACAGCTGATTGCCCGGTCGTTCGTTCATAAACAGTCCTTCGGAAGGTGAATGCCTTTGTGGCCAGAGAAATTGCCGTGGCGAGGGTATTTGTCCCCTCGCCACGGCATCTGTGGCCACAATGAATCAAACAAGCCTCGAGTGAACAGGTGGGTCAAAGGTCGTGATGCAAGTAGGCCGGTTGCCTGGGCAGGCGCAGGCTGAACAGGAACGCTACCACCATCATCACGGTGACATACCAGTAAAAGACGTTTTCCATGCCCTGGGCTTTCAGGCTCAAGGCGACATACTCGGCCGAGCCGCCAAACACCGCGTTGGCCACTGCATAGGCCAACCCTACCCCCAGGGCGCGCACTTCAGGCGGAAACATTTCCGCCTTCACCAGGCCGCTGATGGAGGTGTAGAAACTGACGATCGCCAGCGCCAAGGTGATGAGGACGAACGCCAGCAACGGGCTGCCGACGCTTTTGAGGGTCAACAGGATCGGCACCGTGCACAACGCCCCCAGGCCACCGAACCAGAGCATGGAATTGCGCCGGCCAATCCTGTCCGCCAACATGCCGAACAACGGCTGCATGCACATGTACAGGAACAGTGCGCCGGTCATGATGTAGCTGGCGGTCTTGGCGTGCAGGCCGGCGGTGTTCACCAGGTATTTCTGCATGTAAGTGGTGAACGTGTAGAAGATCAGCGAACCACCAGCGGTGTAGCCCAGCACGGTGATGAAGGCGGCCTTGTGGTCGCGAAACAGTGCGGCGATGCTGCCGGCATCCTTGTTTTCCCGCATTTCCTTGCTGCTGGTTTCCTTCAGGGAGCGGCGCAGGAACAGGGAAATCAGCGCCGCCAGGGCCCCCACCACGAACGGGATTCGCCAACCGTAGGCACGCAGTTGGTCCTCATCGAGAAACTGCTGCAGGATCACCACCAGCGACACCGCCAGCAGTTGCCCGCCGATCAGCGTCACATACTGGAACGAGGCAAAGAAACCACGCTGGCCCTTGAGCGCGACTTCGCTCATGTAGGTAGCGGTGGTGCCGTACTCGCCGCCTACCGACAGGCCTTGCAACAGGCGCGCGAACAACAGCAGCAGCGGCGCCCAGACGCCGATGTCCTTGTAGGTGGGCAGGCAAGCGATGAGCAACGAGCCGAAGCACATCATCAGCACCGAAATCATCATCGAATTCTTGCGCCCGTGACGATCGGCCACCCGGCCGAAAATCCAGCCGCCAATGGGTCGCATCAGGAACCCGGCGGCGAACACCCCCGCCGTGTTGACCAGTTGTACCGTAGGGTTGTCCGAGGGGAAGAATGCCGGCGCGAAATAGATCGCGCAGAACGCATACACGTAGAAGTCGAACCATTCGACCAGGTTGCCGGACGAAGCACCGACGATGGCGAAAATCCGCTTGCTACGCTCTTCGCCTGTGTAGTGACTGATTGGGATGGTCATGGATTGATTCACTCGCTGGGGACTTTTCGTACAAATCGTAGACACACTTCGTAACAGTCCCGTTCCGCAAACAACTTCCGCAGCAATAGCGGCTCGCGTGGGAACGCCTCAACGCACGCTCTGCGTTCGGCTCTGGATGTGACGCGAAGCGTCACCGGCAACATTCCCACGCAGAGCGCGGGAATGCCCCTTCGCCCGACAACACTCAGTAATCGAAGAACACCGTCTCGGCATCCGTTCCTTGCAGGACCACGTTCCACTGGTACACACCGGACGCATCGGGCCTGGTCACGAGGGTGGCGCGACGCTCGGCGGGCACGCTGGCCAGCAGCGGGTCGGTTTCGTTGGCCTGTTCGCCATCGAAGTAGATGCGGGTCAGCAGATGCTTGACCAGGCCACGGGCGAACACCAGCACCACCAGGTGCGGCGCCTGGGTCGTGCCACCCAGCCCCGGTACGGTGCCGGGCTTGATGGTGGTGAAGCGAAAACGCCCCTCGGCGTCCACCGGCACCCGGCCGAAGCCTTCGAAGTGCGGGTCCAGGGGTTTGTCCTGGTCGTCTTCCGGATGGGCGTATTTACCCGCCGCGTTGGCCTGCCAGACCTCCAGCATGGCGTCATTGACGAACTCGCCATTGCCGTCGATGACCTGTCCAGTGATCGCCACGCGCTGGCCGAGGGTTTCGGCGACGGTCAGGTCTTCGCGATTCAACCAGGTCAGGCCGATGTGATAGTAAGGTCCGACGGTATGGGACGTAGTAGCGGTGAGCGTCATCTTATTTCTCCATCGGCGTGGCATCGCGGCCGCGCAATACGATGTCCCAACGATAACCGAGGGCGTAGTGGGGAACGGTTTTTTCCAGGTCGAAACGGGCGATCAGGCGCTCCTTGGCGCTGGTATCCGGCACGCAGTTGTAGATCGGGTCGTAGGCCAGCAACGGGTCGCCGGGAAAATACATCTGCGTCACCAGGCGCGTCAGGATGCTCGGACCGAACAATGAGAAATGGATATGCGCCGGACGCCAGGCGTTGTGGTGGTTGCCCCAGGGATAGGCACCGGGCTTGATCGTCTGGAACTGGTACCAGCCATCGGCATCGGTGACGGTACGGCCGGTGCCGGTGAAGTTGGGGTCCAGGGGGGCGTCGTGCTTGTCGCGGTCATGGTGATAGCGCCCGGCGGCGTTGGCCTGCCAGATCTCCACCAGGATGCCCGGCACGGGTTGGCCATGTTCATCGAGCACGCGCCCGTGAATGATGATCCGCTCTCCCAACGGCTCGCCGGCATGCTGGGCGGTCAGGTCGTTGTCCTTCTCTTTCAGGCGCTCGGCGCCGATGGTCGGACCGGTGATTTCCGACAGCGAATGAGGCAGGTGCACCAACGGCTTGGAGGGTGAGCGCAGGTTGGTGGACTGGTATGGCGGGTGCAGGTATTGCGGCTGGGTGCCCGCTTGAGGGCGACGGTAACCAGGCTTGTCAGTCATGAAGCATTCCTCGGTTTCTTATTGGTAGACGACGTATCAGACGCGTTCGATGGCCAACGCCAGCCCCTGGCCGACACCGACGCACATGGTTGCCAGTCCTTTCTTGCCGCCGGTCTTTTCCAGCTGATGCAATGCGGTCAATACCAGTCGCGCCCCGCTCATGCCCAGCGGATGACCCAGGGCGATGGCGCCGCCGTTCGGGTTGACCTGCGGCGCATCGTCCGCCAGGCCCAATTCGCGCAGCACCGCCAGGCCCTGGCTGGCAAAGGCTTCGTTGAGCTCGATAACATCGAAATCCGCCACCGCCAGGCCCAGCCGTTCGGTGAGCTTGCGCACCGCCGGGACCGGGCCGATGCCCATTACCCGTGGGGCCACTGCGGCACTGGCCATGCCCAGCACTTTGCCTCGCGGGGTAAGGCCGTGTTTCTTCACGGCCTCGGCCGACGCCAGGATCATGGCCGCCGCGCCATCGTTCACCCCCGACGCGTTGCCGGCGGTGACGGTCTTGTCCGGGCCGTTGACCGGCTTGAGTCTGCTCAAGGCCTCAAGCGTGGTGTCGGCGCGTGGATGCTCATCCTGCTCGACCACGGTTTCGCCCTTCTTGTGGGCGATGCGCACCGGAACGATTTCTTCCGCGAAAAAACCCGCCGCCTGGGCCACGGCCGTGCGCTGTTGGCTGCGCAGGGCGAAAGCGTCCTGGTCGGCCCGGGACACGGCGTAATCGTCTGCCACGTTGTCCGCGGTCTGCGGCATCGCGTCCACGCCGTACTGGGCTTTCATCAACGGGTTGATGAAGCGCCAGCCGATGGTGGTGTCTTCCAGTTTCAGGTTGCGCGAAAACGCCGCGTCGGCCTTGCCCATCACAAAAGGCGCCCGGGACATCGATTCCACGCCGCCAGCGATGGCCAGCTCCATTTCTCCGCTGGCGATGGCGCGGAAGGCCGTACCGACAGCGTCCATGCCTGAAGCACAGAGGCGATTGAGAGTCACGCCGGGAATGCTCTGGGGCAGGCCCGCCAGCAACAGCGCCATGCGCGCCACGTTGCGGTTGTCTTCGCCGGCCTGGTTGGCACAACCAAGGAACACCTCGTCCACCGCGTTCCAGTCCACCGAGGGATTTCGCTCCATCAATGCCCTGAGGGGCACCGCTGCCAGGTCATCGGCCCGCACGGCGGACAATGCGCCGCCAAAGCGGCCGATGGGGGTTCGAATCGCATCACAGATATAGACGTCGCGCATCAGGCTTCTCCCGGTGCCTGGCCGTGGGCCGCCGCGGTACGCGCTTCCAGGTCGCGCAGTGCGCGCAGCTCTGCCTCGGTCGGCTCGGCGGTGGTGTATACCTGGTCGGCGAAACGGATCGCCCACCCGGTGGCGGCAATGACCTGCTCGCGGGTCACGCCTGGGTGCAATGAGGTGACCACAAACTCATGGCTGCCGGCTTCCGGCTCCATGATGCACAGGTCGGTGATGATCCCCACGGGGCCGGCCCCCGGCAGGCCCAGGCGCTGGCGGGAATCGCCCCCCTCGCCGTGCCCCACGGAAGTGATGAAATCCAGCTTGTCGACAAACGACCGCGCCGACTGCTTGAGGATGATCAGCACGCTCTTGGCGGAACCGGCGATTTCCGGCGCACCCCCGGCCCCTGGCAGACGGACTTTCGGTTGGTGGTAGTCGCCCACCACCGTGGTGTTGATGTTACCGAAGCGGTCGACCTGCGCCGCGCCCAGGAAGCCGACGTCGATACGCCCGCCCTGCAGCCAATAGCGAAAAATCTCACCGGTCGGTACGACGGTGTCAGCGGTTTCCGCCAGCTCGCCGTCGCCGATGGACAGCGGCAGGACGCTGGGCTTGGCCCCGATCGGACCGGACTCGTAGATCAGCACCACATCCGGCGATGAGGTCAACCGCGCCAGGTTGGCCGCTTTCGACGGCAGGCCGATGCCAACGAAGCACACGGCATTGTTCTGCAACCGGCGGGCCGCGGCGACGGTCATCATTTCGTTGGTGGAGTAGGTCATGGTTTCACCTGCGAAGCGGCTGCCAGTCTGGCCTGGAATTCATTGAAATCACGGGTACCGTGGATGTATTCGTCGATCCAGGCGGTAAACGTCCCACGATCCCGAGCAATAGGATCCCACGCCTGATAAAAACGATTGTCACGTTCGGTGTAGCCGTGGGCATAGGACGGATGGGCACCACCCGGCACATGGCACACCGCACTCAACGCCCACGTCGGCAACACACAGGCGTTCATCGGCGCGTTCAAGTCGTCGACGATTTCTTCCACCGTGACGATGCAACGCTTGGCCGCCAGGGCAGCTTCCTTCTGCACACCCAGGATGCCCCAGAGCAGCACGTTACCCTTGCGGTCGGCTTTCTGGGCATGGATCACCGTGACGTCGGGACGCACGGAGGGCACGGCGGCCAGGACTTCCCCGGTGAAGGGGCAGGTCACGCTTTTGATCAGCGGGTTGACCTTGGGCAAGTCGGAGCCGGCGTAGGCCCGCAAGACGGCGAACGGCAGGCCCGAGGCCCCGGCGACGTAGGCATTGGCCAGGTCGGCGTGGCTGTGTTCCTCGATTTCCATCGGGTGCGGCCACTGCTTCTCCACCGCGTCACGCAGGCGGTGCAGCGAGCCCACGCCTGGGTTACCGCCCCAGGAGAAAATCAGCTTGCGGGCACAGCCGGCGCCGATCAACTGGTCATAGATCAGGTCGGGGGTCATCCGTACCAGGGTCAGGTCTTTCTTGCCCTGGCGAATGATTTCATGACCCGCCGCCGTCGGAATCAGGTGAGTGAAGCCTTCCAGTGCGACGGTATCGCCGTCGTTCACGAATTGCTTCACCGCGTCGTGCAGCGAAAGGATTTCAGCCATGGGGCAGGCTCCGTTTTCCAGTGGACCGACATGAAGAAAAAGGCGCGAGGTCAAGCGCCGGAATGGCTGAAGATTAAGCTGCGTAAAAAAGCCAAACAATCCGATAATCGACTGAGTGTTCGTTTATCGAACAGATTGTTGTTTGGCTATCGATTGATCCAGATACACAGAGAAACCTGTGGGGGCGGCTCGCTCCCCAGGGTTCATCTCAGCGCCTCAGGTTGCATCCGCATGGCTGACGAGGCCTTTGATCACCACCGCCGTGGTCGCCAGGGCGGCCGGAATGACCAGGGCGGTCAGGACCTGCTCGAAGTTCCAGCCCAGGCCCAGCAGGGTCGCCCCCATCCAGGCGCCGAGGATGGCGCCGAAACGACCGATGCCCAGCATCCAGGACACGCCGGTGGCACGGCCTTGGGTCGGATAGAAGCGCGCCGCCAGGGACGGCATGGCCGATTGCGCACCGTTGACACACATACCGGCCACCAGCACCAGGGTGGCGAGCAAGGTGATGTGTCCCAGGCTCTGCCCCACCGCGTAGGCAAACACCCCGGCCAACAGGTAGAACAGGCCAATGACCTTGTGCGGATTGAACCGGTCCATGGCCCAGCCCACGCCGACCGCGCTCAGTACGCCACCGAACTGGAACAGAGCCCCGATGAACGCGGCCTGCTCCATGCTCGCGCCGCTGTCGCGCATCAAGGTCGGCAGCCAACTGGTCAACAGGTAGACGATCACCAGGCCCATGAAGTAGGTCAGCCACAACAGCAGCGTCCCGGCGCTGTAGATACCGGAGAAAATCACCGCCAGCACGTTGCGGGCCTTGACGGTTTTCTGCTCCGGCACGCTGAAACTGGCCGCCTGGGCAATCGTGGCCGGCTCGATCGGCGCCAACGCCTGGCGGACCTTTTCGGTGCCACGGTTGCGCACCAACAGGTAGCGAGCCGACTCCGGCAGCCAGAACACCAGCACCAGCGCGAGAATCAGCGGCAGGATCCCGCCGATCAGCAGCAAGCTGTGCCAGCCGAACGCCGGTATCAACTTGGCCGAGATGAACCCACCGCCAGCCATGCCCAGGTTGAAACCGCAGAACATGCTGGTCACCAGCAGGGATTTCTTGCGTTCCGGGGTGTACTCCGACAGCAGGGTGGTCGCGTTGGGCATCCCGGCCCCCAACCCCAGGCCAGTGAGGAAGCGCAGCACCAGCAGTTGATCCACATTGGTGCTATAGGCCGACGCCAGGCTGAATGCGCCGAACAGCACGACCGCGCCTACCAACACCACTTTTCGCCCGAAGCGGTCGGCCAGGGGGCCGGAACCCAACGCGCCAAATACCATGCCGATCAAGGCCGCACTCATCACCGGTCCGAGGCTGGCGCGGTCGATGCCCCAGTCCTGGGACAGCGCCGGAGCGATAAAGCCCATGGCCGCCGTATCCAGGCCATCGAGGAAGACAATCAGAAAGCAGAGGATCACCACCCGCCACTGGTAGCGAGAAATGGGCTGGGCATTGATGAAGGACTGAACGTCGAGGCAATTGCCTACGCGAATCTGAGGCTGGTTCATGGTGGCTCTCATTATTATTGTGTCGGGTCACCCCTGCTCCTGCCGTGAGAATCACGGCGCCGGATGACGCTGTCGCGACATTAATGAGGCCACCCAAATACCGTCAATTCGCTGGAGGCGACTGTGGGCGTTTATCGAACAGCTTAAGCTCTGTACGAAACGTCTTGAGACGAAGGTCAGGCAATGCGGTTTTCAACGCAGCATGAACGAGCATCGAGGCTTTTCGCCCAGGCGTCGCCTGCGCGGCCTAGGCGAACAGCTGCGCACTCAGGTCGCGACTGGCCCCCAGCAACCCCGGCAGGAAACGTTGTTCCAGTTCCGTACGACTGACCCGCCCGGCATGGGTACTGACATTCAGCGCCGCCACCACCTGGCCGGACGCGTCGTATACCGGCACGGCAATGGAACGCAGGCCTTGCTCCAGCTCCTGGTCGACGATGCACCAGCCCTGCTGGCGTACCTGTTGCAGGCATTCGAGCAATGCTTCGGGTGTGTGCAGGGTGCGGCTGGTCTTGGCCTGCAGGTCGGCATGGTCGAGGTAGTCACGCAGCGATGCGTCATCCAGGGCGGCCAGCAGAATCCTGCCCATCGAGGTGCAATAGGCTGGCAGTCGGCCACCGACGGACAAATCCACGGAGATCAGTCGCTGAGTAGTGGCCGAGCGGGCGATATAGAGAATATCGTCCCCTTCAAGCGTCGCCATGTTGCAGGCCTCGTGCAGCTGTTCGCTCATGCGGTCCAGGTACGGCTGGGCGGAAACGGCCAGCGGCGTCGAGGACAGGTAGGCATGGCCGAGGGTCAGCACTTTGGGCAGCAGCGAATAGGTGCGCCCATCCGTGGTGGCGTAGCCGAGCTTGATCAAGGTGTGCAGGCAACGCCTGACCGCCGCGCGGGGAATTTCCGTGCGATGGCTGATCTGGGCGATGGTCAGGTGGCGTTTGCGCTCCTGGAACGCCTGGACCACGGCCAGGCCACGGGCCAGGGAGGTCATGAAGTCCGGATCGCCGGTCAGGGCCTGGATCCGTTTGGCCGGCGAGGCGACGATCGGTGGCGCTACAGAAGAGAAGGCGCTGCGCAATTGGTCGTTCATGTCTGGTGCTTCCCCGGGAATGGCGACTATTACAAACGGCTACGCGGCGGACAGACAAGGCCCGACCGGGCAACATCGTTCGATTATCGAACCGGCGACCGATAATCGCAATTGGCAAATGGACGCTTGCCTCGTCGGCGAAATGCCGACGAGGGTCATAAAACAACGTGTCGACGATTTGATTCGGACAACAGGCAGTGGATATTGAACTTGTCGTCCTGGATGGCGTCAGGATACTGTCGTGGAATGTCCCATCGTTTGAAATCTAATTGCCATAACTTGCACATACAAATATTGATTCACACAACAACCGCCGCTTTATTTTTTTCCCGATAGTGTTATCCGAGCGGGTCGCTATAATGCACTTCAGGACGGCACGGACAATCGACCGCTACTGTCCGAAGGTACCAGGGCTCATGGAAATCCTGGTACCGACAGCAGGTACCTGAAGCACCTCCATGGCCGCTTCCCCCTGTATTGGCAACAACACGAAGCCCTGATGCTACGTCAGCTGTCAGCTCTGGTGCCGTGGCCGTCTGCGTCTGCGTACGCAGTGCGTATCACCAGATTCATTTCACTTTATTAGGTAATACTGTGACGAAAGACGAACTGCGCGCGGAACTTGAGCGCCAGGAACAACGTTACAAGGAAGTTTACGGCGGGGAAGTCACCACCTACGCCGCACAACCTGAACCGGAACGCAAACCCTGGCGCAAACGTGCCACTGTTCAGGACCAGGCTTTCAACCAGGAACTTCAGAAAATGGAAAAGGAACTCCGGGCCGAAGAACGATGACACGCCTGGCCTGATGTTCCCGTGCAACGGTATCCGGCCGACACCCGGGTCGGATGCCGATACGCAAGCCCGTCATGAGCGGGCCGCCTCCTGTCAGGTTCTGGCAAGCCCACCATTGGCCGGCTCTCACCTTTCAGATATTTCATACACTTCTTGAAAGCCCCCCTGAGCAGCTGGAAACGCCCAGCCCGCCTTGCTTTTCGCCCCTGAATCAAGGGGTTGCGCAGCCCAGGGAAAACCTTGTCGGAAAAGGTTTCCTACAAATTATTTCGTAGAAGAATGCTACCGATGAGCAGGGAAGGCATCGATTGACGCGGTTTTCTGGCATAATCGCGCCCCCTTACGACCGGGTCAGAAAACCTTCATGATCGATTTATTCAGCGGACTGGATGCTTGGGTGCTTGTGAGCCTCTTGCTCGCCCTGGCTTTTGTCCTCGCCTTCGAGTTCATCAACGGCTTTCATGACACCGCTAACGCGGTTGCCACTGTTATCTACACCAAGGCCATGCCGCCTCACCTGGCGGTGTTCTTCTCCGGTGTGTTCAATTTCCTCGGCGTGCTGCTCGGAGGCGTGGGCGTAGCCTACGCCATCGTGCACCTGTTGCCGGTGGAACTGCTGATCAATGTGAACACCGGGCACGGGTTGGCCATGGTGTTCTCGCTGCTTGCAGCGGCCATCACCTGGAACCTGGGCACCTGGTACTTCGGTATCCCGGCTTCCAGCTCCCACACGCTGATCGGCTCGATCCTCGGCGTGGGCCTGGCCAACGCGTTGATCAACGACATCCCCCTGGCCGACGGCGTGAACTGGCAGAAAGCGATCGATATCGGCGCGTCCCTGGTGTTCTCGCCCATGGCCGGCTTCCTGATTGCCGCCCTGGTATTGATCGGCCTGAAATGGTGGCGTCCGCTGTCGAAGATGCACAAGACGCCGGAGCAGCGTCGCAAGATCGACGACAAGAAGCATCCGCCGTTCTGGAACCGCCTGGTCCTGGTGATTTCAGCCATGGCCGTCAGCTTCGTCCACGGCTCCAACGATGGCCAGAAAGGTATCGGCCTGATCATGCTGGTGCTGATCGGTATCGTGCCGGCGCAGTTCGTCCTCGACCTGAACAGCACCACCTACCAGATCGAACGCACCCGCGACGCCACGCTGCACCTGAGCCAGTTCTACCAGCGCAACAACGAATCCCTGGGCGAATACCTGGCGCTGGGCAAGAGCGTGAACGGCGACCTGCCCGAGAAATTCCGCTGCAACCCGCAGCAGACCGAACCGACCATCAATGCCTTGCTCGACACCCTCAAGGGTGTGGCCGACTATCACTCGCTGCCATCGGAAAAGCGCATCGAGGTGCGTCGCTACCTGCTCTGCCTGGACGACACGGCGAAGAAAGTGGGCAAGCTGCCTGGCCTGGCCGCCCGCGAGAAGGATGACCTGAACAAGCTGCGCAAGGACCTGACCGCCACCACCGAGTACGCTCCGTTCTGGGTGATCCTGGCCGTCGCCCTGGCCCTGGGCCTGGGGACCATGGTCGGTTGGAAACGCGTGGTGCTGACCATCGGCGAGAAGATCGGCAAGCAGGGCATGACCTATGCCCAGGGTATGTCCGCACAGATCACCACCGCGTGCATGATCGGCATGGCGAACATCTTCAGCCTGCCGGTTTCCACCACCCATGTGCTGTCCTCCGGCGTGGCAGGCACCATGGTTGCCAACAAGAGCGGCCTGCAAGGCGGCACGGTGCGCAACATCCTGCTGGCCTGGGTGCTGACCCTGCCAGCCACGGTGGGCCTGTCGGCCGCGCTGTTCTGGCTCGCCTCCACCGCCATCGTCAGCTGATTCCAGCGGCTACAAAAAAAAGGTGCGACCCTGGCGGATCGCACCTTTTTTATACTCAAGACTTTCTACAGCGGTTTTGGGTAGAAGCAGAAAACTTGCAAAAAAAAAGGGCGACCGAAGTCGCCCAAAATGCCTTGCGTGCTCGTTGCAGCTGGAAAGACTTATGGCTTTCTACGCTTATGTGCGTCTTTCCAGATGAATAATCCAAATACAGCGAAGAATACGAACATGAGGCCGACCGTCAGTATCCCGGCAAACACCACATTATCGAAAAACATGACTGGCCTCCTGGTCTTGCCCCGTTGTGATGGGTTCAAGTTAACCAATCAGGCCTGGATGAAAATTGACCGGGGTCAATAACGCTCGCAACTGAGGGAAAAGGCGGGGCAATAACTGATCTGTATCAATGGAACGAGGGGGTTCAGCGCTTTTTCGGCTTGTTCTTGTTCTTGGCTTTCTTTCCGGGCTTGCCCAGAGGCATGGCCTGCTCGAAAGCCTGGCGAACTTCATTGAGGCGTTTTTCGTTGAGGTCGTGAACGCGCTTGGCGCGTTCGGCGCTGAGGTCGATCAGCTTGTCGTCTTGGCTCATGGCGTCCGGGATCATGCAGTGGATTGCGAATGCCTCCATGATGCGGACTGTTGGCGGCGTTGACCAGCCTGCCTTCGTCGCAAACATGCGGATTTCAGATCTGGATGTCGACCCACAGCCCCTGGCGCGACTCGCCTTCCACCAGCGGTACCACGGGCACGGTGTTATCGGCATTGAGCTCGGTACCCGGTACGGCCAGGTGTTCTTCGGGATCCTCATCCGCTTCACGGCGGCGCCTGTCCCGCTCCTGCTGGCGACGCTGTTCCTCGCGCAACAACAGCGCGGCCTCTTCCGGATCCTGCTGCTTGAGGTCGATGGTGGTTTCGTTGGAGCCTTGCTGCACCGGGGTCACGGGCGGAATATCCGGTCGCGGACGGATCGGATCCTGTTGAGCTGTAATCGGTACGGCGCTCAAGGGGAGCGTGGGTGGCAACATAAGAATCTCCTGTCTTCAGGTTGTCGGCTGCGAGGCAGGCAGCTTGAACCGCCGGTCTGAAACTTGTGACCCGGTTGGCATTAATGCAGATCGCACACAAGCTTGTTTGATCACCCAGCCAGCTTAAGTTCCATGGAAGCGGTTGATCGATACCTGTCGATGACTACCCTTGGTGCGTGCGTATTTCCTTTGGTCTGAGGGATCATTCCGTTAAGATAGCCGGCTTTTTCAAGGCGGGAGTCAGGCAGCATGGCGCAGCAGTATCAACCGGGGCAACGCTGGATCAGTGACAGCGAAGCGGAGTTGGGTTTAGGCACCGTTCTGGCACAGGACGGCCGCTTGTTGACCGTGCTCTACCCGGCCACTGGCGACACTCGCCAGTACGCGCTACGGAATGCGCCCCTCACCCGTGTGCGGTTTTCGCCGGGCGATGTGATCACTCATTTCGAAGGCTGGAAGATGACCGTGCGCGAAGTCGATGACGTCGACGGACTGCTGGTCTACCACGGCCTCAACGGGCAGAACGAAGTCGTGACCCTGCCTGAGACCCAACTGTCGAACTTCATCCAGTTCCGCCTGGCCAGCGACCGCCTGTTCGCCGGCCAGATCGACCCGCTGGCCTGGTTCTCCCTGCGCTACTACACCCTCGAGCATACCAGCCGGCAGCTGCAGTCCCCGCTATGGGGCCTGGGCGGCGTCCGTGCCCAACCCATCGCGCACCAGCTGCACATTGCCCGAGAAGTGGCCGACCGCATCGCCCCTCGGGTATTGCTGGCGGACGAAGTGGGCCTGGGCAAGACCATCGAGGCCGGCCTGGTCATACACCGCCAGTTGCTGTCCGGACGGGCCAGCCGTGTGCTGATCCTGGTTCCGGAAAACCTCCAGCACCAATGGCTGGTGGAAATGCGCCGGCGCTTCAACCTGCAGGTCGCCCTGTTCGATGAAGAACGCTTTATCGAAAGCGATGCCAGCAACCCGTTCGAAGACACCCAGTTGGCCCTGGTCGCACTGGAGTGGCTGGTGGACGACGAAAAGGCCCAGGACGCGCTGTTTGCCGCCGGCTGGGACCTGATGGTGGTCGATGAAGCCCATCACCTGGTCTGGCACGAAGACCGGGTCAGCCCTCAATACGCGCTGGTCGAACAACTGGCCGAGACGATCCCGGGTGTGTTGCTGCTGACGGCGACCCCGGAACAGTTGGGACAGGACAGCCACTTTGCCCGCCTGCGCCTGCTGGACCCGAACCGTTTCCACGACCTCAAGGCCTTCCGCGCCGAAAGCGAGAACTATCGCCCGGTGGCCGAAGCCGTGCAGGAGCTGCTGGACAAGGGCCGCCTCTCGCCCGAAGCCCACCAGACCATCCACGGCTTCCTGGGCAACGAAGGCGAAGCCTTGCTGACCGCCGTCAACGATGGCGATGTCGAAGCCAGTGCCCGCCTGGTGCGCGAACTGCTGGACCGCCACGGCACCGGCCGGGTCCTGTTCCGCAACACCCGCGCCGCGGTGCAGGGCTTCCCGGAGCGCAAGCTGCATGCCTATCCGCTGCCGTGCCCTGACCAGTACCTCGAACTGCCTTTGGGCGATCACGCCGAGCTGTATCCGGAAGTCAGCTTCCAGGCCCAGACGGACACCGGCGAGGAAGAGCGCTGGTGGCGCTTCGATCCGCGCGTCGAGTGGCTGATCGACACCCTGAAGATGCTCAAGCGCACCAAAGTGCTGGTGATCTGCGCCCACGCCGAAACCGCCATGGATCTGGAAGACGCCCTGCGCGTACGCTCCGGCATCCCGGCCACGGTGTTCCACGAGGGCATGAGCATCCTGGAGCGTGACCGCGCAGCCGCCTATTTCGCCGACGAAGAGTTTGGCGCCCAGGTGTTGATCTGCTCGGAAATCGGCAGCGAAGGCCGCAACTTCCAGTTTGCCCACCACTTGGTGCTGTTCGATCTGCCAGCGCACCCGGACCTGCTGGAACAACGTATCGGACGCCTGGACCGGATCGGCCAGAAGCACACCATCGAGTTGCATGCGCCGTACCTGGAAACCAGCCCCCAGGCACGCCTGTTCCAGTGGTATCACGAAGCCCTGAATGCGTTCCTCAACACTTGCCCGACCGGCAACGCCCTGCAGCATCAGTTCGGCCCGCGCCTGCTGCCACTACTGGAAGAAGCCGACGACGGCGAGTGGCAAGCGCTGATCGACGAGGCTCGCGCCGAGCGCGAACGCCTGGAAGCCGAGCTGCACACCGGTCGCGACCGCCTGCTGGAGCTCAACTCCGGCGGCGCTGGCGAAGGCGATGCACTGGTGGAGGCCATTCTCGAGCAGGATGACCAGTTCGCCCTGCCGATCTACATGGAAACCTTGTTCGACGCGTTCGGCATCGACAGTGAGGACCATTCGGACAACGCACTGATTCTCAAGCCGAGCGAAAAGATGCTCGATGCCAGCTTCCCGCTGGGCGACGACGAAGGCGTGACCATCACCTACGACCGCAACCAGGCGCTGTCTCGCGAAGACATGCAGTTCATCACCTGGGAACACCCGATGGTGCAAGGCGGCATGGACCTGGTGCTGTCCGGCTCCATGGGCAACACCGCCGTGGCGCTGATCAAGAACAAGGCCCTCAAGCCGGGCACCGTGCTGCTGGAGCTGCTGTACGTCAGTGAGGTGGTCGCCCCGCGCTCGCTGCAACTGGGCCGCTACCTGCCGCCGGCCGCCTTGCGCTGCCTGCTGGACGCCAATGGCAACGACCTGGCCGCCCGGGTCTCTTTCGAGACCCTGAACGACCAGCTCGAAAGCGTGCCCCGCGCCAGCGCCAACAAGTTCATCCAGGCCCAGCGTGACCAACTCACACCGCGCATCAATGCCGGCGAAGAGAAAGTCGCCCCGCGTCACGCCGAACGCGTGGCCGAGGCCCAGCGCCGCCTGGCCGCCGATACCGACGAGGAACTGGCCCGCCTGACCGCGCTGCAAGCGGTCAACCCCACCGTGCGCGACAGCGAGCTGGTGGCCCTGCGTCAACAGCGCGAGCAAGGCCTGGCGATGCTCGAGAAGGCGGCGCTGCGCCTGGAAGCGATCCGAGTGCTGGTCGCAGGCTGATTGGCCCCGCGACTCAACAGGAGGCCCGCAGCGATGCGGGCCTTTTTAGTTATGCGAACCTGCCGAACATAGAAATGTCGGGCTGAGAACACGGTATACCGTGGCGAGGGGATTTATCCCCGTTGGGTTGCACCGCCCCTCTGCGTGCTAACGGATGATCGCGGCGCATGATGGATTCTGGGGTAACGGGGATAAATCCCCTCGCCATGGATCCACAAACCGTTCTCAAGGGCTGTAATACCCCACCGCCACCAGGAAATGTCCGACCTTCTTCAGGTACGCGTGCTTGTCCTCGACCTTGCCCGTTACTGGATTCTTCCAGCGATACTCATACTCCCCCGCATCCTGCTGGCCAAGCATGGCCAGGATCGGCTCACCCACCGGCTTGCCATCCGGGTCCTTGACCTTGGCGAAGTCGGTATTGATCAAGCGCAGGTTGGTGCCGTGTCCGACATAGCGCCGGGTATCGAGGTCCACGACGAAGACATACAGGTCATCCTGCAGATAACCGCCCTTGAGGGAGTTGATCGCCGCCAGGGTGGCCTTCTCGTTTTTCAGCAAGTCGTTCGAGGCCTTGTCCAGCAGCGCCCTGGCCTGTTCGGCGGAAGCCCGGGGCAGATAATAGCCAACGGCCAGGATGCGCTCGCCGACACGCTGGAAATACACATGCTTGCGCTCTACCTTGCCGTCCGCCCAGTTCTGCCAGCGGTATTCGGCCTGCTGGATGCCACTGGCCTCCGGGGTTTTCAAGGCGTCCTTGAAGGCCTTGCGCAAATCCGGCCCCAACACTTCGGAAACGTCTCTCCCGATCAACGCCGAGGAAGGCCCGCCGCTGGCCAGCATCACACCTTGGGTATCCACCACGAACACGTAACGATCCTTGTCGACGAACTCCCCCTGGCGGCTGAAGGCGGCAAAGGCCTTGTCGCCGTTGTCGTGGTAATAGGCCAAGGCCTTTTCCAGCAGCGCCCGGGCCGCCTGGCCATCGTCCCCGGTGGCCGCCTGGGCCTGGGCAAGCCCCAGCATCAACATCGCCCCCAGCCAGGCCATCTTGTGAAAAAGAACCATGCGCGCGCCCCTCGTTCTTGTTGGTGTTTCAAGAGCGTAGACGGCGCCGGATGATGTGGGAGTATTCAGGGGATTGCTGGGGTGCCTGGTGAGTCAGTGGCTAGTGCTATCGACTGACAGGACGTCATCGCGAGCTTGCTCGCGATAGCGGCGGCACATTCAGAAATGATGTGCACTATCGCGCAAAACGCTTATTGGGCCCGGGCGTTGAGCTGCTGCTGCAGATGCTGGATCTGTGCTTGCAAGGTGTTGATGTTGCGGGTGACCTGGCCGCGGAAGGCATCGAACTCGGCAGTGTTGCCACCCTTGTCCTGTTGGCTCTTGAGCACGATGACATCCTGCTCGAGACGGTCGATGGCAGAGTTGGAGGTGGCTCTTTTCAGCGCAGTGATGTCGGCACCGATGCTCTTGAGCTGGGCATCCAGGGCTCCGCCCTCGCCCTGGTTCTTCAGGGTGGTGACTTCAGCCACCAGCGCCTTGACCTGGGCCTGGAGCTCCTTGTTGGAAGCCTGAAGCTGGGTATTGGTGTTCTGCTGTTCGGAGGCCTGGGCAATGAGCTGGGCCAGTTCCTTGTCCAGGTCAGCGGACGGACCGAACGTGGCTTGCTGTTGCCTGTACTGCTCCAGCAGCTTGCTGTCGAATTGCCGTCCCTGCTCCTGCAACTTGTTGTCCAATTGCTTGATCTGCGCTTTCAAGGCTTCACTGTCGCTCATGACATTGGACTGCCCGGCGACCACCTTGCCGGAGATGTCCTGCAGGCGCCCCGCCGCGTCCTCGCTGATGCGGGCGAAACTTTCCTGGGTAGCCACCAGTTGCTGTTCCATGAGGGAGATCTGCTGGAAGCTCCACCAGGCCAGGAACGCGAATGCACACGACAGCGCGCCGATCAGCGCCCACAGCGGTCCGGTGCTGGGCCCCTTGACCCGGGCCGCCGCGACCGGGGCCGTGCGTGCCTGTACGTGGGGCGGGCGGTTGGGCAAAAAGTCATCGTCATCGGGAATGTCGGCCCGCACCCGCAGGCTCGGAACATCATCGAAGTCGTCGTTGGCATCGTTACGCATGGGCATGGGTTCAACCTTTGGGAAACCGGTGATGGCTTGATGCGGCGAGTATAACCCCCTCGCCCGCCGCACCGATTGACCCCGAACCCGGCACTCGGTTCATGACGGGCCGATCAGCGGCCTGTCCACCAGGCACAGAACTCATCGAGGGCCGTCCACAGGCTGACCTGCGGATCGTAATCGAGATAATGCCGGGCCCGACCGATGTCGAGGGTGAAATGCCTGTTCATGACCTGCATGCCCAGCCGCGAGAGCGTCGGCTCGGGGCGACCCGGCCATAATTTGCAGACGCCTTCGTTCAAGGCCGCGACGCTGTAGGCCAAACCGTAGGAACGGTAACGCCGAACCTGTGGGACGTCCATCCGGCGCATCACATAGTTGACCACATCCCACAACGGAACCGGCACCCCGTTGCTGATGTTATAGGCCTTGCCCAGGGCGGAGCCGGTGGCCAGCAAACTGCTGAGCAGGGCTTCGTTGAGGTTCTGCACACTGGTGAAATCCACCTTGTTCAAACCGTTGCCGATGATCGCCAGTCGACCCTTGCGTTGCATCTTCAACAGCCGCGGGAAAATGCTCATGTCCCCCGCCCCGGTCACGAAGCGCGGTCGCAGGGCCAGTACCTCAAGCCCGAATTCCTGGGCACCGAAGACCTTCTGCTCGGCCAGGTACTTGGTGGCCGCGTACGGATGAGCGAAGCGCTTGGGCACCTGGTCCTCGGTCAGCCCTAGGTGGTCGCGGCCGTCAAAATAGATCGACGGGGACGACAGGTGGACCAGGCGCCGGACCTTCTGCTTGAGGCAGGCCTCGACGATGTTTTCCGTGAGCTGGACGTTGCCCTGGTGGAAATCCTGATAGCGTCCCCAGAGCCCCACCGCGCCGGCGCAATGCACCACAGCCTCGACATCCTGGCACAGGTCGCGGGCCAGCAGCGGATCGCTCAGGTCCCCCGGGACGAACTGCGCACCGCGACGCACCAGGTGCTCCACGCTCTCGGCCCGGCGTCCGTTGACCCGCACATCCAGGCCCTGCTCCAGGGCGAAACGCGCGAAGCGCCCGCCAATGAAGCCGCTTGCGCCGGTGACCAGAATCTTCATGCATACTCCCAACAAGTGCAGCGGCGGGCTGCGTGCCCCCCGGTGCCGGTTAATCTCTACTCTACGCCGCTTGCGGCTTGACGCTTATCGCGGCTCCCAAGGCACCAGCGACTGGCCGCAGGCGCGGACCAATCGATCGGTCAGCAAGCCGAGCAATTGTCCGCCATTGCGCCAATGATGCCAGTACAACGGCACATCGATGGGTTTATCTGCAAGCAACTCCACCAGTTCGCCCCGGGCCAGTTGCTCACGCACTTGCAGCTCTGGCACCAGCCCCCAGCCAAGGCCGACCTCGGCGAGGCGGATAAAACCTTCGGACGACGGACAGAGATGGTGCTCGAATCCCCCTTCCACACCCAGTGAGGCCAGGTAGCGGTGCTGGAGGAAATCATCCGGGCCGAATACGAGCGCCGGTGTACGGGCCAGTTGGTCGGCGCGTACGCCATCGGGAAAATGCCGGGCGATGAAAGCCGGGCTGGCCAGCGCGCGGTAGCGCATGGCCCCGAGCAAGACGCTGCGGGCACCGGCCACCGGGCGTTCACTGGCGCAGACACAGGCCGCCACCTCACCGGCGCGCATGCGCTTGAGGCCGACGGTCTGATCCTCCACCACCAGATCCATCAGCAACTGATGCTCGGCACAGAAGCTGCCCACCGCCGCCGCCCACCAGGTCGCCAGGCTGTCGGCGTTCAAGGCGATGCGCAGGCGCTCGGGTACGCCCTCCTCATCCAGCGCCGGAACCAGGCTCTGCAGGTCTCGCTCCAGCAGACGCACCTGCTGCACATGGTTGAGCAACCGCCGGCCGATCTCGGTAGGCGCCGGCGGCGTGGCGCGCACCAGCACCGGCTGGCCGACCCGCGCCTCCAGCAACTTGATGCGCTGGGAAATGGCCGATTGCGAGAGGCCCAGCACCTGGGCGGCACGCTCGAAGCCGGCTTGCTCGACGACCGCCGCCAATGCGGAAAGCAATTTGTAATCGAACATCAGTTTCTCTAATGAGCAATCAGCAGGATTGGTTTTTCTTATACCCCTTCCCACCGGAGAATAGCCAGCATTGAACCTTCGATGGAGAAACAATGATGTGGCAAAGCTATGTGAACGGCTTGTTGGTGGCCTTAGGCCTGATCATGGCCATTGGCGCTCAGAATGCCTTTGTACTGGCCCAAAGCTTGCGCCGTGAGCACCATCTGCCTGTGGCCGCCCTGTGCGTCACTTGCGATGCGCTGCTGGTGATGGCCGGTGTGTTCGGGCTGGCGACGCTGCTGGCCCAGAGCCCGCTGCTGCTGTCGATCGCTCGCTGGGGCGGCGCGGCGTTCCTGCTCTGGTACGGCAGCCAGGCCTTGCGCCGGGCCTGTTCGAAACAGAGCCTGCAGGAAGGTGAAAAACAAGCCGTGCGCTCACTGCGGGCGGTACTGCTCAGCGCATTGGCGGTGACACTGCTCAACCCACACGTGTATCTGGACACCGTGTTGCTGATCGGCTCCCTCGGCGCCCAGCAGAGTGTTCCCGGCGCCTACGTCGTGGGCGCGGCAAGTGCCTCTCTGCTGTGGTTCTTCACCCTGGCCCTGGGGGCCGCCTGGCTCGCCCCGTGGCTGGCCCGGCCCACGACATGGCGGGTATTGGACGTGCTGGTGGCGGTGATGATGTTTACCGTGGCGGTGCAATTGATCGTCGCCGGCTGATTATTGCAAACCGCTCTGGAACCTCTATCCCACACAGTTGTTGCGTGGTTATGCCGCACCCCCGGTGCTATGATCCGACCTTGCGCCGCAAAGAGTACAAACTCCCCGGCGCTTGTCTGGCCGCCCGTGATCGGCCTTGCGCTCACCGCAACTGACCTGATTAGGAGAATCACCATGGCTTTCGAATTGCCGCCGCTGCCCTACGCACACGATGCACTGCAGCCGCACATCTCCAAAGAGACTCTGGAATACCACCACGACAAGCACCACAACACCTATGTCGTGAACCTGAACAACCTGGTGCCAGGCACCGAGTTCGAAGGCAAGACCCTGGAAGAAATCGTCAAGACTTCCTCGGGCGGTATCTTCAACAACGCCGCTCAGGTCTGGAACCACACCTTTTACTGGAACTGCCTGGCCCCTGACGCCGGCGGTCAGCCTACCGGCGCCCTGGCCGAAGCCATCAACAAGGCCTTCGGTTCGTTCGACAAGTTCAAGGAAGAGTTCAGCAAGACGTCCATCGGCACCTTCGGCTCCGGCTGGGGCTGGCTGGTGAAGAAAGCCGACGGCTCCCTGGCCCTGGCCAGCACCATCGGCGCCGGCAACCCGCTGACCAGCGGCGACACCCCGCTGCTGACCTGCGACGTCTGGGAGCACGCCTACTACATCGACTACCGCAACCTTCGTCCGAAATACGTCGAAGCGTTCTGGAACCTGGTCAACTGGAAATTCGTGGCCGAGCAGTTCGAAGGCAAGACCTTCACTGCCTGATTGCCGAAGCCAGATCCAAGAGAACCCGGCGCCTCGCCGGGTTTTTTTTACCTTGCGTGAATGCCTTCGCAAGTCAGCGGGCCAGGAACGACCTCACGTCCGAATTCCAATAAAAAATCCCCCGAGGGCTCAAGTTGCGCCCCCCTCCAACCGACACAATGGGCGTAGAGCAATCACTCTGAAAGAACCGTATATCGGCCATGTTCCAGGCGAAATTCCTTGTGTTTGATTGTCCCTTTGACTGACATCACAGGATTGCCAATACTCATGGCAACTTGACGCTACCCGCACGGTACAAGGAATCCCTCTTTGAAGCTGGAATTAAAGAACAGCTTGTCTGTGAAGTTGCTCCGGGTCGTGCTCATCTCGGCATTGATCGTTGGCGTGGTCTTGAGCTGCGCCCAGATCGTGTTCGATGCCTACAAAACCAACCAGGCCGTCTCCAGCGACGCCCAGCGCATTCTCGACATGTTCCGCGATCCCTCGACCCAGGCCGTCTACAGCCTCGATCGGGAGATGGGCATGCAAGTGATCGAGGGACTGTTCCAGGACAGGGCCGTGCGCATGGCCTCCATCGGCCACCCCCGCGAAACCATGCTCGCCGAAAAAAGCCGCCCCTTGCAGGAATCGGAGAGCCGCTGGCTGACCGATCTCATCCTGGACAAGGAGCGGACCTTCACTACCCAACTGGTGGGCCGCGGCCCCTACAGCGAATACTACGGCGACCTGAGCATTACCCTCGATACCGCCAGCTATGGCCACAGTTTCATCGTCAGCTCGGTGATCATCTTCATTTCCGGCATGCTGCGCGCCCTGGCGATGGGCCTGGTGCTGTACCTGGTCTATCACTGGATGCTGACCAAGCCCCTGTCGCGCATCATCGAACACCTGACCGAAATCAACCCCGACCGCCCCAGCGAACACCAGATTCCTCAATTGCGAGGCCATGAGCAGAACGAGCTGGGCCTGTGGATCAATACGGCCAACCAGTTGCTCGCCTCCATCGAGCGCAACACGCACCTGCGCCACGAGGCGGAAAACAGCCTGCTGAGAATGGCCCAGTACGATTTTCTCACCGGCCTGCCCAACCGCCAGCAACTCCAGCAGCAACTGGACAAGATCCTGGTGGACGCAGGACGCCTGCAACGCCGGGTGGCAGTGCTGTGCGTAGGCCTGGACGACTTCAAGGGCATCAACGAACAGTTCAGCTACCAGACCGGCGACCAGCTGCTGCTGGCCCTGGCCGATCGGCTGCGAGCCCACAGCGGACGCCTGGGCGCCCTGGCACGGCTGGGGGGCGACCAATTCGCCCTGGTCCAGGCCGATATCGAACAACCTTACGAAGCCGCCGAGCTGGCCCAGAGCATTCTCGATGACCTGGAAGCGCCCTTCGTCCTTGACGACCATGAAATCCGCCTGCGGGCCACCATCGGCATCACCCTTTTTCCCGAGGACGGTGGCAGTACCGAGAAGCTGCTGCAAAAAGCCGAGCAGACCATGACCCTGGCCAAGACTCGCTCGCGCAATCGTTATCAGTTCTACATCGCCAGTGTCGACAGCGAAATGCGCCGACGACGCGAGTTGGAAAAAGACCTGCGCGAAGCCCTGATCCGCGACCAGTTCACCCTCGTGTATCAACCGCAGATCAGCTATCGCGACCTGCGGGTGGTGGGTACCGAAGCCCTGATCCGCTGGCATCATCCGGAACACGGCTTCGTGCCACCCGACCTGTTCATTCCCCTGGCCGAGCAGAACGGCACCATCATCGCCATCGGCGAATGGGTGCTGGACCAGGCCTGCAAGCAACTGCGCGAATGGCACGACCAGGGGTTCATCGAACTGCGCATGGCGGTCAACCTGTCCACCGTGCAACTGCACCACGCCGAACTGCCGCGGGTGGTGAACAACCTGTTGCAGCGGTACCGCTTGCCGCCTCGCAGCCTGGAACTGGAAGTCACCGAAACCGGCCTGATGGAAGACATCACCACTGCCGCCCAGCATCTGCTGAGCCTGCGCCGTTCCGGTGCGCTGATCGCCATCGATGACTTCGGCACCGGCTATTCGTCCCTGAGTTACCTCAAGAGCCTGCCGCTGGACAAGATCAAGATCGACAAGAGCTTCGTCCAGGACCTGCTGGAAGACGAGGACGACGCGACCATCGTGCGGGCCATCATCCAGCTGGGCAAGAGCCTGGGGATGCAGGTGATTGCCGAAGGTGTGGAGACGGTCGAGCAGGAGGCCTACATCATCTCCGAAGGCTGCCACGAAGGTCAGGGCTACTACTACAGCAAACCCCTGCCGGCGCGGGAGCTGGGCGCTTACCTGAAACAGGCGCAACGCAGCAAGGCCCTCACTCTCTGAATACCTGAAAGACCACGGCTGGTTCGGTGCCTGCGGGGAACGGAAATGCCCCTGCAAAACGCCGGGCAAGGCTGTGATCTTTCATGAATGAACAAGAAATATTTACAGTCACGCCCTTTACACATAATGCAAATCTTTCGCATTATGTCGCACCTTTGCGCGCCCTCGCGCCAGTCCCCATTCATTACCGAAGCAGGATGTTTGCCATGATTCGTATGCCTCTGGCTTCCGCCAGTCTGCTGGCCATCGCTATTTCCCTCGCCGGTTGCGGCGAAGGCAAGGACAAGGCTGCCGCGCCGCAAGCGCCGACGCCGGCCGCCAGCACTGCGGCACCGGCCGCCCCTGCTGCCAGCGGCAAAGTCGACGAAGCTGCCGCCAAGGCCGTTGTCGCGCATTACGCCGACATCGTCTATGCCGTCTACAGCGATGCCGAATCCACCGCGAAAACCCTGCAGACCGCCATCGATGCATTCCTGGCCAAGCCGAACGCCGAGACCCTGAAAGCCGCCAAGGCAGCCTGGGTCGCCGCACGCGTGCCTTACCTGCAGAGCGAAGTGTTCCGCTTCGGCAACACCATCGTCGACGACTGGGAAGGCCAGGTGAACGCATGGCCCCTGGACGAAGGCCTGATCGACTATGTCGACAAGTCCTACGAGCACGCCTTGGGTAACCCGGGCGCCACGGCCAACATCATCGCCAATACCGAGGTCCAGGTGGGCGAAGACAAGGTCGACGTGAAGGACATCACCCCGGAAAAACTCGCCAGCCTCAATGAGCTGGGCGGTTCCGAGGCGAACGTCGCCACCGGTTACCATGCCATCGAATTCCTGCTGTGGGGCCAGGACCTCAACGGCACCGGCCCGGGTGCGGGCAACCGTCCGGCTTCGGACTACCTGGAAGGCGCCGGCGCCACCGGCGGCCACAACGACCGTCGCCGCGCCTACCTCAAGGCCGTGACCCAACTGCTGGTCAGCGACCTGGAAGAAATGGTCGGCAACTGGAAGCCGAACGTGGCCGACAACTACCGCGCCACCCTGGAAGCGGAACCTGCCGAAACCGGCCTGCGCAAGATGCTGTTCGGCATGGGCAGCCTGTCCCTGGGCGAACTGGCGGGCGAGCGCATGAAAGTGTCCCTGGAAGCCAATTCGCCAGAAGACGAGCAGGATTGCTTCAGCGACAACACCCATTACTCGCACTTCTACGATGCCAAGGGCATACGTAACGTCTACCTGGGCGAGTACACCCGCGTCGATGGCACCAAGATGACTGGCGCCAGCCTGTCGTCCCTGGTGGCCAAGGCCGATCCGGCCGTCGACACCACCCTGAAGGCCGAGCTGGCCGATACCGAAGCCAAGATCCAGGTCATGGTCGATCACGCCAACAAGGGTGAGCACTACGACCAGTTGATCGCCGCAGGCAACACCGCGGGCAACCAGATCGTGCGCGACGCCATCGCCGCGCTGGTCAAGCAGACCGGTTCGATCGAACAGGCCGCCGGCAAGCTGGGCATCAGCGACCTGAACCCGGACAACGCCGATCACGAGTTCTGATCGACGCTGGCTGGCTGCGGGTCAACGCAGCCAGCCAAGCCACAAAACCTGTGGGAGCGGGCTTGCTCGCGATAGGGGTCTGTCAGTCGATATAGAGACTGGCTGGTCTACCGTTATCGCAAGCTAGCTCGCTCCCACTGTGGTTTCTGGTATTTCAAAAATGCGAGATCAGTCATCGCCCCCCTTGCTCGCGATGGGGGCATCTCAGTCGATGTGTCTGGTCTTCCGCCATCGCCAGCAGGCCCGCTCCCACAAGGGGGTCACTGTGGTTCATGACTGCAACCCCGCAAGCCGTCCTTCGATAAACCGCCGTTCCGGCAATTGCTGCGTCAATTCAAGGGCACGTCGATAAGCCGTCCGCGCCTCATCCATCCGTCCCAATTGCCGACAGAATTCGGCCCGCGCCGAATAGGCCAAGTGGTAGTCGAGCAACTCGCCACGCGCCAGGATCGCGTCGATCAAGCCCAGGCCGGCCGCCGGTCCGTCGCGCTTGGCCAGGGCGGCCGCACGGTTGAGTTCGATCACCGGCGATGGCATCGCCCGCAGGAGTACATCGTATAGCCCGACGATCTGCGGCCAGTCGGTGTCCGCTGCGTTGGGGGCTTCGGCGTGGACCGCGGCAATCGCCGCTTGCAGGCAATAAGGTCCGAACCGACGGGTATTCAATGCGGCTTCCACCAAGGCACAGCCTTCGGCTATCAATTGCGCGTCCCACAAGGAGCGGTCCTGCTCATCCAGCAGGACCAGCTCACCAGTGGCCGAGGTGCGCGCCGGCCGCCGGGACTCGTGCAGCAGCATCAACGCCAACAACCCCATGACCTCGGCTTCCGGCAACAGCTCCATCAACAGGCGCGCAAGGCGAATGGCTTCGCGAGTCAGGTCATCCCGAGTCAGCTCGGCCCCCATCGAAGCCGAATAACCTTCGTTGAACACCAGGTAGATCACCCGCAGCACACTGTCCAGCCGTTCCGGCAGCTCCGAGCGGGCGGGCACCTGATACGGGATTTTCGCATCGCGGATCTTCGCCTTGGCGCGCACGATGCGCTGGGCGATGGCCGCCGGAGCGGCGAGGAAGGCCCTGGCGATTTCCTCGGTGGTCAGGTCGCACACTTCCCGCAAGGTCAGCGGTACCTGGGCATCCGCCGCCAATGCCGGGTGACAGCAGGTGAAAATCAGCCGCAGACGGTCATCTTCCACGTCTTCGTCGCTCCAGTCGGCCTGCTCCAACGTCTCCAGCTGAGCGATCAGCATCGGCTGCGATGCCGCAAAGCGCGCCCGCCTGCGCAGGCTGTCGATCGCCTTGAAGCGCCCGGCGGACACCAGCCAGGCGCGGGGATTGTCCGGCACACCATCGCGTTGCCAGCGCTCGACCGCAATGAAAAAAGCCTCGTGCAGTGCCTCTTCCGCCAGGTCGAAGTCCCCCAGCAGGCGAATCAGTGTCGCCAGGATCCGTCGCGAATCTTGCCTGTAGACCTGCTCGACCCGCGCCTTGACCGCTTCGGCCGGCATCAGTCGGGCAGGCCCTGGGTGACCAATGCCTCGAGCCGATCCAGGCTCTGCCCCCAGCCCTCGTGGAACCCCATGGCCTCGTGGGCCTGACGGTCCTCTTCGTTCCAGTGCAAGGCGCGGGCGGTGTAGCGGGTCTTGCCGCCCTCTTCATCGAGCATCACCTCGGCGGTCATGAAGGCCTTGCCGGACGGCAGCCAGCCGGGGAGAAACGCATCGGTGAACACCAGCCGCTGCGGCGCGACGATTTCCAGGAACACCCCCATGGTGGGGTACTCGCTGCCGTCGGGCGCCCGCATCAACGTGCGAAACTGGCCACCGACCCACAGGTCCATCTCGCATTCCGGCGTGGTCATGCCGTGGGGGCCCCACCATTGGACCAGCAGGGCCGGTTCGGTCCAGGCACGGAAGATGTCCTGGCGCGGAGCGTCGATCAAGCGGCTGATGGACAGCTCGAAAGAAGCAGGCTTGAGGTTCATGAACGATATCCTGTTTGTGATTGTTGTTCAGGGGTTCAGTTGGCGTACCGGTCGGACTTCGACACAGCCGACCCGGGCCGCCGGGATATGGCCGGCGACCTGGATGGCCTCGTTCAAGTCCTTGGCGTCGATCAGGTAGAAGCCCGCCAGTTGCTCCTTGGTTTCGGCGAACGGACCATCGGTGATCGACAACTTGCCGCCGCGCATGCGCACCGTGGTGGCGGTCTGCACCGACTCCAGGGCTTCGGCGGCGATCATTCGCCCGCTGCCCTGGATCGACTCGGCATAGGCCATGCACTCGGCGTCCTCCGGGCTGTCGGGGGAGTTGTGCAGCACATGTTCGTTGCTATACACCAGGCATAAGTACTTCATGGAAAGCTCCGTGATCGAACCGATCAACGATGACGGCAGGCGAACGTAATGGTGAAAAAACCGACGATCAGGGCTGCAGATCGAAGAGCGCCGTACCGGCCATCGGGTCGAACGGCGCCGACCAGTGTTCATGGACGATCTTCCACTGTCCGGCCACGCGCCGGTAGCAGGCCGTCACACGCATCCAGCAGGCCTGCTCTTCGCCTTTTTCATTGGTGCCGCCGCAATAGGCCAGCCAGTGGGCGAAAGCGATGCTGTCCGCCGGAGTGATGCTGACCTGATGAAACTCGAACTTGTGCGGGCCGGGGCACATCTCCATGCAGGCCTGCCAATGCGCACGATAAGCAGTCTTGCCCTTGAATTGCAGGGCCTGGATGGCATCGAACGAAACGATGTCCTCATCATAGAGCGCCATGACTTTTTCCACGTCCTTGGCCATGACAGCCTGGCGATAGGTATCGATCAGGGCCTGGATTTCGGTTTCAGTGGCTTGGGTATTCATGCTGGTTCTCCGCGTTTTTTGTTGAAGACACCCCTTGTCGTCTGGAGCAACGGCAAATCGACAACCCAGACAAAAATAATTCAAGGAAAAATAACGCTAGAATCCCTGCCTCATTCTGCCAGCCGACAACGGACGCTTTCGTGACCGCTCAACTCGTCGCCTACGAGCACCTCACCGCTGGCCAGTGCCTGCAAGTGGAGGCGATCGAGGTTCTGCCCCACCAACTCAGGTTCGCCGGCGATATCCACGGTGCGCTGCATATGCTGCTGTCCAGGCCCTGCCCGGGGGTCAAGGGGTTCGCCCTGTTGGCCGATGACGTACCGGTGGCGTTCCTGCTCCTCAAGCGCCCACCGGCCCTGCCGGCCTGGGCCGATGAGCACAGCGCTACGCTACACGCCCTGCAAGTGGATCATCGGGCCCAGGGCAAGGGGCACGGCAAGGCCTGCCTGCGGGCGCTGCCCGCCGTGGCGCGAGCGGCCTGGCCGGAAATCAGGGGGTTGGAACTCTCGGTCGATGCCAGCAACGAATCGGCCATCGGCCTGTACACCCGGTTGGGCTGGGTTGACAGCGGCGAGGCCTACAAGGGCCTCGTCGGGTATGAGCGACGGATGGGCCTGGTACTCTGACCCAGCGCGTTACCTGACTTTGAGCGGTATCCAGATCTCCAGGCTGCCTTCCCCTGTCCTGGGGTTGAAGTCTTCACTGTAGCGCTCGAACTCCGGTTCGTCCGCCGCCTCATGCCCGGACTCGGGCAGCCATTGCTTCCAGATGTACTGGAACGTCTGCGGCAGCGTCTTCAGCGCCCCCCGGTGTTCGAACACCGCATAGTAGGCGGGCTGGATTTCGATCCAGCGGTATTGCTCCGGCAAATCGTCGAGTCGGCCGATCTCCACCCCGGCGATGTATTCGAATCCGCCCTTCCCGTCCGGATTGCAACATACGCCATAGGTCACGTCGCTTTTCTGCCCTGGCACATTACCGAGCCAGGGCAAGAACTTTTCCCAGAGCAAGGGGATATCCTGGGCCGTTTCCGGGGTAAAACGCGCACCGAAACCGGCAATGAGCTTGAAGTGTCCCTGTTCAAAGCGTGGCTCGGCTGTGTACTCGCGTTCGTGCTTTTCCATGCGTCAACACTCCGCAAAACATGAAGTCGGGCTTGGCAGTATAGAAGCCAAACCGTGATTGCCAGGGCCGTTTCGCTTGTCAGTGAACTGGCAGTACAGCCGCGGCAGCTCCACCGACGAACTCGTTGTAGCCAGAAACGATCACGTACACCGCGAAATAACAGAAGATCGCCGCGGATGCCCAATAGGAGTAACGCAGCAGCCTGTCCCCCAGCAATCTGCCGCCCTGGGTCGCTGCCAGGCACAAGCCTGCGCTCCACAGCAGCCCGGCGCAGAGGAACCCGCTGAGGAACAGCGCCGAGCTGAGTACCGTGCCGCCGCCTGAACGGGCGATGAGCGTGCCGCCCACGGCCGCGAACCAGAGGATGGCGCTGGGCGATGACATGGCCAGGAAAATCCCCCGCAAAAATTCCTGGCGCGACGAACTGTCCCGCGCCTCGCTTGCCTGCGCCAGCACTGCGTCGTGATAGATCGCCGAATGGATCATCTTGGCGGCGAAATACAGCAACAACACCGAGCCGCCGATCCAGAGGACCCAGCGTACCGCCTCGTATTGCAGCAGCACGGTCATGCCGGCCAGGGCCAGTACGGCGTAGATCAGGTCCCCCACACAGGTCCCCAGGCCCAGGGCAAACCCCTGGAAATAACCCCGTTGCATGGCCAGGGTGATCATCGCGATGTTGGCCACGCCGATATCCAGGCATAAGGACAGGCTCAGCAGGAAACCGCTGGAAAATTCCATTGTTCATTCCGTTCGAAAGTGTGAAACGAGTCGAGCTGGTCGCTGGCGCCTACAAAGGCCCGCGACCGGGCCGACAGTGTCGTCGAAAATAGTTGTCGGCCGCCACTGGACAATCGCCCCTGCCCACCCTTATCTTGCGCCGCAGGCCACCGCAGTGGCCAACGTCGCTCGGACGGTTCCGGGCGCTCACGTATCTCGAGGCAACAATGGCCGAACAAGGTTCGCCGCGCCGCTTTGCGCGCATCGATCGACTCCCCCCGTATGTATTCAATATCACTGCCGAGCTGAAGATGGCTGCGCGTCGGCGCGGCGAAGACATCATCGACTTGAGCATGGGTAACCCCGACGGCGCCACGCCCCCGCACATCGTGGAAAAACTGGTCACCGTCGCCCAGCGCGAAGACACTCACGGCTACTCCACTTCAAAGGGCATCCCACGCCTGCGCCGCGCCATTTCTCGTTGGTACAAGGACCGCTACGAGGTGGACATCGACCCCGAGAGCGAAGCCATCGTCACCATCGGCTCGAAGGAGGGCCTGGCCCACCTGATGCTGGCAACCCTGGACCAGGGCGACACGGTGCTGGTGCCCAACCCCAGCTACCCGATCCATATCTACGGTGCGGTGATCGCCGGCGCCCAGGTGCGCTCAGTGCCGCTGGTGCCGGGCGTGGATTTCTTCGCTGAACTGGAGCGGGCCATCCGCGGCTCGATCCCCAAGCCGAAGATGATGATCCTCGGCTTCCCCTCCAACCCCACCGCACAATGCGTGGAGCTGGATTTCTTCGAGCGGGTCATCGCCCTGGCCAAGCAGTACGACGTACTGGTGATCCACGACCTGGCCTACGCCGACATCGTCTACGATGGCTGGAAAGCCCCGTCGATCATGCAGGTACCGGGCGCCAAGGACATCGCGGTGGAGTTCTTCACCCTGTCCAAGAGCTACAACATGGCGGGCTGGCGCATCGGCTTCATGGTGGGCAATCCAGAGCTGGTCAGCGCCCTGGCGCGGATCAAGAGCTACCACGACTACGGCACGTTCACCCCGCTGCAAGTGGCGGCCATCGCCGCTCTGGAAGGCGACCAGCAATGCGTGCGCGACATCGCCGAGCAGTACCGCCAACGCCGCAATGTGCTGGTCAAGGGCCTGCATGAGTTGGGCTGGATGGTGGAGAACCCCAAGGCATCGATGTACGTCTGGGCCAGGATCCCCGATGCCTATGCACACCTGGGTTCGCTGGAGTTCGCCAAGAAGCTGTTGGCCGAGGCCAAGGTCTGCGTTTCGCCGGGAGTGGGTTTCGGGGAGTATGGAGACGATCACGTACGCTTCGCACTGATCGAGAACCAGGACCGGATACGCCAGGCCGTGCGTGGAATCCGCGCGATGTTCCGGGCGGATGGGTTAGTCTCGAAGACCAACGGCTAATACAGAAAAAAATGTGGCGAGGGAGCTTGCTCCTTCGCCACAGATGTTGTCCTGCGCTTATGTTGTGCTGTGCTTAGATCACCAGCGACAACAGCAGGATAAAGATCAGCCCCACCACGGACAGGATGGTTTCCATCGCCGTCCAGGTCTTGAAGGTTTCGGCCACGGTCATGTTGAAGTACTGCTTGACCAGCCAGAAACCCGCATCGTTCACGTGCGACAGGATCAGCGATCCGGCACCGGTGGCCAGGACCAGCAGCTCACGGTTCACACCCGGAATCATCCCTACCACCGGTACCACGATACCGGCACCGGTAATGGTTGCCACGGTCGCCGAACCTGTGGCGATACGGATCACCGCCGCAACCAGCCAGGCCAGCAGGATCGGAGAAATCTGCGCGCTCACGGCCATGTGGCCGATCACGTCACCCACGCCGCTGGTCACCAGCATCTGCTTGAAGCCACCGCCGGCACCGATGATCAGGATGATCGCAGCCGTCGGAGCGAGGCTGGCGTCCAGCCACTTCAGCATCTGGTTGGAACCGATGCCCTGCTTGTAGCCGAAGGTGTACAGCGAGAGCAGCAAGGCCAGCAGCAAGGCCGAGATCGGGTGGCCGATCATGTCCATCCAGACCCGGAAGAGGTTGCCGTCCGGCAGCGCCACATCTGCAAAGGTCTTGAGCAGCATCAGGAATACCGGCGACAGCACGGTGATCAGGGTGATGCTGAAGCTTGGCAGCTCGGCGGCATTCGTCTCCCGGGCCAGTTGGTCCACCAGCACCTGGTTCGGATGACCGGGAATGTGCTTGGCAATGAACGTACCGAAGATCGGCCCGGCGATGATGGCGGTCGGCAGCGCTACGATCAGGCCGTAGAGAATGGTCTTGCCGATATCAGCGCCGAATATGCCGATCGCCAGCAACGGCCCCGGATGCGGTGGTACCAGGCCATGGACGGCGGAAAGACCGGCCAACAGCGGAATACCGATCTTGATGATCGATACGCCGGTGCGGCGCGCGACGATGAACACCAGCGGGATCAACAGCACGAAGCCGATTTCGAAGAACAGCGGGATGCCCACCAGGAACGCGGCGAACATCATGGCCCATTGCACCTTTTCCCTGCCGAAGGCGCGGATCAGGGTCTGGGCGATCTGATCGGCCCCACCCGATTCGGCCATCATTTTTCCGAGCATCGTACCCAGCGCGAGGATGATGCCGACAAAGCCCAGCACCCCACCGAAGCCGTCCTGGAACGCCTTGATGATAGTGCCGGTCGGCATGCCCGATGTCAGGCCGAGGAACGCGGCGGCGATGGTCAGGGCAATGAAGGGATGGAACTTGAATTTGGTGATGAGGACGATGAGTCCGATCACCGTGACCACTGCATCCAGCAGCAGGAACGTCTCGTGGGACATGCCAAACATGGGGGGTGTCTCCTGATTTGTTGTTGTTATTGAAGCAGTTATTCGTAAGTCATCGGGACAGCGCTGTCTTTCTGACGCAAATTTGTTGCCGGTCAGCTGGCGAGCTTGAGGCCGTGGGCCACCCACCAGACATAAGCCTCACGTGCCAGCTCGTCGACGCTGTGGCTGGATGCATCCAGGGCCAGGGTCAGTGGCTCGCCGACAGGCGACTCGAGGGTGGCGAACTGGCTATCGATCAGGGTCGACGGCATGAAATGGCCCGGACGATGGGAAACCCGGTCGGCAGCCACTTCAGGCGTGAGTTCGAGGAATACGAAGCCCAGGCCCGGCAAGGCGCTGCGCAAGCGTTCGCGATAGCGATGCTTGAGGGCCGAACAGGTCAACACCGGGCGTTCGCCCCTGGCATCGACACGACGCAGCTCTTGGCACAGGCTGTCGAGCCAGCCGGCACGGTCGTCGTCGTTCAAGGGAATACCGGCGCTCATCTTCTGGATGTTGGCCGCAGGATGGAAAGTGTCGCCTTCGATGGCAGTGGCGCCGCTCAACTGGCACAGGGCCTGGCTGACGCATGTCTTGCCGCAACCGGCAACGCCCATGATGACCAGGGCGGTGATGGGATTGTTCATGTAACACCTCAGCGCGCAGACAGCGCTACCTTTGCCAGGTATGACACCAATGCAAAAGCAGAAGTTGCCGACGCCTTCTTGTCATTTTTGTAGTTGCAGCATGTTCGTTCACGACAACCGCGCCACGAGGATCAGGCCAACCCCGTTCACGCATTTGCAGCCACGTCGAGACAGCGCTACCTTAGTGCCTTGATTTTTGTTTGGCAAGCCACCCCGATGACCGCCCCTAAAAACGATAAGAATACACGCACCACCGGCCGCCCTACGCTCAACGAAGTCGCGCGCCTGGCCGGGGTCAGCCCCATCACTGCTTCCCGCGCCCTGCGAGGTGTCAGCACGGTCGCCACCGAACTGGTGGACAAGGTCCGCCAGGCCGCGGTGGAACTCAACTATGTCGTCAACCCCGCCGCCCGTGCACTGGCGTCGGCCCAGAGCCATTCGGTGGTGGTACTGGTGCCATCATTGTCCAACCTGCTGTTCATCGACACCCTGGAAGCCATTCATCGCGTGCTCAGGCCCAAGGGGTTCGAAGTGGTGATCGGCAACTATCACTATTCCCGGGACGAAGAAGAAGACCTGCTGCGCAACTACATGGCCTATCAGCCACGAGGCTTGCTGCTGACCGGTTTCGACCGCACCGAAAGCGCCCGACGCATGATCGAGGCCAGCAACATCCCCTGTGTCTACATGATGGAACTGGACCCCGGCGCGGGCCTGAACTGCGTTGGCTTCTCCCAGCTCAAGGCCGGCGAGACCGCGGCCGAACATCTGATTTCCAGAGGCCGCAAGCGCCTGGCCTACATCGGCGCGCAGCTTGACCAGCGCACCTTGCTGCGCGGCGAAGGCTTTCGCCGGGCCCTGCAGAAAGCCGGATTGTACGACCCGGACCTGGAACTGCTGACACCAAGACCGTCGTCGGTGGGCCTGGGCGGCGAATTGTTTCTTCAACTGCTGGCCAGCCATCCGGATGTGGATGCGATCTTCTTCGGCAACGACGACCTGGCGCACGGCGCCCTTTTCGAAGCACTGCGCTGTGGCATCAGGATTCCCGAGCAGATCTCGGTGCTGGGCTTCAACGACCTGCCCGCTTCGGCCCACATGGTGCCGCGCCTGAGCAGCATCAGCACACCGCGGGAAGCCATCGGGCAACGCGCCGCCGAACAGATGCTGACATTGATGGCCGGAAACCGGATTGCCCAGCCAGTGGTGGACCTGGGTTTCGAACTCAAGATCCGCGAAAGCACCTGACCCTCTGCGCGAGCGGTCATTGCCGTGGGGCCCTGCCGCAGGGCGGCAAGGATTGGCCGCCCGGTCTGCGCCCACCTTAGCTGCAGGGCACGGATTGCGGGGGCCGCCGGAGCCGGCATGGGAATTGCTCCTGCCCACCGCTCAGTCATTACCTACAGGTGTGAATCATGTTGGTCAGTGCAAAACAGCAAATGATTAATCTGCCCCTCAGGCGCGTGGAGGAGGATCCCGCCACACAGGCCGCCAGTGGCCTGCAAAGTGCGGCACTGCAGGCGTTGCGAGACAACATCCAGGCCCAGGCCAGCCAAGGCAGCGCCCAGGTCCAGGAATCCATTACTCGCCAGGCCACGCAGCAGGTCAACGCCAGCACCGCTATCAGCGACAACGTCGATGAGGCCTTCGCCAAGACTCGCATACAACTGCAAACCGTGGCGTCCGAGGATGCCCGGGCCAACCTGTCCGACAGTCCGGCGATGCAGGCCTTCAAGGACTACATGAGCAAAACGCCTGAGGAACGCCTGCGCGACAGTATTCTTGAGGAAATGGGCATTACCGAGGAGGAGTTCGAGGCGATGCCGCCCGAGAAACAACTGGCGGTCAGCCAGGAAATTGCCCAGCGCATGCAGGACAAGTCGGCAATGGCGCAAGTCGAGAAAGCCCAGGCGAAACACCCGGACGACAAGGCCCAGGCCGTGGATACCTTCCTCGCCGCCCTCTGATCCCGGGCGCTTGCCTGCTGCCTTGAGCGAGGGGAACGCCCTCGCTCACACCCGGGGCCCGCCGAGACGGGCCACTCAATGACCGAACAGATTCACCTTCTTGACCTTTTTGTCAGCGCGTTTTTCATCGGCGGTCTTCGCCGGTTTTTTCTTTACCGCCTTTTTTGAATCCATGCCTTTGGCCATGATACGTACTCCACTTATACGGGATGTGGAACCAGGTATACACCTATCGCCGCACTCGCGTTCTTTTATAATCGCCCTCCCCTTATTTCCCGGCGCCCGGCCATGACTGAAATCCGCTACCTGCAGCTCGAAGCCCCGCTGTGGCCGCTGATGAACAAGTTCTACCGCACCCATCAATCGTCGATGAAAGCGGTGCGTGAGGCCCAGCTGTGGGTAGCGCGGCGGGATGAAATCGTCGCGGCCCAGTGCTTGCGCTCGGTGCCAGGCGGGCGTTGGTTGACCGGGCTGTTCGTCGATCCGGCGTACCGCACGCAAGGCATCGCCGCACGCTTGATCGCCGAAGCCATGAAAGGCTTGGAGGAGCCGGTGTGGCTGTTCTGTCATCCAGACTTGCGCGATTTCTATGAGCGGCGCGGGTTCAGCTTCGATCCGGCGCTGCCTTATGCGATGGCCGAGCGCCTGAGCCGGTATGCCCGCAGCAAGCCGATGATTGCGATGGGGTGGGAGCCGCAGCGCCCTTGCTGAGGTCCGACGCAGATCCAACGTGGGAGCGAGCCCGCGATAGCGTCAGGTCTGCTGCATCAATGCCAACCGACACTGCAACCGCGAGCAAGCTCGCTCCCACAGGGTTCGCTGGGGCATCAATCGTCGGCCGTCGGGTCCAGGTCCGGGAACATCACCTCAGTGAAGCCGAACTTGGTGAAATCGGTGATTCGCGAGGGGTACAGGCGACCGATCAGGTGATCGCACTCATGCTGCACCACCCGCGCGTGGAAACCGGAGGCCATCCGCACGATCGGCTCGCCCTTGGGATCGAAGCCTTCATAGCGGATGTGCTGGTAACGCTCCACAGCCCCACGCAGGCCCGGTACTGACAGGCACCCTTCGAAGCCCTCCTCCATCAACGGGCTCAGCGGCGTGATCAGCGGGTTGATCAGGATGGTCTGGGGCACTGCCTCGGCATCGGGATAACGCTCGCTGTGCTCGAAACCGAAGATCACCAGTTGCAGGTCCACACCGATCTGCGGCGCCGCCAGCCCGACACCACCAACGCTTTCCATGGTCTGGAACATGTCGTCGATCAATTGCCACAACTGCGGACTGTCGAACATGTCGACAGGCACCGGCGGAGCGATGCGCAGCAGGCGTTCATCGCCCATTTTCAGGATTTCACGAATCATGGTCGGGCTTCGTCAGGGTGGGGGTGATGGATGGAATGGTCGCGCCCAAGGCCCGACACATGCTGTTTTTCGTGCTGGCCAGGGCTCTTTTCCCCAGGGTCCTTGCCCTCGGAAGACATGTGCTCGATCACCGCATTCATCTCTGCGCCGAGCAACAGCACCGCCGAAGAAATATAGAAGTACAGCAACAGCACGATGATCGCACCGATACTGCCATACATGGCGTTGTAGTTGGCAAAGGTCTTGACGTAAAACGCAAAGCCCAGGGAAGCGATGATCCACACCACCACCGCCAGCACCGAACCCGGCGTGATGAAGCGAAACTCCTGCTTGACGTCGGGCATTACGTAATAGATCAGCGCTACGGCCACCATCAGCAGGAAGACGATCACCGGCCAGCGCACGATGGTCCAGACCGTGACAATGAACTCCTCCAGCCCCACCTGCGCCGCGATCCAGCCCATCACCTGCGGTCCGAGCACCATCAACGCCGCAGCCGCCAAAAGCATGCCGGCGATGCCGACCGTGTACAGAATCGACAGCGGGAAGCGTTTCCAGGCCGGACGCCCTTCCACCACGTCGTAGGCGGCGTTCATCGCACTCATCATCAAGCGCACACCCGCCGAGGCGGTCCACAAGGCAATGACGATACCCACCGACAACAACCCACCCTTGGATTGCTGCAACTGATCGATCACCGGGTTGACCTGCTCCAGGGCCTGGGGCGGCAGCACCAGCTCCGATTGCAGGCGCAGCCAGGAGAAGAAATCCGGCAGGTGCAGGAAGCCGATCAAGGCGATCAGGAAGAGAATGAAGGGGAACAGCGAAAACAGCATCTGGTAGGCCAATGCCGAGGCGTAGGTCGACATCTCGTCGTCGAGAAACTCGGTCACGGTACGCATCATCACACGATGAAGGGGTAAGCCTTTCAAGGCCGGAAACATCATGTGCGTCTCCTTTCGCCGCAAAAAAAGGAAGGTCGCCTGGCGACTCATGGGGTTGTTATCCAAGACAAAGTAACCTGTTTGGCGACTTTGGAACAATTTCCCAGGTGCAAGTTCGAGCCGACATGAAAACGGCCACCCGCAGATGGCCGTTCCAATCGTTTTTTCACGACAGCCCGGTTAAGCCTCGTCGACGCCTTTCTTGAGCGCGTCCTTGGCCTTGCCTGCGGTTTGCTGGGCCTCACCTTTTTTCTCTTGCACTACGCCCTCGGCGCGCATGCGGTCGTTATCGGTGGCCTTGCCGACGCCTTGCTTGATGTTGCCGACAGCTTCGTTGGCAACGCCCTTCACCTTATCGCTCGTGCTACCCATGATGTCTCTCCTGTGAACAACGGTACGAAAAGTCATTACATAAGGGTTGACCGGGGCCGTTTGCGGGGAGTTTCATTTTTCGGCGGCATATTTCATCGTCGAATGCAGGTTGCGCTTTATGTTTGCCGACCAACCCCCGAGAATGCCCCATGTATTCGGGCTGCGGCCTGAAGCTCCAATCCCGTAGGAATGTTATGAAACTCGATAAGAAACAGGCCATCGCCCGCAGGAACCAGGAACTGGGCGGTGCCGTACTGGGCGTCAATAATTGCCACTTCAGCGAATTGAACCGCAACCGCAACATCTTCTGGTTCAACATCCCGGTGACACGCCTGGCCGTCGGTCAGTACGAATGGGTCCATCTGTTGCTGCACACTCCGGCCACTGACGAGCTGCTGCACTTGAAGGTACCGACCGTGTTCCTGCGGGAAAAGATGGAAGGCCTGGAAGTACGTAACCAGGGCAAGCGCAAGGCAGCCCTGAGCCTGGAGCTGAGCGCCGACAAGGACTCTTACCTGCAGGACATGCGTCCTGGAGGCACCAATCTGGATTTCGCACCGTTCCGGTTGTAACCCACCGCCGATGACCGTCCCCACAAAGACGGTCTCGCTTCAGGTAATCGCCCAAGAAAAAGCCCCGCTTCGGCGGGGCTTTTGTCTGGCGGCAATTCTACTTCTTCACACCCAGCTTCCTGAGTTCCTCGTCACGCAACTCGCGCCGCAGGATCTTGCCCACGTTGGTCGTTGGCAGCGCGTCGCGGAACTCGACAGCCTTGGGCACCTTGTAGCCAGTGACGTTGGCACGCATGTGCTCCATGACCTGTTCCTTGGTCAGCGTGGCCCCCGGACGGACGACGATGAAAATCTTGATCGCCTCGCCTGACTTCTCGTCCGGTATGCCGATGGCGGCGCATTGCAGCACCCCCGGCAGGGTCGCCAGCACATCTTCCAGTTCATTGGGGTACACGTTGAAACCCGAGATCAGGATCATGTCCTTTTTGCGATCCACGATACGCATGTAGCCGTCCGGCTGGATCAGCGCGATATCGCCCGTCCTGAGCCAGCCTTCGCTGTCGAGGATCTCATCGGTCGCCTCCTGGCGCTGCCAATAGCCCTTCATGACCTGCGGCCCTTTCACGCACAGCTCGCCGATCTCGCCCAGCGGTTTTTCCACGCCCGCGTCGTCGATGATCTTGCACAGGGTCGACGGCACCGGGATCCCGATAGTCCCGATCTGGATGTTCTGGATCGGGTTGACCGTGGCCACCGGACTGGTTTCGGTCATGCCGTAGCCTTCGCAGATCGGGCAACCGGTCACTTCCTTCCAACGCTCGGCCGCCGCCAGTTGCAAGGCCATGCCGCCGGACAGGGTGATCTTCAGTGCCGAGAAGTCCAGCTTGCGGAAGCCTTCGTTGTTGCACAGGGCCACGAACAGCGTATTGAGGCCAACGAAACCGCTGAATTTCCACTTCGACAGTTCCTTGACCATCGCCGGAAGATCCCGCGGGTTGCTGATCAGGATGTTGTGGTTGCCGATCAGCATCATCGCCATGCAATGAAAGGTGAACGCATAGATGTGGTACAGCGGTAGCGGCGTGATCAGCACTTCGCAACCTTCATTGAGGTTGGAGCCCATCAACGCCTTGCACTGCAGCATGTTCGCCACCAGGTTGCGGTGGCTGAGCATCGCGCCCTTGGCCACGCCGGTGGTGCCACCGGTGTATTGCAACACAGCCACATCGTCGCTGGTGGGGTTGGCTTCGTTGATTGGCTGGCCGTGGCCCTTGCTCAGCACATCGTTGAACTTGACGGCCTTGGGCAAGTGATAGGCCGGAACCATCTTCTTGACGTACTTGATCACGCTGTTGATCAACAGACGCTTGAGCGGCGGCAGCAGGTCGGCGACTTCAGTGACAATGACGTGCTTGACGCCGGTCTTGGGCACCACGGCCTCGGCCAGGTGCGCCATGTTCGCCAGGCATACCAGCGCCTTGGCGCCGGAATCGTTGAACTGGTGTTCCATCTCCCGCGCGGTGTACAGCGGGTTGGTGTTGACCACGATGAGGCCGGCGCGAATGGCGCCGAACACGGCCACCGGATACTGGAGAACGTTAGGCAGTTGCACGGCGATTCGATCGCCAGGCTGCAAATCGGTATGCTGTTGCAGATACGCGGCAAAGGCACCGGACAATTCGTAGAGTTCACCGTAGGTGATTGTCTTGCCGAGGTTGCTGAATGCCGGCTTGTCGGCGAAGCGTTGGCAGGACTGCTTCAACACCGCCTGAATATTCGGATACTCGTCTGGATTGATGTCGGCAGCAATCCCAGCTGGGTACTTATCCTTCCAAAAGTCTTCAATCATGGAAGCCCACTCCTCAGCAACGCGAATTCTCACCGCATTTGATGCGATTATTATTGGTGTGTGTTTGTTGGTGAATCTGGCTTGAATCAAGGCCGAGAAGTCACAAAAGCGCGCCGAGAGTAGCAGCTTTGCCAAGGGCCGACCAGAGCCAAAATAGGCCCAATCAGTCATTAATCCGACTCAAGAATATTCAATGGTCACTTTTAGAGTAAAAATTCTAAGCACCATCGAATCGATCTGAACATAAGAAACCGTGGGAGCGGCCTTGCTCGCGAAAGCAATGGACCCGCCACCCTCGGGCTGACCGATCCACCGCCTTTGCGAGCACGTTCGCTCCCACCAGTTGTTTCTACCGGACGATCTTTGCAGGCGTCAGGCGATATCGCGTAGCTCGCGCCGCAGGATCTTGCCCACCGGCGTCATCGGCAACGAATCCCGTAGCACGATGTGCTTGGGAATCTTGTAGCCGGTGAAGTTTTCCTTGCAGTAGGCCTTGAGTTCTTCGAGGCTCACGCCCGCCTCCCGAGCCACCACGAACAGCTTCACCGCCTCCCCCGAACGCTCGTCCGGCACGCCGATGACCGCGCAGCTGGCGACCTTCGGGTGGGCCATCACCACGTCTTCGATTTCGTTGGGGTATACGTTGAAACCCGAGACGATGATCATGTCCTTCTTGCGATCGACGATACGCACGAAGCCGTCCGGGTCGATGACCGCAATGTCGCCGGACTTGAACCAGCCTTCGTCGTCCAGCACCTCGGCGGTGGCCTCGGGTTTGTTCCAGTAGCCCTTCATGATCTGCGGGCCCTTGATGCACAGCTCGCCGCGTTCGCCCAGGGGTTGTTCGACACCCTCGTCGCTGATGACCTTCATGAGGGTGCCGGGCACTGGCAACCCTACCGTACCCAGGCGGGATTTGGAGCCATAGGGGTTGGTGCAGGCCACGGGAGAGGTTTCGGTCAGGCCATAGCCTTCGGTGATACGGCAGCCGGTCAGCTGTTCCCAGCGCTCGGCGGTGGCCTTGACCAGGGCGGTGCCGCCGGAATTGGTGAGCTTGAGGCTGGAGAAATCCAGGCTCTTGAAATCCGGGTGGTCCATCAGCGCCACGAACAGGGTGTTGAGCCCCAGCAATGCCGAGAAACGCCAGTTCTTCAGTTCCTTGATGAAGCCGCCGATGTCCCGTGGATTGGTGATCAGCACGTTGTGGTTGCCGGTGACCATCATGCACATGCAATTCGCGGTGAAGGCATAGATGTGGTACAGCGGCAATGGCGCGATCATTACCTCCTGACCTTCGCGCAGCAGCGGATGGCCATCGTCGCCGAACTGCCCCAGGCACGCCCGCGCCTGTTGCATGTTGGCCACCAGGTTGCCGTGGGTCAGCATCGCGCCTTTCGCCAGCCCGGTCGTACCACCGGTGTATTGCAGCACCGCGATGTCATCGAGGCTGACCTTCAGCGGCCTGATGCCCTGGCCGCGCCCCAGGCGCAAGGCGCTCTTGAAGGAAATGGCCTGGGGCAGCGAATAGGCCGGCACCATCTTCTTGACCTTGCTCACCACGGTATTGACCAGCCACCCCTTGGCGGCGGGCATCAGGTCGCCCATCTTCGCCTCGATCAGGTATTGCAGGTCGGTGTCGGGCAGCACCTCCTGGACCTTCTGGCCGAACAGGTTCATATACACCAGCGCCCGGGCACCGGAATCCTTGAACTGGTGACGCATTTCCCGCGGGGTGTACAGCGGGTTGGTGTTGACCACGATCAGCCCGGCGCGCAAGGCGCCGAACACAGCGATCGGATATTGCAGGACGTTGGGCATCTGCACCGCGATACGATCGCCTGGGGCCAGGTCGGTGTGGGCCTGCAGGTAGCCGGCGAACGCCGCACTGTAGCGCTCCAGCTCGGCATAGGTCAGGGTCACGCCCATGTTGCTGAACGCCGGACGGTCGGCGAACTTCTTGCAGGAACGCTCGAACACCTCGATGACCGATTTGTAGGCCCCCAGGTCGATGTCCGAGGGCACGCCGGCCGGGCGCTTGTCATTCCAGAAATCAGGCTGCATTGTTTTTGTCCTCTTTACCTGAACCTATCCCGGGGCCGCTTGCCTATCGGGCGAAGCGGAGCTCTTGGGACACTAGCAGCTATGGCCAATCAGGCAAATATGGCAACTTGCGTCATAGATTGTGTGAATCTTCCTGCCTCGTGGTTTGTGTGGTTAGTCGTCAGTTCAAATTCGGATGCCGGACGCCCTTGGCCAAGGCAACGCGGGATGTGGAGGTGGCCAGGCATCCGAAGTTGACTGACAGGACGGGCCACACAGAGCCTGAGCGTGGACACTGATCAGGCGAGACGCAACGGATGCGCTATACAATGCAGCGACGCCTGTGTGATTCAGTGCATGTCCCTGTGTATGACCCCTCGTGTAAAGGAAGCGCCATGATCCACCAAACGTTCTGGCTGCCCGCGACTGACCATAGCCACCTGTTCGTCAACCAGTGGCTGCCCGAAGGCGCACCCCGGGCGGTGGTCATGGTGGCCCACGGCATGGCCGAGCACAGCGGTCGCTATGCACGCCTGGCCCAGGCCCTGTGCAACGAAGGCTATGGCGTGTACGCACCGGACCTGCGTGGCCACGGGCGCACCGCGGGGGGCGGGATCCTGGGCCATTACGCCGACCAGGATGGCTGGGCCAAAGTGGTCGGCGACCTGGCCAGTCTCAACCAGCACATCGGCCAGCAGCACCCCGACACCCCCCTACTGCTGCTCGGCCACAGCATGGGCAGCTATATTGCCCAGGCCTATCTGCTGCATCACAGCGCGAGCCTGCATGGCGCGATCCTCAGCGGTTCCAACTTCCAACCCGTGGCGCTTTACCGCGCCGCCCGCCAGATCGCCCGTTTCGAAAGCTGGCGCCAGGGGGCGGCCGGGCGCAGCGCCCTGATCGAATGGCTGTCGTTCGGCAGTTTCAACAAGAAATTCAAGCCGGCCCGTACCCCTTTCGACTGGCTCAGCCGGGATCCGAGCGAGGTGGACAAATACATCCAGGACCCGTTGTGCGGCTTTCGCTGCACCAACCAATTGTGGGTGGATCTGCTCGGCGGGCTGCAGCAGATCAGCAAGGCGTCCAATCTCGCCCAGATCGATCCGGGCCTGCCACTGCTGATAATGGGCGGCGAATGTGATCCGGTGAGCGAAGGCAAGCGTCTGAAGGATCTGGCCGATGTCCTGCGCGACGCCGGCAGCCGGAACCTGCAATTGAAGATCTACCCCCAGGCCCGGCACGAATTGTTCAACGAAACCAACCGCGATGAAGTGACGGCCGATGTGCTGGCCTGGGTTGCCCAGGCGCTGAGTCATAAACGCCCGCAACGAAGCGAATAGTTTTTCATACAGCCTGTAGGCTGTGTTTCTTTTTACCCATCTCAGGATTTCAGACAGATGACCCAGGTTACCAACATCCCTTACGAAGCCCTCGAAGTTGGCCAGACCGCCAGCTACAGCAAGACCGTCGAGGAGCGTGACATCCAGCTGTTCGCTGCGATGTCGGGCGATCACAACCCGGTGCACCTGGACGCCGAGTTCGCGGCAGCGAGCATGTTCAAGGAGCGCATTGCCCATGGCATGTTCAGCGGGGCATTGATCAGCGCGGCGGTGGCGTGCGAGTTGCCAGGGCCAGGCACTATTTACATCGGCCAGCAGATGAGCTTCCAGAAGCCGGTGAAAATCGGCGACACCTTGACCGTGCGCCTGGAAATCCTGGAAAAGCTGCCGAAATTCCGCGTGCGCATCGCCACTCGCGTGTTCAACCAGCGCGACGAACTGGTGGTGGACGGCGAGGCCGAGATCCTCGCGCCGCGCAAGCAACAGACCGTGACGCTGCCGACATTGCCGGCGATCAGCATCGGTTGATTACCACGACCCAAAGCGAATGACAGGTGGCGAGGGGATTTGTCTCCTCGCCACAAATGACCGTTGTGCGATGAGCTATGGCTGGTCTTCGCGCACCTGCACGCTCGCCGTCATCCCGGCGCTCAGTGTCACGCCTTCCGGGACCTTGTCCAGCTTGATCCGCACCGGAATCCGCTGGGCCAGGCGCACCCAGTTGAAGGTCGGCTCGACCTCCGCCAGCAGTTGTGTGTCCGGATTGGTATTGCGGTCGGTGATGCCGCGACTGATGCTTTCCACGTGGCCTTCCAGCGCATGGCCTGCGCTCATCAGCCAGACCTTGACCGGATCGCCCACGCGAATCCTCGGCAATTTGGTTTCCTCGAAATAGGCCTGCACATAGAACGTCGAGTCGTCGATCAGCGCCATGACCGGCTGCCCGGCGTTCACATAGTTGCCTTCGGCCAGCCGCAGGTTGGTGATATGGCCGCTGCGAGGCGCCAGGACCTGGCTGCGGGCCAGGTTGAGTTCGGCGACCTTGGCTTCGGCCTGGGCCTCACGCAGCTCGCCCCGGGCGATGCCTGCATTGATCTGGGCATTTTCACGCAGTTCGGCACTGATGGCCTGTGGCCCCAGGGCCGCGCGACGACTGGCTTCGTGCTCGCGCAGGTTCAATTGCTGCTGGCGGGTCTGGACCACGGCCCGGGCCTTCTCTACCGCAGCCTCGAACCGCTCGCGGTCGATGCTCAACAGCAGGTCGCCAGCCTTGACCTGCTGGTTATCCACAGCCTTGAGTTCGCGCACCCAGCCGGACACGTCGGGGGCGATCACCACCACGTCGGCACGGATTCGCGCATCCCGGGTCCAGGGCGTGAGCATGTAGTACTGCCACAGGTGAAACCCGGCGAAGATCGCCACCGCCACCACGCTCAACGTGACGGCGACTCGTACGGAGGTCCGCATGTTCAACTCCTTATAACGGCCCGAGGACCACAGTAATGACAGTCAGGACGCAGACATACAAGGCGCAGTCGAACAGCGCCTCATGCCAGATCCAGCGCCCGGCCGGCACGAGGCTGAGCAACAGGCGCAACGCACCGGTCACCAGCAGCGCCAGCACCACATAAATCAGGAACGGGCTGAGCAACACCCCGCCGATCGACCACTCACGCAAGCCCATGGCTGTGCTCCTGGCTTTGGGATTCGTGCTGGCGGCACCAGGCGCGCCAGCTGTTTTGAAGTTGCACCACCGCCCCTTGGGCCAGCTTCAACGCATCACCAGGCGGTTGGCTCGCCAGCGCTTGCAGGAACTCGGCGCTTGCTGGTGCCAGCGCTTCGGCCCGATCACCGGACGGGCCGCGCTCAAGTACCTGCTCAAGTGCGTCCAAGTAACGGGTCTGCGCCAGATTGTCCGGGATCTGGGCCACCGCCAGGCTCAATCGCAGATGCAGCAGCTCATCGCCGATGTCCAGGCCCAGCAGGCCGTCGTCCCAGCGGCTGCGCGCCGGCACCGGCAATTCCGGATAATGCCTGGCCAGTTGCAACAGTCGATCGGCCATGCGCCCGCCAAACCAGCTCTCGGCACCACGCAGGTTGCGGTGGGTCAGGCGCACCAGATCGTCCAGGGTCGCCGCCAGCAAGCGCCGGCTATGCCAGGCCGGGTCACGCAGGATCAGCAGCTTGAAGGCCAGCACCGCCGCGCCCACGCCGATCATCATCGCCTGGGCACTGTTGAAGAACGCCGCCACGTCGTACTTCATGGCGTTGAGCGGCGACACCAGCACGATAAAGTGCAGGCAGAACGAGGTGGCCGTGGCGAATATCGGTGGCTTGGCCATGCCCAGCGCCCCCAGGAACAGCGGAACGCCCATGGCCAGGCAGAGCATGGCGAAACTGCTCCATTGCGGCAGCAGGATCTCGCCGATCACGAAGGCCGTCGGCACGGCCAGCAGGATTCCCCGCAGGAAACTCATGCCGATCTGCGCGCCGTTTTCGCGACTGGCGAACAGGCTGCAAACCACGCAAGTGAGCAAGAGTGCGCCGGATGCGGCCGGCCAGGCGGTCGCCAGCCAGAAACTGGCGACCGTCAGGAACGCCAGGGCACTGCGGGCCCCGAATACCATGGCCAGGGACAGGTCGCGATGGGGTGCGAGGGTTCGCGGTGGATCGGCCGCCTCCCTGCCCTCCTCTACCGCCTTCAGCGCGGCGCAAGCGGCCAGGGCGGTGTCCAGCAGCAGGGCGAAACGGGCCAGGCAATAGCTCTGCGCCGGACTGATGCCCGGATCGTTCGAGGCATCCATGACCCGCGGCCGCAACGCCCGCAACGTCGAGCTGTCGGCATCGAGGGCTTGGCGCACTTCATTCATCCAGGGCTGCAGGGCCTCGGCCTCCTGCGGCTCGAGCTGCTTCCACTGCCGGCGCACCGAACGGGACATGCGCAGCAGCATCAGCAATTTCTGGCTCAAGCCGCTGATGGCCCGGGCCCGCTGACGGCCAAGGCGACCTTCGAACCAGGCGTGCTCACGCTGGGCATCCACCGCGACGATCTTGCCGAGGATCTCCAGCAAGCCTTTTCGCGCCTGGGCGTCACCGGCCAAGGTGGCCCGTGCCGCCTGCATGCCACTCTGCCAGGCGGTAAGGGCCTGGACCGCCAGTTGCTGCTCGACCCGCAGCGGCCAGAGCAACGCACTGGCGGCCGTGGCACAGACAATGCCCAGGCTGATCTCGGTACAGCGCGCCACGGCCTGGTCGAACACCGTCAGCGGATGGGAGATGGCGGGCAAGGCGATGATCGCGACCGTATAACCGGCCAGCACGAACGAATAGGACCAGGCGCTGCGCAGCAGCGTCGAACAGGCCGTGCACAGGCCCAGCCATAACGCGAGCGCCAGCAGGAACAGCCAGGGGGCCTGGGCGAACAGGCCCATGAACACCACCGACATCGCGGTGCCCACCAAGGTCCCGAGCAGCCGTGCCAGGCCCTTCTGCACCACCATCCCGGACAACGGCTGCGCCACGATGAACGCAGTCATCAAGGCCCACGAAGGCTGTTCCAGGCCCCAGCGCAACGCCAGCCATAGCGCCAGTCCGCCGCCCAATACGGTTTTGATGGCGAACTGCAGAGCGAGACGGTCCGGGGCGAACAAGGCCTGTAGGGTAATGGGCACGCAGGAAACTCTTCAGGGTTTGCGATAACAATAGTGCAAGGATGTGAGACAGCAGGCGTAATTATTAGCTAGCTACCTATATCAGTCCATAGGCTATTGACTCGATATTGGACAACACACCGTTACACGACGGTTCCCAAAACCCCGGGACGCGCTTCGCCAAACCGTTGGCGGTCGTACCAGCCATAAAAAAACGCCAGGCAAGCTGGCGTTTTTTTTTCAGGGCACGGACTTAGCTGGCTTTCGCCTGGTTACGCAGCGCCTTGACCTGGTCATGGTTGCGTTGCACACCGTGGTACTGACGCTCCACCAGATCGCGGATGCCCACCAGGTTATGCTTGTTGATCTTCTCCATGGCTTCCCTGTAGGCCTTGAGGGCATGGTCTTCGCCGCGTTCGGCTTCGTTGAGCACGGCCTCTTCGTCCTTGCCGGTGAACATGGATTTGACGTCCACCCAACGGCGGTGCAAGTCACCGGCCACGCTGGTGGAAGTTTCCGGGTCGCCGCCCAGGGAACGAACGGCCGCTTGCAGCTCGGTCGCGGCAGTGGCGCAATCGGCGGCGCGCTGGACGAACAGGGCCTTGAGTTGTGGGTGCTTGATGTCTTCAGCGCAGGTCTTGAAGCCTTCCTGACCGTCCTTACTGGTCTGGATCAGGTCATTCAGGACGGAGATGGCTTCTTTGTTCATGTCAGTCATTTTTCAATTCCTTTGCTTGGTTAATAAAAAACCTGCAAGGACTGTTGCATCGGCCATGCCAGCCCTAAACCAAAGAAATCTCCATTTAAAATCAATCAGTTAGCAAAAACCCTCAAATCTGTATCCGCGTTATTTGCATGATCTGTCATTTGGCCTGCATGCAGAATGCCTGTATTTTCAAACCTGCCCGAATCAAGACGACTGCCATGAATCCGCAAAACCTGGAACTGCTGGTCACGCGCCAGATGCCCTACGGCAAATACAAGGGTCGAATCCTGGCTGACCTGCCTGGCCAATACCTGAACTGGTTCGCCCGGGAAGGTTTTCCCCACGGTGAATTGGGTGCCTTGCTGGCGCTGATGCAGGAGATCGATCACAACGGTCTGTCGGACTTGCTCGATCCGTTGCGCATCAAACACGGCAAGCCCAAGCCCCGCCCCTGAAAGAGCCCGCCATGCCCGAGAACACGCTACGCGCCCACGATGAAGCATTCTGGCAGACCTTTGTCGGCCGCTACGATGTCGACCCCAACGGGCCGCTGAACCTGGAGAACGGCTACTTCGGTCGCATGTCGCGAACCGTGGTGGAGGAATACCAGCGCAATATCGAATTCATCAACCGCAGCAACTCGCTCTATGTGCGGCAGTATTTCGACCAGGAACATGGCGATGCGATACGCCGCCAGGTGGCGGAGCTGATCGACGTCGCCCCGCAAACCGTGGCGCTGACCCGCAGCGCAGTGGATGCCCTGCAATCGTTGATACGCAACTACAACCGACTGGTGCCTGGCGACCAGATCCTGATCTGCGACCTGGAATATCCATCGGTCAAGAGCGCCATGCGCTGGCTGGCTCGCCAGCGTGGCGTGGAGGTCATCGAACTGGTCCACCAGCATCCCGCCAGTTTCGAGAGCCTGGTGGGAACCTATCGCGAAGCGTTCATCCGCTACCCGCGCCTGAAGCTGATGACGCTGACCTACGTGAACCACCTGACCGGGCTGGTGATGCCGGTCCAGGCAATCGCCGAGGCGGCCCGGGAGTTCGACGTCGACATCATTCTCGACGGCGCCCATGCCTTGGGCCAGATCGATTTCGATATCAAGAAGCTGGGCATCCACTTCGCCGGATTCAATCTGCAGAAATGGATCGGCGCGCCCCTGGCCTTGGGCTTCCTGTACATTGCCCCACATCGGCTGGCCGATATCGACCCGGATATGGACGATGAAAGCCACCCGGCAACCGACATCCGTGCCCGTACCCCGCACAGCATGCCCAACATCCCGGCCCTGATGACCCTGCCCCTGGTGTTCGAAGAGCACTATGCCCTGGGCGGAGCCCTGGCCAAGGGCGCGCGGCTCGGTTACCTGCGCAACCTGTGGGTGAATGCCGTGCGCGATCTACCGGGTATCGAAGTCATGACTCCGGATGACCGGCGCCTCTACTGCGGCATCACCTCGATGCGCTTTACCGCCCGGGCAGACCAACAGGCGATGGCCGATCGGCTGCTCAACGACTACGGGATCTTCACCGTGGTGCGCAACACCAGCGTCGGCTCCTGCATCCGCATCACTCCTGGCCTGATCACGCTGGCGAGCGACATCGAGCGGTTGACCCAGGCCTTGATCGAGCTGAACCCTATTTAACGACTCGCGCCGTCTTTTGTGGCGAGGGGACTGATCCCCTTGCCACAGAAGACTGTGCCTGTTCAGAGAGTTCGGGCAAAAAAAAACGGTGCGCCGACCAAGCGCACCGTAAAGCCGTAGAACACCCAACGAAATCAGGTCAGATTCAATCCAGCAGCGCCAATGCCTCGGCAGTGCATTCCTGGATGCGGGCCCAGTCGCCGTTCTTGATCCACTCCGGATCGAGCATCCAGCTGCCGCCCACGCACATCACGTTTTTCAACGCCATGTAGCTCTTGATATTGGCCGGCCCCACACCGCCGGTAGGGCAGAATTTCACTTCGCCAAACGGACCGCCCAGCGCCTTGAGGGCCGCGACACCGCCGCTGACTTCCGCCGGGAACAATTTGAAGCGGCGGTAGCCCAGGCTGTAGCCTTCCATGATGCCGGAGGCGTTGCTGATGCCCGGCAGCAACGGAATCGGGCTCTGGACGCTGGCTTCGAGCAGATCGCGGGTGATGCCCGGGGTCACGATGAACTGAGAGCCGGCCGCTTCGGCAGCCGCCAGCATGTGGCGATCGAGCACGGTGCCAGCACCGGTCACCAGCTCCGGCCGCTGCTCGCGCAGCACCTGGATGGCCTTGAGGCCGTACTGGGAACGCAAGGTCACCTCCAGCGCCGTCAGGCCACCGGCGGCCAACGCATCGGCCAGCGGCAGGATGTCCTGCTCACGGGCGATGGTGATGACCGGCAGGATCCGCGCCTTGGCACAGAGGTTGTCGATCAGGGTAACTTTGTCCGCCATGGAAACGGTCGGGGATGGGTTTTTCATAGCGGCTGATCCTTGGTTCATGGGCACCAGTAAATCTCTAACGTAGGTTGCAGAAACGCGCGGATCGGCATTTCGGCGACATCGCCGCCGGCCACCGCGGCGTTCAGGGTGGTCAACTTCGATTGACCGGAAATCGACAGTATCTTGTGCTGCGCCGAAGCCAGCAGCGCGCGGCTCATGGTCAGGCGCTGGCGCGGCACTGTCGGTGCCAGCATCGGCCAGCAACGACGGGATCCTTCGCTGTCCAGGGCTTCGGCCAGGTTCGGGCTGTCGGGGAACAGGGAAGCGGTGTGCCCGTCATCTCCCATGCCCAATACCAGCACGTCGATGGGCGGCAACTCGGCCAGCAGGCGATCCGCCTGTTCGGCAGCGGCCTCCAGGTTGGCACTGGCACTGTAGAGGCTCAGGAACCGGGCCTTGGCCGCGGCTCCCTGCAACAGGTAACGCTTGAGCAAACCGGCATTGCTGTCGGCATGTTCGGTCGGCACCCAACGCTCGTCGGCCAGGCTCACCACCACCTTCGACCAGTCCAGGTCCTGTTTGGCCAGGTTCTGGAAGAACGCTACCGGACTGCGTCCGCCGGAGACCACCAACACCGCCAGGCCACGGGCATCGATCGCGGCGCGCAGTTGCCCGGCCACCGCCAGCGCCAGCTCCTCGGCCAGCAGCACCGGGCTCTTGAATGCCAGGGCGCTGACGCCCTCAGGCAGTTTCACTTCAGATATCGCCATACCACGACCTCCCATCCCGCGTGATCAGTGCGATGGAGCTCATCGGTCCCCAGGAGCCGGCTGCATACGGCTTGGGCGCATCACCGGATTTCTTCCATCCGGCAATCAACTGGTCGCACCACGTCCACGCGGCTTCTATTTCATCTTTACGGACAAACAGGTTCTGATTGCCGTTCATGACTTCCAGTAACAACCGTTCGTAGGCATCGGGAATCCGTGCGCTGCGCCAGGTGTCGGAAAAGTTGAGTTGCAGCGGACCGCTGCGCAGTTGCATGCCCTTGTCCAGGCCCTGCTCCTTGGTCATCACTCGCAGGGAAATTCCTTCGTCCGGCTGCAGGCGGATGATCAACTTGTTGCTGATCTGCAAGCGCTGCTCGGGGGCGAAGATGTAGTGGGACGGTTCCTTGAAGTGGATGACGATCTGCGACAGCTTCTGCGGCATGCGCTTGCCGGTACGCAGGTAGAACGGAACCCCGGCCCAGCGCCAGTTGCGAATGTCGGCGCGCAGGGCGACGAAGGTTTCGGTATCGCTCTGGGTATTGGAATTGGGTTCTTCCAGATAACCGGGCACCGCCTTGCCCTCGCTGTGGCCGGCGATGTACTGGCCACGCACCACCTGGGTGGTCAGGCCTTCCGGGCTGATCGGCGCCAGGGCCTTGAGCACCTTGACCTTCTCGTCGCGGATACTGTCGGCGGACAGGTCGGCCGGCGGGTCCATGGCAATCAGGCACAACAACTGGAGCAGGTGGTTCTGGATCATGTCCCGCAGTTGGCCGGCCTTGTCGAAATAACCCCAGCGGCCCTCGATGCCGACCTTCTCGGCCACGGTGATTTCCACGTGGGAGATGTAGTTCTGGTTCCACTGGGTTTCGAACAGGCTGTTGGCGAAACGCAGCGCGATCAGGTTCTGTACCGTCTCCTTGCCCAGGTAGTGGTCGATGCGATAGGTGCGGTTCTCGGGGAAGAACTGCGCCACGGCGTCGTTTACCTTGCGCGACGATTCCAGGTCCGAGCCGATGGGTTTCTCCAGCACGACGCGGGTGTTCTCGCTCAGGCCGACCTTCGCCAGGTTCTCGCAGATGGCGCCGTACACTGCTGCCGGCGTGGCGAAATAGGCGATGACCTGTTGGGCGGAACCGGCCTGCTCGGCCAAGGCGACGTAATCGTCGGCCTTGAGGAAATCCACGTGCAGGTAGGTCAAACGCGCCATGAAGCGCTCGACGACGGTTTCGCTCAGGTCCTTGTCGCCCACGTAGCGGCGCAGTTCGGTGCCGATGAATGCCAGGTGCTGCTGCTCGCTGCCCGGCTCACGCGCCAGGGCGAGGATGCGCGTGTCCTCGTGCAGCAGGCCTGCCGCATCGAGTTGGTAAAGGGCAGGAAACAGCTTGCGCAAGGCCAGATCGCCCAGCGCGCCGAACAAGGCAAAGGTGCACGGTTCAACCGTAATCGGAGGCATGATGTTTGTTCTTTTATCAAGTTAGGCTACAAATACCTTTTTTCAAGGCATCACTCAAGGAAAAATGTAGTAATAACCACAACATTTTCCGAAAATATCGATTCCGAGTGGTGGTCCGTCGGAGCCAACAGTAGGATAGGCCACTGCAAAGGGTCGTTTCAAAGACCCGTCTTTCTAGGAATCTTTTATGGACCGCGTGCGAAATCTACTGGAGCAGATCCAGAGTCGCCTTGAAGACCTCAACAAGGCTGAGCGCAAGGTGGCCGAGGTGATCCTGCTCAACCCACAGCAGGCCACCCGTTTCAGCATCGCCGCCCTCGCCCAGGCCGCGTCGGTCAGCGAACCAACCGTCAACCGCTTCTGCCGTTCATTCGGCGTCAGCGGCTACCCTGAACTGAAGCTGCAACTGGCCCAGAGCCTGGCCAGCGGCGCCGCATACGTCAGTCGTGCGGTAGAGGCCGACGACAATCCGCAAGCCTATACCCAGAAGATCTTTGGCAGTGCCATCGCCTCGTTGGACAGCGCCTGCCAGGCACTCGATCCAAATTTGATCAGCCGGGCCGTGGACCTGTTGATCCAGGCCCGGCAGATCCACTTCTTCGGCCTCGGCGCATCGGCCCCGGTGGCACTGGACGCCCAGCACAAGTTTTTCCGCTTCAACCTGGCGGTCACCGCCCATGCCGATGTGCTGATGCAGCGCATGATCGCTTCAGTAGCCCACACCGGCGAGCTGTTCGTGATCATTTCCTACACTGGCCGCACCCGCGAACTGGTGGAAGTCGCCCGCATCGCCCGGGAAAACGGCGCATCGGTGCTGGGCCTGACCGCCGAGAACTCGCCCCTGGCCAAGGCCAGCACCCTGAGCCTGAACATCCCGCTGCCCGAAGACACCGACATCTACATGCCGATGACCTCGCGGATCATCCAGCTCACCGTGCTGGACGTGCTCGCCACGGGCATGACTCTGCGCCGGGGCGTGGATTTCCAGCCGCATCTGCGCAAGATCAAGGAAAGCCTGAATGCCAGCCGGTATCCGGTGGGGGATGAGTTCAACTGACCGAGCCTGAGAGCCTTACTGCCTGACAGGCCGTCATCGCGAGCAAGCTGAACTGGCCTAATGATTTTGGACACTTCAATCGGGCGCTATGATGGCGCTCAAATCTGAGGTGTTTGGCTATGCGTAAATCTTATTCCAGGGAATTCAAGCTCAAGGCTGCCAGCTTGGTGCTGGACGAGGGCCAGTCGGTCCCAGAGGTCTGTGCCAGTTTGGATATTGGCCCAACGGCCTTGCGCCGTTGGGTCGATCAGGTGCGTCAAGAACGCTTGGGCTCAACCCCGCAAGGGGCCAAGGCGATTACCGCCGATCAGCGAGAGATTCAGCAGCTCAAAGCGTTGCTCAGGCAAAAAGACCTGGACATTGAAATCCTAAAAAAGGCCAGTGCTCTCCTGCTTTTGGACTCCAAAGATCATTCTCGTTGATCGATGAGCTGGACGAGCAGTACGGCGTTAACAATTGCTGTCGGGCGTTTGGAGTCAACCGCAGCAGCTTTTACGCTTGGCGGCAGCGCCAAGGCAAGGTGAAGCCTGAGCGGGAGAAACTTAAAGCCGTGCTGGTCGAGCATCACAAGGAATCCAGAGCATCCGCGGGGGCTCGCACCCTTTCCAAGGAGCTGCAAGCAAAGGGGCATCGTGTCGGGCGACATATGGCTCGCAGTTTGATGCGTGAAGCCGGTGTTGCGAGTCGGCAGCGTCGACGGCACAAGTACAAATCTTCCGGTGTGGAAGCCCTGGTGACGCCGCACCTGCTCAAACGCAAGTTTGATGTCACGGCGATCAACCAGGTGTGGTGTGGCGATGTGACGTACATCAAGGTCGGCAATCGGTGGCTGTATTTTGCGGCTGTTCTGGATTTGTACGCTCGCCGGATCGTGGGCTGGTCTTTCTCGTTGATTTCTGACGCCGCGCTGACTTGCGAGGCACTGCGGATGGCGGTCGAGTTGCGAGGCCGCCCAAAGGGAGTGCTGTTTCATTCTGATCAAGGCTGCCAGTACACCAGCCATAAATTCAGGAATGAAATAAATAGGCACGGGCTTGTGCACAGCATGAGTCGTAAAGGTGAATGCTGGGACAACGCCCCAATGGAGCGTTTTTTTGGAAGCTTGAAGTCGGAGTGGGTGCCAGAGAATGGTTACAACTCGGAGCACGAAGCTCGTGTGGATATACAACGTTATGTGATGCGTTACAACAACGTCAGGCTCCATAGCTACAACGACTACCGGTCGCCGGTAGCTATGGAGAAACTGGCGGCGTGAAACCTTAACTGGTGTCCAGAATTACTTGACCAGTTCAAGCTCGCTCCCACCAGGGTCTTGTGAATGTGAAGGTCCAGTGTGGGAGCGAGCTTGCTCGCCATGGGGCCAGCAGCCTCACCCACCACCCTGCCCCCTGCATCAAGCCCCCACCCAAGCCTGCAAACTCAAATGCGCCCGCTCCCCCGGCGCCAGGCACAGGCTGTCGGTGCCGCCACTGGCTGCTTCGACGCAGACGAACTCATTGACCTCGTCCCAGCTCACCCCCAGCAACGGTCGGGCGCCGGGATGCCACACCACGGTATCGGCGCTGTCGCCGGTATCGATGCACAGCTCACGCTGCCAGGCATGGTCCTTGAGCTGCAACTCTCCCCCGTGCTGGAACACCCGCTGGCAGCCCCCCTCGACCCGCAACTCGCCTTCCTGTCGGCAGGCCGCACGGTTCAGATGATCATAACCTTGAGCGCCTTCGAGCCCAGACAGCGCTACCTCACCCACGTCGCCAATACGCCAATAGGCGTGCAACGCCTGGCTCAACTGGCAAGGCAGGCTGTCCTGGTGCTCGGTGCTCAGGCGCAGCTCCATGCGTTCGCCCAGGTCTGCATGCAGGTCCACTTGCCAATCACACAACCGTAACTGCCAATGCAGGTGCACACCGTCGTCGTCACTGCGGCTGTCCAACAGTTTCCAGTCGATCAACCGCGCCCAGCCGTGGGACGGCCAGGCATTCGCGCTCGGATGACGGCCATACCACGGCCAGCACACCGGCACCCCTCCGCGTATCGCCCCGACATGGGGCCACTTGGCCGCACACCACAACCAGGGCTTTTGCCCACGCGGCTGGAAGTGCAGCAATTGCGCCCCCTGGCGACTGAACACCGCCTGACACAACGGGTGGTCGATCACCAGCACGTCGCGCTGCCGATAGCGTTCCCACGCAAACACCGGCCGCTCGCGCAAGGATGTGAAGAAGCGTTGTAGCGGATGCTCATGCATATGCCGCGATCCTGGAAATCATTGAACTCACAATTGATGCGACAGTTTTTGTGGCAAAGCCTCTACCCCACTGGACTCGGAGCAGTCCCAAAGCAGTCAACCAAAATACCGAGGTGCCTGTTGCAGGGCCGCTGCGCGCCCCAGCGGGCGATGCGACGTTTCGCTAAATCCCCTGACCCAGGTTGCGCGTTGACCATGCTGCGCAAAAAAAAGCGGACAGCCTTGGCCGTCCGCAAATATGCGCACATAGAGAGGAGCTTATCGCAACAACGTTAGAACACCGACTGAATTTTCAGGCCGGCCACCAGCGCGTTATCGACTTCATCAACACCGCCCGGGTGAGTGACGTATTGCAGGTTGGGACGCACGGTCAGCCAGTTGGTGACATGGAAGCCGTAGTTGATTTCATAGTTGTATTCGGTGTTGCGCAACGGCGAGAACAGCGGATCGTCGTAGTCGCTGACACCGTTGGCCACGTTGGTCAGCTCGGCGTTTTTCTTCACGTCATCGTTGACATGGATACGAGCGAAGCCGATGCCGACGTCATCTTTCGGACGCGCGTCGAATGGCCCCTTGTACACGAACATCAGCGACTGGTAGTTGTCGACGACGTTGGTGTCCTTGTCGTGGAAAGTCGCGTTGGCCGCGATGTTCAGACCGCGGGAAGCATCGCCGTTGTGGGTGGTGAGCTGCTGCTGCACCACGAGCCAGTAGCCGTGCTTGCTGCTGTGGCTGCGATAGGCGAGACCGGTGGTGGCGGCATCGTTGCCGTTTTCGTCCTCGCGCACATCGTCGGCCTTGGCCGTGCTCTTGTAGTAACCCACGCGGTATTCGCCTGGCAGGTTATTGAGTTTAGGCGTCCAGACCAACTCCACCGGAATCAGGGTACCTTCAGTGCCACTGCCGCTGAGCTTGTAGCGGTTGTTGTTTTCCAGTTGCGAAGGGTTCTGGTTGTAGGCGCCGATCTGTGCATAAAGCTCAGGCGTGATGTTGTACTTGAACCGGATGGCCGCCTGCATGATTGGCCAGTTGTACCAGATGTTGGTCGCCCAGTTGCCTGCTTGCGAACCGCAGAACGCCAGGTTCTGGAACTCGCAGGGGAAGGTGTTGAAGTCTTCACCCACGCCGTAGTAACCGGCCTTGACGTCCAGTTTGCTGTCGAAGTATTTCTGCTTGATCCACAACTGGGTCAGACGGGTGGTTTGCCCACGACCCCAGACTTCCTGGGAAGAACTGAGGGTACCGGCACGTGGATCACCGATACGGTCGTTGGAAATGTTGCGACCGTCCCGGCGAGTGAATTGGATCTTGGCTTCCGTGTCGTCCCAGCCTGCCAGCTTTTCAAGATCCAGCGCCACGCCCAGGCCAAACTGGCCCGACCAGCGCGCGGTCTTGTCGTCGTTGTAGCCGCCATGGAGATTGGCGCCCATTTCACCGACGTAATCGGCCTTGATATCGATACCTTGCTCGAGCAGCCGGGTCCGCTCGCCGCCCCAGTCACCCGTCATCCACTTCGAATCGGCGCTGAACGCCTCGGCAGCCTGGGCGCTACCGGCCAGCATCATCGCCGCAACGGCTGATAGCTGGCAGATAAGCTGGGCGTTATTCTTCTTTTTCATCCCTACATTCCTCGTCTTTATTGTTATTAACTGTTTTTATCTAACGCGGTTTACAACAATTGCGGCCGACGGTTTCCCGCCCGCCACATATCCCTGTGGGAAAGGCCCGGCCCACGATGACGGCATGCCATTCAACAGCTCAGGCAACTGACCCACCGCCCTCACGAACAAGCCCCTCCCACCTTGATGCCTCATCGCCCCTTGAACTGCGCCACGTTGGCGGTCCGGGCATCGGCCTGCGGCTGGGCGGCCACGCCCAGGCGTTCGCCGGACTGGGCATCGAACAGCAGCACTTTCGATGGATCGAATTGCAGCGTCAGGTTTTCCCCCGGCTGTGGCGCGACGTCCGGTGCCAGGCGGCAGCAGACCTTGGTGTCGTTGAGGTTGACGAACACCAGGGTGTCCGGGCCGGTGGGCTCGGTGACCTGGACTTCGGCGCGAATGGTCGGCAAGCCGTTGGGCTCGGTGCCGGCCAATGCAATCTGCTCCGGACGCAGGCCGAGGATCACTTCCCGATCCTCCAGGCCGGCGTCCTGCATCCCCAGCGGCAGCTCGCACCGGGCCTGGCCGCTGTCGAGCAGCGCCAGCAGGCGGCCATCCTTGCGCTGCAGGCGCAGGGGGATGAAGTTCATCGGTGGCGAACCGATGAAACTGGCCACGAACAGGTTGGCCGGGTTGTTGTAGATGTCCTTCGGGGTGCCGAACTGCTGGATGATCCCGTCCTTCATCACCGCCACTTTGTCGCCCAGGGTCATGGCCTCGATCTGGTCGTGGGTCACGTAGACGGTGGTGGTCTTGAGGCGCTGATGCATCAGTTTCATTTCGGTGCGCATCTCGACCCGCAGCTTGGCGTCGAGGTTGGACAGCGGTTCGTCGAACAGGTAGATCTTTGGCCGCCGCGCCAGCGCCCGGCCCATGGCCACCCGCTGTTGCTGGCCACCGGAGAGCTGGCCGGGCTTACGGTTGAGCAGATGTTCGATCTGCAGCAACTTGGCGACGCGAGAGACCTCCTCGTCGATGGCCGATTGCGGCATCTTGCGGATCTTCAGGCCGAACTCGATGTTCTCCCGCACGCTCATGGTCGGGTACAGCGCGTAGGACTGGAACACCATCGCGATGTCGCGATCCTTGGGACTCATGCCGCTGACGTCCTGGTCGCCGATCATGATCGCGCCACCGGTGATGGTTTCCAGGCCGGCGATGCAGTTCATCAAGGTCGACTTGCCGCAACCCGAAGGCCCTACGAGAATCAGGAACTCACCATCCTTGATGGACAGTTCGATGTTCTTCAAGGTGTCGGGCAGGCCGGCGCCGTAAGTCTTGTTTACATTGCGAAGTTCAAGCGTTGCCATGATTACCCCTTGACCGCGCCGGCCGTCAGCCCGCGCACGAAATACTTGCCTGCGACCACATAGACCAGCAGGGTCGGCAGCCCGGCGATCATCGCCGCCGCCATATCAACGTTATATTCCTTGGCCCCGGTGCTGGTGTTGACCAGGTTGTTCAGCGCCACCGTGATGGGCTGCGAATCGCCGCTGGAGAACACCACGCCGAACAGGAAGTCGTTCCAGATCTGCGTGAACTGCCAGATCAGGCAGACCATGATGATCGGAGTCGACATCGGCAGGATGATCCGCCGGAAGATGGTGAAGAAGCCCGCCCCGTCCAGGCGCGCCGCCTTCACCAGCGCATCGGGAATGCTGACGTAGTAGTTGCGGAAGAACAGCGTGGTGAATGCCAGGCCGTACACCACGTGCACGAACACCAGGCCGGTGGTGGTGCTGGCCAGGCCCATCTTGCCGAGGGTGAACGAGGCCGGCAGCAGCACGGTCTGGAACGGCAGGAAGCAGCCGAACAGCAGCAGGCCGAAGAACAGCTGCGACCCGCGGAAGCGCCACATCGACAGCACGTAGCCGTTCAGCGCACCGATGGCGGTGGAGATCAGCACCGCCGGGACAGTGATCATGATCGAGTTCCAGAAATACCCGTTCACCGTGGCCCAGGCCTTGACCCAGCCGATGCCGCTGACCTCGGCAGGCCAGCTCAACAGGTTACCGGTGCTGATGTCTTCGGGCGTCTTGAAGCTGGTCAACAGCATGACCACCAGCGGCACCAGGTAAAGCAGCACGGCCAGGATCAGTACCGCGTAGATCGCGATGCGGCTGAAGCTGATGGCAGGTTTGGCGGCGAGACTAGTCATGACGCTTGGTCCTCAGCTCGGAATACAGGTAAGGCACGATGATCGCGAGGATCGCGCCGAGCATCAGGATCGCACTGGCCGAGCCCATGCCCATCTGGCCACGACTGAAGGTGAAGGAATACATGAACATGGCAGGCAGGTCGGACGAGTAACCCGGACCACCGGCCGTCATCGCCGCCACCAGGTCGAAACTCTTGATCGCGATGTGCGCCAGGATCATCACGGCACTGAAGAACACCGGACGCAGGCTGGGCAGCACCACTTTCCAGTAGATGCGCGGCATGCTCGCGCCATCGATCTGGGCAGCGCGAATGATCGACTGATCGACACCTCGCAGGCCGGCCAGGAACATCGCCATGATGAAGCCCGAGGCCTGCCAGACGGCAGCGATGACCAGGCAATAGACCACGCGATCCGGATCGATCAGCCAGTCCAGGCGAAAGCCTTCCCAGCCCCAGTCACGCAGCAGTTTGTCCAGGCCCATGCCCGGGTTGAGCAACCATTTCCAGGCAGTACCGGTGACGATCATGGAGAGCGCCATCGGGTACAGGTAAATGGTGCGGATGAAACCTTCGCGACGGATGCGCTGGTCGAGGAACACCGCCAGCAACACGCCGATCACCAGGGTGATGCCGATGAACATGCCGCCGAAGACCGCGAGGTTCTTGCTCGCCACCCACCAGCGGTCGTTGTCCCACAGCCGTGCGTATTGAGCCAGGCCCGCCCACTTGTAGGTTGGCAGGAAGGTAGAAGTGGTGAACGACAGAACGAACGTCCACAAGATGTAGCCATAGAACCCCACCAGCACGATGAACATGCTCGGCGCCAGTACCAGTTTCGGTAGCCAGCGCTGCAATGCATCGAATGGCGAGGCCTTGCTGAACACAGCAACAGAACTCATGGGGAAAATCCAAAACAGAGAAAGACTACAAACATTTCCTTGTGGGGCGAGTTCTGTGGCGAGGGGATTTATCCCCGATCGGCTGCGAAGCAGCCGCAAAGCCATTGCATGCGGTGTTTCCAATACTCCGACATGGCAACTTTTTCGAGGCCGCTGTGCGACCCATCGGGGCGGTGCAACGTTTCGCTAAATCCTCTCACCACAAAGGCCCGTTCCCACAAGGGACCGCGGCGCAGTTACTTGGCCGACTGAACCGCCGCGCCAAGCTTCTTCGCAGCATCGGCCGGGTCGGCTTTCGGGTCGTTGATGTAGTTGGTCACTACGTCGAAGAACGCCCCCTGTACCGCCAGCGTGGTCGCCATGTTGTGCGCCATGCTTGGCTGCAGGCCGCCATTCTTGGCGTCTGCCAGGAAGTCCTTGGCGGCGGTCTGGGCACAGGAGTCGAAACCGTACTTGGCCATGTCGGCCAGCATGTCGTTACGCACCGGGATCGAACCCTTGTTGATGCTGAAGACCTTCTGGAAGTTTTCACCCAGGACGACCTTGGCGATGTCCTGCTGACCGGCCGCGGTGCCTTCGTCTTTCTGCTTGAACACCGCGAGGGAGTCGATGTTGTAGGTGAAGGCCTTGTCGGTGCCCGGGAAGGCTACGCACTCGTAGTCCTTGCCGGCGACTTTCTTGGCCGCGGTCCATTCGCTCTTGGCCCAGTCACCCATGATCTGCATGCCGGCCTTGCCGTTGATGACCTTGGCCGCTTCCAGGTTCCAGTCCTGCCCCTTGCCATCGGCGTCCATGTAGGTCGCGACTTTCTTCAGCTCGGTCAGTGCCTTGATCATTTCCGGACCGGTCAGCGCCTTGTTGTCCAGGTCGACCAGTGCCTTCTTGTAGCCATCGGCTCCCATGACCGAGAGCACCACGGCTTCGAACACGGTGCTGTCCTGCCAAGGCTGGCCGCCGTGGGCCAGGGGAATGAAGCCCGCGGCCTTGAGCTTGTCACCGGCGGCGTAGAACTCTTCGAGGGTGGTCGGGTTCTTGGTGATGCCGGCTTTCTTGAAGACTTCCGGGTTGATCCACAGCCAGTTGACGCGGTGGATGTTCACCGGCACGGCGACGTAGTCACCGTCGTACTTCACGGTGTCGGAGACTTTCTTGTCCAGCAGGCTGTCCCACTTCTCCTGCTTGGCGACGTCCTTCAGGACATCGGTATCGAGCAGGCCGGTGGTCGCCCATTCCTGGATGTCCGGGCCCTTGATCTGGGCTACGCCCGGAGGGTTGCCGGCCACGGCGCGGCTCTTGAGTACGGTCATGGCGGTGGAACCGCCGCCACCGGCGACAGCGCCGTCCTTCCAGGTAAAGCCGTCTTTTTCTACCTGGGCCTTGAGCACATCGACCGCGGCTTTTTCACCACCCGACGTCCACCAGTGAACGACTTCCACGGAACCTTTCGATTCGGCGGCCAGGGTGCTGACGGGGAATGCTGCGACGGGAAGCAGGGAAGCAAGAGAAATGACAGTAGCGAGGCGAGAAATCGCATTCATCTAGAAGTACCTTTCTTTTTGTTATGCATGCAAGTCTGGTGCTTGCGCTGCATGGATTCTAATCAGGGGCAATCCCTTCGCAGGTAACGAAGGGACGCGCGTATGTCACGACATGGTTACACAGGCACCGGCGCGGACAACCGCGCCAGGGCCGATGCCATGCTGGGTGCCAGCGGCAGGCGCGGTATCAGCACGGCCTGCCAGGCATGATAAAGGTCCGGCTTGCCCGGCCAGATGTCGGCGCTGGGACGGTTCTGCGGGTCGAGTTCGTGATGCCAGCTGCCGTTGCAGCGGTCGATGAAATGCTTGTCACAGAACTCCCAGAAACGTCGGTACCAGGTCTCGTATTGCGCTTCGTCGGTGCGCTTGAGCAAGGCGCTGGCCGCCGCTGCCGCTTCGGCATGCACCCAGTGCAGGCGATGACGGACCACGGCGCGGTTGTCCCAGTCCAGGGTGTAGACGATGCCGGGGGCACCATCGACATCCCAACCATGACGGCAATTGTGCTCGAAGAGTCTTTGCGCATCCTGGACCAGCCAGCCCGGCGTCAGCATGCCGATCCGTACACGCGCGGCCTCGAGGTGCAGCAGCAGGCGCGCCCATTCGAAACCATGGCCGGGAGTAGTGCCATAGGGGCGGAAACCGTCGGCGGGATTGTCGTGGTTGTATTCGCGCAGCGGTTGCCAGTCGCGATCGAAATGCTCCACGACCATGTAATCGTTGGCGGCCGCATGGCCGTGGATGACGCGTTCGACGATCCGCAGCGCGCGGGCCAGCCAGCGCGGGTCGTCCGTGGCATCGGCCAGGGCCAGGAAAGCCTCCGTGGCGTGCATGTTGCTGTTGGCGCCGCGATAGGCTTCCTCTTCACGCCAGTCGCGGTTGAAGGACTCGCGCAAGGCCCCCTCTTCTTCACACCAGAAATGTTCGTCGATGACCCGCACCGCCTCCTTGAGCAAGGCCTGGGCACCGGGGCGCTGGGCTACTGCAGCGGAACTGGCGGCCAGGGCAACGAAGGCATGCAGGTAGGCGGCTTTGCCCGTGTCGTTGTCATCCGGATTGGCCACCGCGAACCAACCACCGTGCTCGGCGTCGCGCAGCGGGCCGCTGAGGGCCTGGATCCCATGGTCCACCAATTCGGCGAAACCGGGCAGGCCCTGGATATGTGCCATGGCGAAGCTATGGGTCATGCGAGCGGTGTTCATGGTTTCGGCCCGCGCGTCAGCCGGCAGGCTGCCTACCTCGTCGAGATTGCCGAAGCCGTCCGGCAACTTCGAGGCCCTGGCGAACGCCAGCAGCCGCAAGCCTTCGGCGGCAAGCCATTGCTGGTGGGCAGGAGCATTCAGCCAACTGCTGAAGGCCGGGTGGAAGGTGTCCATCGCAGTACCTTTTTTGTTGTTTTAACGCAGGGAGTCTAAACAAGGGAGGGGATGGGCCAGGTAACGAAAGGGACGAGTTATGTCACCGACTTGTGACATTTGACCGGGAGAGATGGATCGAGACGACTGGCGCCATCGCGAGCAAGCTCGCTCCCACAGGGGTTTTGTGAACACCGAAGACCCAGGATGGGAGCGAGCTCGCTTGCGATGTAACGATTACGCGGCCCGATCAATCCACACTGCGAGGCAACTGCAAGGTCACCCGCAACCCGCCTTCGCGCAGGTTCTGCAGGCTGACTTCGCCGCCATGGCTATGGGCGATGTTGCGGGCGATGCCCAGGCCCAGGCCGTAGCCCTGCTGCTGTCCGGCCAGGCGGAAATGCGGCTCGAAGACTTGCTCAAGGCGCTGCTCCGGCACACCCGGGCCTTCGTCGTCGACGTGCAGGATGAACGCGGTTTCGTCGTCATCGATATGCAAATGAGCGTTCTGCCCGTATTTCAAGGCATTGTCGATCAGGTTGCCGATGCAGCGCTTGAGGGCCAGCGGCTTGCCCGGATAAGGCGCCAGTGCCCGGCCATCCTGGGTGACGCGACCATTGCCGTTGGGTGCCAGGTAAGGCTCCACCAGGCAGTCGAGCACATGGTTGAGGTCCACCGGCTCGATGTTCTCGTGGATATCCGTGTCCTTGACGCATTGCAGGGCGCCTTTGACCAGCAGTTCCAGCTCGTCCAGGTCGCGGCCGAACTTGGCCTGCAGGTTCTCGTCTTCCAACAGCTCGACCCGCAGCCGCAAGCGGGTAATGGGCGTGCGCAGGTCATGGGAAATCGCGCTGAACAACTGGCTGCGCTCGGTCAGGTAGCGGCTGATCCGTTCGCGCATCGCATTGAAGGCCCGCCCCACTTCCACCACTTCGCTGCCCCCACCCTCGGCCACGGGCTCCACCTCGGCGCCCAGCGACATGTCCCGCGCCGCCCGGGCCAGACGCTTGAGCGGCCGGCTCTGCCAATGCACCAGCAAACCGATGAACAGCAACAGCAGGGAGCTGGTCAGCACGATGAAGCCGACCTGCTGCTTGGGCAGGTCCTGCTCTTCGAGACTGGTATAGGGTTCGGGCAGCAGCGAGGCGATGTACAACCATTCGCCCGGCGCCATCTGGATCTGCGTGACCAGGACAGGCGGGTTCACCGGCTCCAGGGTCAGGGCGTAATGAGCCCATGAACGGGGCAACTCATCGAGCTTGAGGCCGCCGTTGAAGATCCGCAGGTCCTCGGGGCTGACAAACTTGACGGAGATGTCGGCGTTATTGCCCAGGGAGCGGCGCAATACCTCATCCACCGCCTTGAGCACCGCCAGTTTACGCGGCGTGTTCGGGAGCACATCCATGCCCAGGGGCTTGTCGTTGAGGGTCACGACGAACCGCGTGCCGCCCATGCTGCGCAGTTGATCCAGCACCAGCGGCCGATAGGCCACCGGCAGCGAACGCAGGTAGCTGACACTGGCGGTCATTGAATGGGCGAGGCTGCGGGCACTGGTCACCAGGCCCTCGAGCTGGGTGGCACGCAGTTGCGATACCCAGATCAGGCTGGACAAGGTCTGGGCGAACAACACCACCAACAGCGTGAGCAGCAACATCCGTCCCAGCAACGAACGTGGCACCGGCACCCGCTGGGCGATCTTCCTGATCCAGTCAGTGCCCATTGCAGGCAACCACATTGGCCGCCAACTGATAGCCGCTGCCGCGCACCGTACGGATCAGCCGCGGCGGTTTTTCCGTATCGCGCAAGCGTTGGCGCAGGCGACTGACCGCCATGTCGACGATCCGGTCCAGGGGCATCAATTCTCGGCCACGGGTGGCGTTGCCGATGGTGTCGCGGTCGAGGATTTCCTGGGGATGATCGAGGAACAGCTTGAGCAGGGCGAAGTCGGCGCCGGACAGGATGACTTCTTCGCCATCGGCGTGAAACAGGCGGTGGCTGATCATATCCAGCCGCCACTCGTCGAAGGCCAGCACTTCGCCGCCGGAGCGTTCCTGGCCGAACTGGGCCCGGCGCAGCAGGGCCTTGATGCGGGCCTGGAGTTCCCGGGGGCTGAAGGGCTTGCCCAGGTAGTCGTCGGCCCCCAGTTCCAGGCCGATGACCCGGTCGGCTTCGTCGGAGCTGGCGGTCAGCATGATGATCGGCACGTGCGCCTGGCGCGGGTGCTGGCGAACCCAACGACACAGGCTGAAGCCGTCCTCGTCGGGCAGCATCACATCGAGGATCACCAGGTCGCTCGGCGCTTCGTTGAACGCCTGGCGAAACCCGGCGCCATCCGGGGTGGTGCGCACCTGAAAACCCGCACGACTGAGGTAGGTGTCCAGCAGCTCGCGAATCTCCTGGTCGTCGTCGACCAACAAAATCGATTTGTTCACTGAACTCACGGGCCTCGTCCTTGTTGTTTGGATTGGGGCGGATTATGCCTGATGGATGAGGACTACAGACACACTGCGGGAGCGAGCTTGCTCGCGATAACGGAGTGTCAGTCATCCTTGAGTTGACTGTTACACCGCTATCGCGAGCAAGCTCGCTCCCACAAGGTACGCGGTTCGAACTTCAAGCTTGTGCAGATTGCTCCAACGCCACACCCGCGCCCATGAGCCCGGGATACGGCGCCGTTACCAGCCAGACCGGGATACCCTTGAAGTAATCGCTCATGCAGCCCTTGTCGGCGAAACAACGGGCGAAACCGCTCTCGATGAAAAAATCGGCAAACCGCGGGACCACACCACCGACGATGTAGACACCGCCTCGCCCTCCCACCGTCAACACATTGTTACCCGCCACGCGCCCCAACCAGCGACAGAACTGCTCGAGCACTTCCAGGGCGATGGGGTCGCCGGCCAGGCCGGCGGCGGTGATGGATTCCGGGGTGTCGAGTACCGGCACGTGGCCGTCCACCGCGCAGATCGCCCGGTACACCCTGGGCAAGCCACTGCCACTCAGGGCGGTCTCGGCGCTGACGTGGCCGATCTCGTTGTAGATGTGTTGCCACAGCTGGGTTTCCCGCGGACTGCTCATCGGCAGGTCGACATGACCGCCCTCACCCGGCAAGGCCGCGAAGCGCCCCTCGCCCAGGTTCAGCAGCGTACCGACACCCAGCCCGGTGCCCGGCCCGATCACCACCGCCGGACGCATCGGCTCGGGAGTGCCCTGGCAGACGACCCGATATTCGCCGGGACGCAGGCAGGTCATGCCCAGGGCCATGGCCGAAAAGTCGTTGACCAGCAGCAGTTGCTCCACCTGCAAGGTCCGGCAGAACGCCAGATTGCTCAAGCGCCAATGGTTGTTGGTGAAGCGAAACTCATCGCCGCTCACCGGCCCCGCCACGGAGAGGCACACCGAGCCAATGGCGCCCGGCTCCATGCCCATGCCGCTCAGGTAAACCTTGATGGCATCTTCGGGGCAGGCGTAGTCCGCCGTCGCCAGCACCTGGATATTCTCCAGGTTGTGGTTCTTCCACAACGCGAAACGTGCGTTGGTCCCACCGATGTCACCGACCAAAGCCAGTTTCAATTAAGCGTCTCCAGGGCAGAAGTGAAGGCGCTGGCGCCCTGCTCTGCCGAGCTGAAGGCCATGCGCATGAAGCCGAACAGCTCGCGACCGGTACCGATGTTGTTGCCCAACAGGCCCTTGGCCGGTTCGCGCGCGGCGAATTCCTCGGCGTCCACCTTCAGTTCCAAGGTGCCTTTGACGCCGTCCACGCGGATGATATCGCCCTCCTGCACCCGGGCCAACGGACCACCGACATAAGCTTCGGGGCTGACATGAATCGCCGCCGGGATTTTCCCCGACGCGCCGGACATGCGACCGTCCGTCACCAACGCCACCTTGAAGCCGCGATCCTGCAGCACGCCGAGGAACGGCGTCATCTTGTGCAGCTCCGGCATGCCATTGGAGCGAGGCCCCTGGAAGCGCATGACTGCGACGAAATCCTTCTCCAGCAGACCGGCCTTGAACGCATCGGCCAGGTCCTGCTGATCCTGGAACACCATGGCCGGCGCTTCGACGATCTGGTTTTCCAGGGCCACGGCCGAGACCTTCATCACCCCGCGCCCCAGATTGCCCTCCATGACTCGCAGGCCACCCTCGGCAGAGAATGCCCGGGCCACCGGGCGCAGGATGTTTTCGTCGAGGCTTTCAGTCGGGCCGTCGCGCCATACCAGCTCGCCGTCTTCGAGGAACGGCTCCTGGGTATAGCGGCTCAGGCCATGGCCGAGCACGGTGTTGACGTCCTCATGCAGCAGACCGGCTTCCAGCAGTTCGCGAATCAGGAAGGACATGCCACCCGCCGCCTGGAAGTGGTTGATGTCGGCCTTGCCGTTCGGGTAGACGTGGCTGAGGGTCGGCACCACCTCGGAGAGGTCGGCCATGTCCTGCCAGGTCAACTGGATCCCGGCCGCCATGGCGATGGCTGGCATGTGCAGCGTGTGGTTGGTGGAGCCGCCAGTGGCGTGCAGCGCGACGATGGAGTTGACCAGCGCCCGCTCGTCGACGATTTCGCCGATGGGCATGAAGTTGCCGCTCTGCTTGGTCAGGCGCGTCACCTGGTAGGCCGCCTCGCGGGTCAGGGCATCGCGCAGCGGGGTGTTCGGGTTGACGAACGAAGCGCCCGGCAGGTGCAGGCCCATCACTTCCATGAGCAACTGGTTGGTGTTGGCGGTGCCGTAGAAGGTGCAGGTACCGGGGCTGTGATAGGACTTCATCTCCGATTCCAGCAGCTCTTCGCGAGTGGCCTTGCCCTCGGCGTAGCGCTGGCGAACGTCAGCCTTTTCCTTGTTGGAAATGCCCGAGACCATCGGCCCGCCGGGCACGAAGATCGTCGGCAAGTGACCGAAGCGCAACGCGCCCATCATCAGGCCCGGGACGATCTTGTCGCAGATGCCGAGCATCAGCGCGCCGTCGAACATGTTGTGGGACAGCGCCACGGCCGTGGACAGGGCGATCACTTCGCGGCTCGGCAGGCTCAGCTCCATCCCCGCCTCGCCCTGGGTCACGCCATCGCACATGGCGGGAGTACCGCCGGCGAACTGGCCGACCGAGCCGATTTCGCGCAGGGCTTTCTTGATCTGTTCCGGAAAGGTTTCGTAAGGCTGGTGGGCCGACAGCATGTCGTTATAGGAAGACACGATGGCGATGTTGGCGGCGTTCATCATCCGCAGGTGGTGCTTGTCTTCGCTGCCGCAACCGGCGACGCCGTGGGCGAAATTGGCGCACTGCAATTTACCGCGCATCGGCCCGTCGCTGGCGGCGCCGCGAATCAGTGCAAGGTAAGCCTGACGCGTGGCGCGGCTGCGGGCGATAAGCCGTTCGGTGACCTCAAGTACGCGGGGATGCATGTGTAGAACTCCAGGCTAACGGGTATGGCGACCTGATTGTCTATGCTGGTCAAAAGCCCCGCCCACAGGGGGCGGCAGGCGGCTTGTCGACCATTCGGACCAGTTGATGCAGGTCACTCGTTGTAGATAAAACAAAATATTGCCATCAAAAAGGCTTGTTTTCTATTTTTATGCGAATAATCTTGTAATTCCAACAACAAATCGACGGCGGCGCAGTTAATGACTCTTCGAATCGCAATCAATGGTTTTGGCCGCATCGGCCGCAACGTCCTCCGTGCACTTTATACCCAAGGCTATCGTCGCGACTTGCAGATCGTCGCCATCAACGACCTGGGTGACAGTGCGATCAATGCTCATCTGCTCAAGTTCGACACCGTCCACGGCACGTTCGATGCCGATGTCCAGCACGATCACGAAAGCCTGACGGTCAATGGCGACCGCATCTCGGTCAGCGCCATCCGCAATCCAGCCGACCTGCCCTGGGCCGCCGAGAAGATCGACGTGGTCTTCGAATGCACCGGGCTGTTCACCGACCGCGCCAAGGCCGCCGCGCATATCAGCGCCGGCGCCCGCAAGGTGATCATCTCGGCTCCGGCCAAGGGGGCCGACGCCACCGTGGTGTATGGCGTGAACCACGACATTCTGCGCCAGTCCCACCAGGTCATTTCCAACGCCTCTTGCACCACCAACTGCCTGGCCCCGGTGGCCCAGGTGCTGCACCGCGAGCTGGGCATCGAAAGCGGCCTGATGACCACCATCCATGCCTACACCAACGACCAGAACCTGACGGACGTCTACCACAGCGACCCGTATCGCGCCCGTTCCGCCACCCAGAACATGATCCCGAGCAAGACCGGCGCCGCCGAGGCGGTGGGCCTGGTGCTGCCGGAACTGGCAGGCAAGCTGACCGGCATGGCCGTGCGCGTGCCGGTGATCAACGTTTCCCTGGTGGACCTGACCGTGCAGCTCAAGCGCGAGACCTCGGCCGACGAAGTCAATGCGCTGCTGCGCCAGGCCAGCCAGCATTCGAAGATCCTGGGCTATAACACCCTGCCCCTGGTTTCCAGTGACTTCAACCACAACCCGCTGTCGTCGATCTTCGACGCCAACCACACCAAGGTCAGCGGCAAGCTGCTCAAGGTACTGGCCTGGTATGACAACGAGTGGGGCTTCTCCAACCGCATGCTGGATAACTGCCTGGCGCTGTGCAACGCGGAGTGATCCACACGCTCAGTCCAGCTTTTGTGTAGCGGCGAGCTTGTAGAGACGAGCTTGCACGCGATAGCGATGGGTCAGGGTCAATCGACAATGATGCGACCTGGCCGAACGGCATCGCGCGCAGCTCGCTCCCGCAGGGGACGGGGGCATGGGATCGGTAGGGTCACGAAATCAAGGCTTGACCTGCCAAGTAGATAATAATCATTATCATCTACTCAAATCGGATCGAGCCCTGCCGTGAGTCAATCGCGCTTTCACCACGTCTTCCTCGCCCAGCGTACACCGCTGCTGCGCACCCTTGAACGTATGGTCAACAACCCCAGCACTGCCGAAGACCTGCTTCAGGAAACGTACCTGCGCGTGACCCGTGCCCTGAACGAGCGTACGGTCGATCATCTTGAACCCTTCGTCTTCCAGACCGCGCGCAACCTGGCACTGGATCATCTGCGCGCCCGGCGTATCCAGTCGCGGACATTGCTGGAGGACGTCCCGGTAGACGTCGTGAACAATGTGGTGGCCCCCCAGAGCAGCGCCGAAGACGCCGCCCATGCCGGACGCATGCTCGAACGCCTCAACGTCAGCCTGCAGGCCTTGAGCCCACGCCAACAACAGATCTTCATGCTCAGCCGCCTGCAAGGTCACGCTTATCAAGAGATCGCCGAGCGCCTGGGTGTCTCGCCGAGTACGGTGCAAAAGGAACTGAAGTTGATCATGGCAATCTGTATCGGCGTGGCTGAACGTCTCGACGCCGACTGAGCCTGTAGGAACTTTCCATTCGAGGCCGCCGCCGATTGCGTTGGCCGGCGGCCCTGCTAATCTTGCCGCCCTCAAGCCTGATACGAACAGCAGTGCATAGACACCGCCGAGGAAGCACCGTGACGGACACCCATCGCGCCCCCGGGCCAGCTCCAGCCACAGACACCGCCCATGCCATGGAGCAGGCGCTGGACTGGCTGATCCTGCTGGACAACCCCAGCCAGGAGCAGACCCGGCAGTTCCAGGCCTGGCTGGCGGCCGACCCGCGTCATGGCGAAGCGTTCGTCAGGGCCCAGACCATCTGGAACGGCCCGCAGGTACTGGAAAGTGCCCGGCAGCTCCAGGCGGCGCCGAAAGCCACGGCGCTGTCACGCCTGCGTGCCCATTGGAAACCGCTGGCCACCGCCGCCGTGCTGTTCCTGGGCCTGTTCAACTTCAGCGACTTGCCCCTGCACTTGCAGGCCGACCACCTGACCGTGGTCGGCGAGCGCCAGCGCCTGCAACTGGAGGACGGCTCCAGGGTCCTGCTCAACACCGATTCGGCCTTCTCCAGCACGTTCAATGAACAGCGACACATGGCCCGGCTGTACAAGGGCGAAGCGTTCTTCGAGGTCCCCGGCGATCGCAACCTGCCGCTGGAAATCGAAGCCGGCCCGGTTACCGCCAGTGTCAGCGACACCACGTTCGCCGTGCGCTACCTCGACGGCGTGGCGCAGGTCCAGGTGCAGCGCGGCGATGTGGACCTGCGGGCCAACCGCAACGACACGCGTGTCCGGCTCTCGGCCGGAGAAAGCATTCGCATCGGCCCCAACGGCTTCGATCGCCCGGCAAGGCTCGATGCCAGCACCGACCTGGCGTGGGTCCAGGGCCGGCTGGTGTTCGAAAATCGACCGCTGGACCAGGTACTGGCCGAACTGCAACGCTATTACCCCGGCTGGATCATCAATCGCAACGAGCAGTTGGCCCACATCGCGGTGACCGGCAACTACCGCCTCGACCAGCCGCTGGACGTGGTGCGCTCGCTGGCCCATATCACCTCGGCGCGGGTCCAGGAGTTCCCGGCCCTGGTCATTCTCAACTGAACGAGCATTATTTTTACTCGATAGCGTGAGCTGGTTCGTCTCGTTATAGCCAATGCAATTGATTCGCATCTACAGATGCCGATCTGCACCTATAACAGATGCGACACGGAGCGCTATCGATGTCCTCTCGCCTTACTTGCCGGTTCCTTGCCCCTACCCGCACGTTGTCACTGCTGACCGCCGCCATCCTGATGGCCGGCAGCGTCCCGGCCGCCCTGGCCGCCACCGCCACGCGTTCGTCGACTCACAACATGGGCGACTACACCTTCGCCATCACCCAGCAACCGCTGGTCTCTGCCCTGAATGCCTTTACCGCAGTCACTGGATGGCAGGTGGGCCTGCCGGCCGAACTGGCCGACGGGGTCGCCTCGCCCGGCGTGAACGGTTCGCTATCGCCGGAAAAAGCCCTCGAGCGCCTGTTGGTGGGGACCAACCTGAGCTATCGCAAACTGGGCAGCAACAACGTGGTTCTGGAAAAGAGCAGCGCCGGCAGCGTACTGAACCTGCAACAGGTGACTATCAGCGCCACCCGCCAGGAACAAGCCATCGCCAGCGTGCCCAGCACCGTCACGGCCCATGACCGCCAGGCCCTGGACCGCAACAACGTCAACACCCTCAAGGACCTGGTGCGTTACGAACCCGGTGTCTCGGCGGGGGGTGCCGGCCAGCGGGGCGGCATCAGTGGCTATAACATCCGCGGCATCGACGGCAACCGGATCCTGACCCAGGTCGATGGTGTGGAAATACCCGACAGTTTCTTCAACGGCCCCTATGCCAAGACCCAGCGCAACTATGTCGACCCGGAAATCGTCAAGCGCGTGGAGATCCTGCGCGGCCCGGCCTCGGTGCTGTACGGCAGCAATGCCATCGGCGGTGCCGTCAGTTACTTCACCCTGGACCCGGACGACATCATCAAGCCCGGCAGCGACGTCGGCGCCCGGCTGAAAACCGGCTACAGCTCCGCCGACGAGAGCTGGCTCAAGTCCGCCACCGTCGCCGGCCGCAGCGGCGCATTCGATGGCCTGCTGCACTACAGCCAGCGCGACGGCCACGAAACCGAATCCTATGGCAGCCACAATGGCACCGGCCTGGACCGCACCGCGGCCAACCCGGAGGATGTACGCACCCACAACGTCCTGGCCAAGCTGGGCTGGAACTATGACGATGATGCGCGCCTGGGGCTGGTCTACGAGAAGTACAAGGATGACCGCGACAGCGATCTGAAAAGCGCCTATGGCGGCCCGTATGCCAATGGCCAGCCGGCCATTCCTCCCGCCGTGCTGCCCGGTGGCATGTACCAGTGGCGCACCGGCAACGACACCATCAGTCGCGAGCGCTTCGGCCTGGAACACAGCTTCGCCCTCGACAGCCTGCTGGCCGACCGCGTGAAGTGGAGCCTGAACCACCAGGTCGCCAAGACCGACCAGAGCACCGCCGAGTTCTATTTCCCCATCACCCGCCAGGTGCTACGCACCCGGGATACCCTCTATGAAGAAAAACAGTGGGTATTCGACGCGCAGCTGGAAAAAGCCTTCAGCATCGCCGAGACCGACCACGCGCTGACCTACGGCACCACCCTCAAGCAGCAGAAGGTGACCGGTTCGCGTAGCGGCAATGGCGTCTGCCTGGCGGTCGGCGTGGGCTGCCCGACCGTCGGTGCCATCAGTACCCGTGACGTGCTGGCAAAAGCCAGCGATTTCCCGGACCCGACCATCAATACCTACAGTCTGTTCGCCCAGGACCAGATCAGCTGGGAAAAGTGGACCTTCACCCCGGGCCTGCGCTACGACCACACCCGACTCAAGCCGCACCTCACCGAGGAATTCCTCAACACCGTCGACCCCACCAGCGGCGGCGAAGTCAGTGACAGCAACAAGACCTGGCATCGCGTTTCGCCCAAGTTCGGCCTGACCTACGCGTTCACCGATCAGTACACCTGGTACGGCCAGTACGCCGAAGGGTTCCGAACCCCGACCGCCAAGGCCCTGTACGGGCGCTTCGACAACCCCGGTGCCGGCTATAGCGTGGAACCCAACCCCGACCTGGAACCGGAAAAAAGCAAGAGCTACGAGACCGGCCTGCGGGGGCGTTTCGATGCCGGCTCCTTCGATGTGGCAGTGTTCTACAACAAGTATCGCGATTTCATCAACGAAGACGCGATCACGCCCGGGGCGGACCAGCTGACCTTCCAGAGCAATAACATCAAGCACGCCACCATCAAGGGCGCCGAGGTCAAGGGGCGCCTGGACCTGGACGTGTTCGGCGCGCCGCAGGGCCTGTATACCCAGGGCTCGGTGGCCTATGCCTATGGTCGCAACGACGATACCGGCCAGCCGATCAACAGCGTCAACCCACTGACCGGGGTGTTCGGCCTTGGTTATGACCAGGACGGTTACGGCACCCTGCTCAGTTGGACCCTGGTCCGGAAGAAGAACCGCGTCGACGACAGCAACTTCAACTCCCCCGATGGCGTCAGCAGCCAGTTCAAGACCCCAGGCTTCGGCATCCTCGACCTGACCGGGTTCTACAAAGTGACCGACGACGTCACCGTCAGTGGCGGGCTCTACAACCTTACCGACAAGAAGTACTGGCTGTGGGATGACGTGCGCGGCTACGACAGCGTCGGCGAGGCCGCGGTGCTGAGCCCCGCCAACCTCGATCGCCTGACCGCGCCCGGACGCAATTTCGCAGTGAACCTGATCTGGGACATCTGACGATATCCCAGGCAACACAGCTCCCGTGGCGAGGGGATTGATCGCCGCTGGGCGCGCAGTATCCCGAAATGTCTATCTGGCACTTCAGATGATCGGAGGCGTTTTAGGAGCGGCTGCGCGCCCCGCCCGGGGACAAATCCCCTCGCCATCAATGTGCTTACTCACAGGAATTTTTCATGACCACAGAACGCCCCATCACACGCTCCCAACGCCTGAACCAGATCACCCACGAGCCCCACAGCAGACTCGACGCACTGGTCAAGGCCCACGCCCCGTTCGAAACCCCGGCCAGCTTCGCCCGCTTCGTCGTCGCCCAGTACCTGTTCCAGTCGGAACTGGTGGCCCTGTACAACGACCCGCAGTTGTCCGCGCTGATCCCCGACCTGTCGGCCCGCTGCCGCGCCGAAGCGGCCAAGGCCGACCTGGCGGACCTGGACACGCCGGTGCCGGCACCCGTGAACGGCGCGGTGAGGCACCCGACCCAGGCCGAGGCCCTGGGCTGGCTGTTCGTCTCCGAGGGGTCGAAACTGGGGGCTGCGTTCCTGATCAAGCGCGCCGTAGCCCTGGGCATGAACGAAACCTTCGGCGCCCGTCACCTGGCTGAACCGGCAGGCGGCCGCGCCGAAGGCTGGAAAACCTTCACCCGAACCCTCGACGGCCTGGTCTTCAGCGAACGACAGGAAGCCGAGGCGGACAAAGGCGCGCTGGATGCATTCAACCGCTTTACCGTGCTGCTGGAACACGCCTATGCGGCCGAGCCGGCTTGAACACATCGCCATCCCCTCAGGGAGCGAACCGGCTCGCGGTGACGGCCACCCAGTCGGCACATAGGCGCCTGTCAGAGCGCTATCGCGAGCAGGCTCGCGCCCATGAGGGAACCGTTCATGCTTGAACCAGGACACGCGAACCGCAGCCCCTCGAAAGCCGCCCGGCTGTTCTTCACGCTCCTGGCCTATGCCAGCCTGGCCATCGGCCTGGTCGCCATCGTCGTGCCTGGCCTGCCGAGCACCGAGTTCATCCTGCTGGCCGCCTGGGCCGCGACGCGTGGCTCGCCGCGCCTGAGCGCATGGCTGGAGAATCATCGGTGGTTCGCAGCGATGCTGCGCAACTGGCGCAACGGCAAAGTCATCGCGCGCAGGGCCAAGTTCGGCGCCACCGCCAGCATGCTGCTCTGCGCCGGGCTGATGCTGGCGCTGCTCGATCACCGCTGGCCGGTTTACCTGGCATTGCTGGGAATGGGTTTAGGCAACCTCTGGATCTGGTCCCGCCCGGAACACCCTCCGGACAAGGATGCTAGCGCCCGCTGGGCGGTGAAGCGCCGCCCTGCGGATTTTTGATCTATGCTCGCCCTTTCATTGTGCGCAGGGCCTTCGATGACCGATCAGCTCACGTCCATGCAAGCCGCCCTTGGCTTGCCCATGACCCCGATCCCCTTCACCGACGAAGGCGCCTTGCCCTCGGCATTCGCCGTCACGGAACTGGCCTGCGCCAGCATCGCCGCGGCCGGCCAGGCTGTCGCCGAACTGCTTCACCAGCAAACCGGCCGGCGTCCCTCTTTGGAAGTCGACCGGCGACTGGCCTCGTTCTGGTTCTCCACGTCCTTGCGCCCCCTTGGCTGGAGCGTGCCGCCGATGTGGGACCCGGTGGCCGGCGACTACGCCACTGCCGATGGCTGGATCCGCCTGCACACCAACGCGCCGCATCATCGCCTTGCGGCGGAAAAGGTCCTGGGCGTCTGCCGTGATCGCGACGACATGGCAAGCAAGGTCGCTCTCTGGAACAAGGCCGAACTGGAACAGGCCGTGGTGAATGCGGGCGGTTGCGCCGCCGAAATGCGCCCGTGGCAGGCATGGCAGGGCCATCCCCAAGGCAAGGCGGTGAACGCCGAACCGCTGGTGCACTTCGACGCCAGCCTCGATGCCCGGCCTGGCCCCTGGCTCGGTACCGTGGCGCGACCACTGGCGGGACTCAAGGTGCTGGACCTGACCCGTGTGCTGGCCGGTCCCATTGCCAGCCGCTTCCTCGCGGGCCTGGGGGCCGATGTCCTGCGCATCGATCCACCGAGCTGGAACGAGCCTGGCGTGGTGCCGGAAGTGACCCTGGGCAAACGCTGCACCCGCCTCGACTTGCATCGAGCCGACGACCGTGCAGTGTTCGAGACTTTGCTCAAGGATGCCGACATCCTCTTGCACGGCTATCGCGCCGATGCCCTGGAACGCCTGGGTTATGGCGCCGCGCAACGCCAGCAATTGGCCCCCGGGCTGATCGATGTGAGCCTCAACGCCTACGGCTGGAGCGGCCCTTGGCAGAACCGACGCGGCTTCGACAGCCTGGTGCAGATGAGCAGCGGCATCGCCGAAGCCGGCATGGGTTGGAAACAGGCCGACAAACCGACACCCTTGCCGGTGCAGGCGCTGGATCACGCCACGGGATACCTGATGGCGGCCAGCGCCATCGTGCTCTTGTCCCGTCGCCTGGCGAACGGCCCAGGCGGCTCGGCACGCCTGTCCCTGGCACGCACGGCAAAACTGTTGATCGAACACGGCGCGGGCGCCCAGACCGCGCTACGACCCGAGAACAGCGCCGACCAGGGGTTGCTGGTGGAACAAACGCCCTGGGGCCCGGCCCATCGGTTGCAGGTGCCGCTGAGAATCACCGGTACGCCTTTGCAATGGGCAGCGCCAGCGACCGAACTGGGTGCCCATCGCCCGCAATGGTGATGGCCGCCCAATCGCCAGCGAACCGTGCCAGCGTGTCGATCCATTGTGGCAAGGGGGTTTCCCCCTGGAACGTGCACGCTTCGTTAAATCCCCTCACCACACTGACGGTCTCTAACTTGCCAGAAAGGCAACCTTCGCCTCACAACGCCAAAAATCCACTGTACAACCCATACGCCGCCAACCCCGCCCCGGCCATCACGCAGGCGAAAATGCCTTTCTCCACATGGGTGAACAACGGCTGTCCCTGCTCGCGCTTGGCCTGGGCGAACAGGATGACGCCCGGCGCATACAGCAGCGCCGACAGCAGCAGGTACTTCACGCCGCCGGCATACAGCAGCCACACCGCGTAGCACAGCGCAACGCCACCGATGCACAGGTCTTTCATCCGCTGGGCCGAAGCCTGCCCATAGGTTTCGCCCCGGGCGCAAAGCAACACCGCATAGGCTGCCGACCACAGGTACGGCACCAGGATCATCGACGACGCGAGGTAGATCAGGCTGGTGTAGGTGCCTGCGGAAAACAGGGTGATCAGCAAAAACAACTGGATCATGCCATTGGTCAACCACAGCGCATTGACCGGCGCACGGTTGGCATTTTCCTTGGTGAGGAACGCCGGCATGGTCTTGTCCCTGGCGGTCGCGTAGAGAATCTCGGCGCACAGCAGCGCCCAGGACAGCAGCGCCCCCAGCAGCGATACCGTCAGGCCCACGCTGATCAGCAGGGCGCCCCAGGGGCCGACCACATGCTCCAGCACGCCGGCCAGGGACGGGTTCTGCAGTTGCGCCAATGCAGGCTGGCTCATGATGCCCAGCGACAGCACGTTCACCAGCACCAGCAGCGCCAGGACCCCGAGGAAACCGATCACGGTGGCGCGGCCGACGTCCGCACGTTTTTCCGCTCGTGCCGAATAGACGCTGGCGCCTTCGATGCCGATGAACACGAATACCGTGACCAGCATCATGTGGCGCACCTGGTCCATCACGCTGCCCAGGTCCGGGTTCATCGTGCCCCAGATATCCCGGGTAAACACCTCGGCCTCGAACGCCACGGCGGCGATGACGATGAACACCAGCAGCGGCACGACCTTGGCGACAGTGGTCACCAGGTTGATGAACGCCGCCTCCTTGATGCCGCGCAATACCAGAAAGTGCACCGCCCACAGCAGCAGCGATGCGCAGGCGATGGCCACAGGGGTATTGCCCTGGCCGAACACCGGATAAAAATACCCCAGGGTGCTGAACAGCAGGACGAAATAACCGACGTTGCCCATCCACGCACTGATCCAGTAGCCCCAGGCCGAAGAGAAACCCATGTAGTCGCCGAAACCGGCCTTGGCGTAGGCGTAGACCCCCGAATCCAGGCCAGGTTTGCGGTTGGCCAGGGTCTGGAAGACGAAAGCCAGGGTCAGCATGCCGACGGCGGTGATGGTCCAGCCGATCAGTACCGCGCCGACGTCGGCCCGGGCGGCCATGTTTTGCGGCAGGGAAAATATCCCGCCGCCGATCATCGACCCCACCACCAGCGCGATCAGCGCACCGAGTCGTAACTTTTCAATCGGCTGAGGCATTTTTCTCTGACCCATTAAGTAGATAAATGCGACATAACGTTCTTGAATAACGTCACCCGCAAAAAGTCCAAGGGACTCATTACCCCAGTATGTTCAGGACAACAATAAAGAAAGGCCAGGACAGCCGATTATTTTTGTCATGAAGGCAGGGTTCAAAATAGTTGCGATCCAAAAAAAATCAACTAGCGTGAATTGTCCCGCCAGGAAAATACGTCCCTTTCAAACCCATCCAAAGCTTCTAGAACGGGCCTTGCACGAACATTCACGGGCATCAGGCAAAACACTTAACCCCTTCATTAACAATGGAATGTTGTCATGCACTGATCCAGATCAGGTATTCAACTTCCAAATCGACTTAGCCTGTTGACTCTCTTCTCCTGCATTGGAGTCTTACAAATGTCTAACACTCCTGGAAAACTTCGATTGGGTGCATTGGTTGCACTGGTTGTCGGCTCCATGATCGGTGGCGGGATCTTTTCCCTGCCGCAGAACATGGCCGCCAGCGCCGATGTCGGAGCGGTACTGATCGGTTGGGCCATCACCGCCGTCGGCATGCTGACCCTGGCCTTCGTCTTCCAGACCCTGGCCAACCGCAAACCCGACCTGGACGGCGGCGTGTATGCCTACGCCAAGGCCGGTTTCGGCGACTACATGGGCTTCTCCTCGGCCTGGGGCTACTGGATCAGCGCCTGGTTGGGCAACGTCGGTTATTTCGTCCTGCTGTTCAGTACCCTGGGCTACTTCTTCCCGATTTTCGGCGAGGGCAACACCGTGGCGGCGGTGATCGGTGCCTCGGTGCTGTTGTGGGCGGTGCATTGGCTGGTGCTGCGCGGCATCAAGGAGGCGGCATTCATCAACCTGGTGACCACCGTCGCCAAGGTCGTGCCGCTGTTGCTGTTCGTGCTGATCGCACTGTTCGCCTTCAAGCTCGAGATCTTCACCCGGGACATCTGGGGCACGATGAACCCCGACCTGGGCAGCGTGATGAACCAGGTGCGCAACATGATGCTGGTCACCGTGTGGGTGTTCATCGGCATCGAGGGGGCGAGCATCTTTTCCGCCCGCGCCGAGAAACGCACCGACGTGGGCAAGGCCACCGTGATCGGCTTCATCACCGTGCTGCTGTTCCTGGTGCTGGTGAACGTATTGTCCCTGGGCATCATGACCCAGCCGGAACTGGCCAAGCTGCAGAATCCATCCATGGCCGCGGTGCTGGAGCACGTGGTGGGCCACTGGGGTGCGGTGCTCATCAGCGTCGGCCTGATCATCTCGCTGCTGGGCGCCCTCTTGTCCTGGGTGCTGCTGTGCGCCGAGATCATGTTCGCCGCCGCCAAGGACCACACGATGCCGGAGTTCCTGCGCCGCGAGAACGCCAACCACGTACCGGCCAACGCCCTGTGGCTGACCAACGCGATGGTCCAGCTGTTCTTGATCATCACCCTGTTCTCGGCCAGCACCTACCTGTCCCTGATCTACCTCGCCACCTCGATGATCCTGGTGCCGTACCTGTGGTCGGCGGCCTACGCGCTGCTGCTGGCGGTGCGTGGCGAGACCTACGAGGGCTTCGCGGCCGAGCGGCGCAAGGACCTGGCCATCGGCGCCATCGCCCTGGTCTACGCCGTCTGGCTGCTGTATGCCGGCGGGATCAAGTACCTGCTGCTGTCCGCCCTGCTCTACGCCCCCGGCGCGATCCTGTTCGCCAAGGCCAAGCGCGAGCTGGGCAAACCGGTTTTCACCTCTGTCGAGAAGCTGATTTTCGCCGCAGTGGTCGCAGGCGCCCTGGTGGCGGCCTATGGACTCTACGACGGCTTCCTGACCCTGTAGCCGACTGTTCAACTGGAGGATGTGTAATGACCACGGAAAAAGTGAAGTACGGCGTTCATTCCGAAGCCGGCAAACTGCGTAAAGTCATGGTGTGCTCCCCAGGCCTGGCTCATCAGCGCTTGACCCCGAACAACTGCGACGAACTGCTGTTCGACGATGTGATCTGGGTCAACCAGGCCAAGCGCGACCATTTCGATTTCGTCACCAAGATGCGCGAGCGCGGCATCGATGTGCTGGAGATGCACAACCTGCTGACCGACATCGTCGCCATGCCCGACGCCCTGGACTGGATCCTGCAGCGCAAGATCACCGCCAACTCGGTGGGCCTGGGCCTGGTGAATGAAGTCGGTTCGTGGCTGCGCAGCCTGGAACCGCGCAAGATCGCCGAATTCCTGATCGGCGGCGTCTCGGCCGACGACTTGCCGGACAGCTTCGGTGGCAAGACCATCCAGATGTTCCGCGATTTTCTCGGCCACTCCAGCTTCATCCTGCCGCCGCTGCCCAACACCCAGTTCACCCGCGACACCACCTGCTGGATCTACGGCGGCGTGACCCTGAACCCGATGTACTGGCCGGCGCGTCGCCAGGAGACCCTGCTGACCACCGCCATCTACAAGTTCCACCCCGAGTTCACCCACGCCGACTTCCAGATCTGGTACGGCGACCCGGACCAGGACCATGGCAACGCCACCCTCGAAGGCGGTGACGTGATGCCCATCGGCAATGGCGTGGTGCTGATCGGCATGGGCGAGCGCTCGTCCCGCCAGGCCATCGGCCAACTGGCGCTGAACCTGTTCAAGCACAAGGCCGTGGAACGGGTGATCGTCGCCGGCCTGCCCAAGTCCCGTGCCGCCATGCACCTGGACACCGTGTTCAGTTTCTGCGACCGCGACCTGGTGACCATCTTCCCGGAAGTCGTCGGCCAGATCGTCGCCTTCTCCCTGCGGCCCGACGAGAGCAAGCCCGGCGGCATCGACGTGCGCCGCGAGGAAGGCAGCTTCCTCGACACCGTGGCCGCCGCCCTCAAGCTGCCGGCGCTGCGGGTGGTGGAAACCGGTGGCAACAGCTTCGCCGCCGAGCGCGAGCAATGGGACGACGGCAACAACGTGGTGGCCGTGGAGCCCGGCGTGGTGATCGGCTATGACCGCAACACCTACACCAACACGCTGCTGCGCAAGGCCGGCGTGGAAGTGATCACCATCAGCGCCAGCGAACTGGGCCGCGGCCGCGGCGGCGGCCACTGCATGACCTGCCCGATCATCCGCGACCCCATCGACTACTGACCTTCGAGCCTGGGCGGCATCGACCCGATCCCGCCCAGGGGATAACCGAAACCCAAGGAGATCCATCATGGCTTTCAACATGCGCAACCGCAGCCTGCTGAGTTTGATGCACCACACCAACCGCGAGCTGCATTACCTGCTGGACCTGTCCCGCGACCTCAAACGCGCCAAGTACACCGGCACCGAACAACCGCACCTCAAGGGCAAGAACATCGCGTTGATCTTCGAAAAGACCTCGACCCGCACCCGCTGCGCCTTCGAAGTCGCAGCCCATGACCAGGGCGCCCACGTCACCTACATCGACCCGGTGTCGTCGCAGATCGGTCACAAGGAAAGCATGAAGGACACCGCCCGCGTCCTGGGGCGGATGTTCGACGCCATCGAGTACCGCGGCTTCGAACAAGAGATCGTCGAGGAACTGGCCAAGTTCGCCGGCGTGCCGGTGTTCAACGGCCTGACCGCCGAATTCCACCCCACCCAGATGATCGCCGACACCCTGACCATGCGCGAGCACAGCGACAAGCCGCTGCATGACATCAGCTACGCCTACCTGGGCGACGCACGCTACAACATGGGCAATTCGCTGCTGATGATCGGCGCCAAACTGGGCATGGACGTGCGCATCGGCGCACCGAAAGCCTTGTGGCCGCACCAGGACTTCATCGACCAGTGCCAGGCCTTCGCCGCCGAAAGTGGCGCACGCATCACCATCACCGAGGATCCGAAAGAAGCGGTCAAGGGCGTGGACTTCATCCACACCGACATCTGGGTCTCCATGGGCGAGCCGGTGGAAGCCTGGGACGAGCGCATCGAGCAGTTGCTGCCCTACCAGGTCAACGCCCAGATGATGAAAGCCTCGGGCAATCCCCGGGTGAAATTCATGCACTGCCTGCCCGCGTTCCACAACAGCGAGACCAAGGTCGGCAAGGACATCGCCGGCCGCTACCCGCACCTGGCCAACGGCGTGGAAGTGACCGAGGACGTCTTCGAGTCCCCGGCCAACATCGCCTTCGAGCAGGCGGAAAACCGCATGCACACCATCAAGGCGATCCTGGTGTCGGCATTGGCGGATATCTGAATGCCCGACGCGAATCACTGTGGGAGCAAGCTCGCTCCCACAGGGGCTACGTTGTTCATCACATTTTTAGAAGGACAGCATCATGCGCATCGTCGTTGCCCTGGGCGGTAACGCCCTCCTGCGTCGGGGTGAGCCCATGACCGCAGACAACCAACGCAGCAACATCCGCACCGCGACCGAGCAGATCGCCAAGATCCATGCCGGCAACCAGCTGGTCATCGCCCACGGCAACGGCCCGCAGGTCGGCCTGCTGTCATTGCAGGCGGCGGCCTACACCTCGGTCACACCCTATCCGCTGGACGTGCTGGGGGCCGAAACCGAGGGCATGATCGGCTACATCATCGAACAGGAACTGGGCAACCTGCTGGACTTCGAAGTGCCGTTCGCCACGTTGCTGACCCAGGTGGAGGTGGACGCCGGCGACCCGGCCTTCCAGCACCCCACCAAGCCCATCGGCCCGGTCTACGACAAGACCGAAGCCGAAAGACTCGCCGCCGAGAAAGGCTGGGCCATCGCCCCGGACGGCGACAAGTACCGCCGGGTGGTGGCCAGCCCACGACCCAAGCGCATCTTTGAAATCCGTCCGATCAAGTGGCTGCTGGAAAAAGGCAGCATCGTGATCTGCGCCGGTGGCGGCGGCATCCCGACGATGTACGACGCCCACGGCAAGCTGCAGGGCGTCGAAGCGGTGATCGACAAGGACCTGTGTTCGGCGCTGCTGGCCCAACAGCTGGAAAGCGACCTGCTGGTGATCGCCACCGACGTCAACGCCGCGTTCATCGACTACGGCAAGCCAACCCAGAAAGCCATCGCCCAGGCCCACCCGGACGAAATGGACAGGCTCGGCTTCGCCGCCGGCTCCATGGGGCCCAAGGTCCAGGCAGCCTGCGAATTTGCCCGCAACACCGGCAAGGTCGCGGTGATCGGCGCACTGGCGGACATCGATGCCATCGTCCAGGGCACTGCGGGCACGCGTATCAGCACGGCCACTGTCGGCATTACTTATCGATAACGGGAAACTTGCGGGGCAGATCCGAGGTCTGCCCTACTCCCACGCCTTCGAAGGAGAGACGCTTATGGCCATGTTCCAGCCCGGTCACCTGCATATGGAGCGCCATGCGCTGAACAAGGACGACTTCAGCTACAACCTCTGCATCGATTACGAAATTGCCCAGGACCCCAAGGAGGGCCGGGGCATGTCGTTTCGATTGCACGGCACGGTGGAAGACAAGAGCGTGGACGAGACGTTTTTTCTGGCCAGGGACCAGGCCTTCGACTTCGCCCGCCATGCCACGCGCATCGCGCAGAAATATGGCCTGCCCAAGCAGGCGAGCATTGGCTCGATGCACAAGTACTACGACGAAATGTTCGACGATGTGCGCAAGCAGTTGGACATCAAGCCGGGCGAGCCCATGAAGCCAGAACACTTGGCATAACCCGGTCAAAAGCCCTCCCCCAATCCCCTGTGGGAGCGAGCTTGCTCGCGATAGCGGTTGATCGGTCGAGACACAGAGTGACTGACCCACCTTGATCGCGAGCAAGCTCGCTTCCACAGGGGCTATCAGTGCCCTGAATATCGGGTTAAACACACCCGCTGCCTGACTGGCAACCCGCCACGGCTGACCTATGCTGAAAACAGTACCCCCGGGGTATTCGTTCAGAGGTCACCGCCATGAACATCAGAACCAAAAGGCGCCTCGCCGTTTTCGTGACCTGCGCCGCCACGCTTGCGCTGTATGGAACGGCGGCTTATCGGGTCGAACAGGCCAGGCAGCAGCCCCGCGAATACGCCAGCTGCAACCTGGAGCGCTGCATTCCCCACAACGCGACTCTGAACGCCCTGCGCTGAAGCGGACTCAGCCGTCCTGCTGATCGGTCTTGAGGCGGTCTCGGAAGGCCTTGGGTGAAATGCCTACCCGCCGGCGGAACAGGCGAGTGAAGTTGGTCGGGTCGGAAAACCCGAGCAACTCGGAGATCTCGTAGATGGTCATGCCGGTGTAGGTCAAAAGCCGCTTGGCCTCCAGCAGCTGACGCTCGTGCATGATCTGCAGGGCCGGTTGCCCGGCCAGCTCGCGGCAGGTGCCGTTGAGGTGCGAGACCGAGATGCCCAGGCGATGGGCCAGGTCCTCGACCTTGACGTGCTGGCGATAGGTTTCTTCCACCAGCTGGATGAACCCGTTGAGGTATTCCCGGGCCCGCTGCGGACGCTGGGCCTTGGTGCGCCGCTGCATCACCTGGCGACTGACCCAGACCATGATCACGCTGACCAGCGCATGCATGAGCATTTCCCGGGCCGGCTGATGGCCCATGTACTCGTCCTGCAAGGCACTGAACAGGCTGTTGAGGTATTCGGCGTTGTCCCCGGCCGGGTAGCTGTCGGCCTGGGCCAGGATATTCACCGAATGGCCCAGTTGCGCCTGGAGGTGCGTCACCAGCGGTGCCGCCAGGGTCACCACATAACCCTGCACATCCTCGGAAAAACGAAAGCCGTGGACCGACAGCGGCGGCAGGATCTGCACCGCCGGCGGTTCGAGCTGCGTGCGCTGACCCTCGATTTCCAGCTCCGCCTGGCCCTTGTAGACGAACAGCAACTGACAGAGATCGGCATGCCGGTGGGGCTTGATCTCCCATTGATGCTCGCGGCTGCGCTTGGAAATGGTTTCGCAGTGCAGAAGATCCGGCGTCGGCCAATCCTGGCTTTCGCCGTAGAGCTTGAACACCGGGATCGAAGGCAGGTCGGTTGTTTTCATAACGAGGATCGGCCTCGGGTTGCGGGCGATAATCGCACCGATTGGCAGAAAGTACAGGAATCGGCTCAGTTTTCCCCTTCAATCGACAGGTTCGCAAGCGAAAAATGCACGTACCCATCATCACCGACCCCGGTCGCGTGCTTCGTGAGAGCCATAACAACAATGAAAACCCTCAAGACTCAAGTCGCCATCATCGGCGCCGGCCCCTCTGGACTGCTGCTTGGCCAATTGTTGCACAATGCCGGAATCGACACGTTGATCCTCGAACGCCAGACCCCGGACTATGTCCTGGGCCGCATTCGCGCAGGGGTGCTGGAACAAGGCATGGCCGAGCTCCTGCGCCAGGCCGGCGTCGGCCAGCGCATGGATGCCGAAGGCCTGCCCCACGACGGCTTTGAACTGGCCCTCAATGGCCGTCGAGTGCACATCGACCTCAAGGGCCTGACCGGCGGCAAGAACGTGATGGTCTATGGCCAGACCGAGGTGACCCGCGACCTCATGGCTGCGCGGCAATCCAGCGGCGGCCGCACGCTGTACGAGGTCGAAAAGGCCCAGCCCCATGACATGCAGACCGAGCACCCCTTCGTCACCTTCGAGCATCAGGGGCAGGCCTGGCGCCTGGACTGCGACTACATCGCCGGCTGCGACGGCTTCCACGGCGTGGCGCGCCAGTCGATCCCGGCGGAAAACCTCAAGGTCTTCGAGCGGGTCTACCCGTTCGGCTGGCTCGGCATCCTGGCCGACACGCCACCGGTCCATGAAGAGCTGGTCTACGCCCGCCACGAACGCGGTTTTGCCCTGTGCAGCATGCGCTCGCGAACCCGCACCCGCTATTACCTGCAGGTGCCCGCGCAGGAGCAGGTGGCCGATTGGCCGGATGAACGTTTCTGGGCCGAACTCAAGCGTCGCCTGCCCGCCGACCTGGCCGAGGCGCTGGTGACCGGCCCCTCCATCGAAAAAAGCATCGCGCCACTGCGCAGCTTCGTGGTCGAGCCCATGCAATACGGGCGCATGTTCCTGGTGGGGGACGCTGCCCACATTGTCCCGCCCACCGGCGCCAAGGGGCTGAACCTGGCGGCCAGCGACGTCAGCACGCTGTTCAACATCCTGCTCAAGGTCTATCGCGAAGGACGCGTGGATCTGCTGCAGCAGTATTCGGCCATCTGCCTGCGGCGGGTCTGGAAAGCCGAGCGCTTCTCCTGGTGGATGACGTCGATGCTGCACCGCTTTGACGACGATGCCTTCGACCAGCGCATCAGCCAAGCGGAGCTGGAATACTTCGTCGACTCCGAGGCCGGGCGCAAAACCATCGCGGAAAATTATGTCGGACTTCCTTATGAGGCTATCGAATAGCCGGCTACCGACTTAAACTGCGGGCTTCGTTCCATTCGCCAGGGCATTCGTGTGAAGCCCGCAGGTTCTACCGTGACTCAGCTCAACATGCCTCAAGCTCCCAAGCCCGCCATTCGCAGCGTACTGGTGGCGCTGATGCTGGCGATTTTCCTGGGCGCCCTGGACCAGACCATCGTCGCCGTCTCGATGCCGGCTATTTCCGCACAGTTCAAGGACCTCAGCCTGCTGGCCTGGGTGATCTCCGGCTACATGGTGGCCATGACCGTGGCGGTGCCGATCTACGGCAAGCTCGGCGACCTTTATGGGCGGCGGCCACTGATGCTGTTCGGCATGGGCCTGTTCACCCTGGCCTCGCTGTTCTGCGGCCTGGCCCAAAGCATGGAACAGCTGGTGCTGGCGCGGATTGTCCAGGGCATCGGTGCCGGTGGGATGATTTCCGTGAGCCAGGCGATCATCGGCGACATCGTGCCGCCCCGGGAGCGGGGTCGCTACCAGGGCTATTTCAGCAGCATGTATGCGGTGGCCAGCGTGGCCGGGCCGGTGCTGGGCGGCTACATGACCGAATACCTGTCATGGCGCTGGGTGTTCTGGATCAACCTGCCCCTGGGCCTGGCGGCCTGGTGGGTGGCCCGGCGGACGCTGGTCGGGCTGCCGGTGCCGAAACGCATTCCCATCATCGATTACCTGGGCACCGTGCTGCTGGTCATCGGCCTGACCGCATTGCTGCTGGGCATTACTCAGATCGGCCAGGGCCACGCCTGGCACAGCCGCGATGTGCTGGGGCTGCTGGGATGCGCGGTGGTGGCCCTGGCGATGTTCGTCTGGCACGAAAACCGGGCGCGGGAACCCTTGCTGCCCATGCACCTGTTCCTCAACCGCAGCGCGGTGCTGTGCTGGTGCACGGTGTTTTTCACCAGCTTCCAGGCGATTTCCCTGACCGTGCTGGTACCGTTGCGCTTTCAGAGCGTCACCGGCGCGGGTGCCGACAGTGCGGCGTTGCACCTGTTGCCCTTGGCGATGGGACTGCCCATAGGCGCCTATTTCGCCGGGCGCCGGACTTCGGTCACGGGGCGCTACAAACCGATGATCCTCAGCGGTGCCCTGCTCTTTCCGTTCGCCATCCTCGGCATGGCCCTCACCCCGCCCGATGCGTTCTGGCTCAGCAGCCTGTTCATGCTGCTCAGCGGCATCGCCTCCGGCATGCAGTTCCCGACCTCATTGGTGGGTTCGCAGAACTCCGTGCAACAGGCGGACATCGGCGTGGCCACCAGCACCACCAACCTGTTCCGCTCCCTCGGCGCAGCGGTGGGCGTGGCGTTGATGTCGGCGCTGTTGCTGGCCTTGCTGAAGGATTCCAGCCTGGCCCAGCTCGCCAGCGCATCACCGATGGGCGAAGGACATTCCGGCAATGTCTTGCTGGACGGCCTGAACGCCGCCCCGGGCCAGGCGCAGCAGGCCCTGCGCCAGGGTTTGCAGGGGACGTTCAGGAATCTGCTGCTGATCAGCGCGGCGGTGTCGTTGCTCGGGCTGGCAGCGGCAGTGGCGATGCCCAACCGATTGCTGCGCGGCCGGGACGAGAAGGTTCGCTAGGCACCATCTCGTCGCCAAGCACAAACCTGTGGCGAGGAGATTTATCACCTCGCCACAGAATCCGGCTCATCATCGGAGCTGAGTCCGGTGCCATCAAGCCGTCGCCGGCACGACTTCCGGCGCCGCCTCAGCGCTCATGCCGTCCTTCATCCGCTTGGCATCGCGCACGAAGCAACGTGACGCCAGGAACAGGAACAGCATGGTCAGCAACAGGGCCACCGGTATCAGGTACATCGCGTCATGCAGGCCGATGGCCTTGAACGCTTCGGTCATCTGATCGACGCCCGCGGCCGCCATGGCCGTGCGCGCGAAATAATCGGAAAGGCCGCCGACCACCACCGGGCCCAGGCCACCGCCCAACAGATACAAGCCGGCGAAATACAGTGCCATCGCCGTGGCCCTCAAGCGTGGCTCCACCACGTCCTGGATCGCGGTGTAGACACAGGTATAAAAGTTATAGGCAAACAACCAGCCCACGCTGAACACCGCCACGAACACGCCGATTTCGATACGTCCGGCGTGCAACGCCCACGCCGTGGTGATCGTGGAAATAGCCAGGCTGAATGCCCCGAACAGCAGGCGACCGTTGGGCACGCGCTGGTGAATCTTGTCGGCGACCCAGCCGCCCAGGGTCAGCCCGAACAAGCCGGTCACGCCCACCATGATCCCCGTGGCGACCGCCGCTTCGTGCAGCGGCATCAGGAAATACCGTTGCAACATGGGCACCAGGAAGGAATTGCAGGCATAGGTCGCGAAGTTGAAGCACAACCCCGCAAGCACCAGCCACAGGAAAGTCGGAATGGCCAATACCCGACGCACCGGCCGGTCGACTTTTTCCTGGGACACCTGCACGGTCTCCGCCGCACCGCGCTTGGGCTCCTTGATGAAGAACATGAACACCGCCAGCACCAATCCCGGTACCGCGGCGATAAAGAACGGGGCGCGCCAGCTGTCGAAGGCCTTGACCATCGCACCGATGGTGAAGAACGCCAGCAGCAGCCCGATCGGCAGGCCCAGCATGAAGATCCCCATGGCCCGCGCCCGGCGATGAGCCGGGAACAGGTCGCCAATCAGCGAATTGGCCGCCGGTGCATAACTGGCTTCGCCAATGCCCACCCCCATGCGCACCACCAGGAACGCCCAGAAACTGCCCACCAGGCCATTGACCGCCGTCAACCCGCTCCAGGCCGCCAGTCCCCAGCCCATCAGCCGGCTGCGCGAGCCGGTATCGGCCATGCGTCCCAAAGGCAGGCCGGCCAGGGCATAGACGATGGTGAACGCCGTGCCGATGATGCCGATCTGGAAGTCGCTGAGGCTCCATTCCATGCGGATCGGCTCGATGATGATGGCGGGAATGGTGCGGTCGAAGAAATTGAACAGGTTGGCCAGGAACAACAGGAACAGAATGCGCCAGGCATTCGCCGCTTGGGTCGAGTTCTGCATGGGTCCGTCTCTTTATTGTTATGGGGCGACGGCGAGGCATCCGGGCCCTGAATCTGCAATCTAGATAGCGCAGCGCGGGCTGTCTCCAATCATTCGCCCCGCTGATACCGGGCCATGGGTGCGGCGGGTTTATTGACGGCAATCAAGTGACTGTGACAATTGCCATCATTTTGCCCAATCCTGATTAAAGATCATCACTCGCTGGCCGATCCAACATGAATAGATTTACCCGAGCGCTGTCAGGCTGCTGTCCTGAACGCTTGGGCCGACCTTCGCGCCAACCAGGGCGCGAGCTCCCATCAGCGATGGTTCGATGACAACGATTGTCGAGCCGAACAGCTCAGGCATACGCGCACCATGACCTCAAAAAAAACCTCCACTGCGTTATCCGATCTGACCCTGAGCCCGGCCGCCAACGGCCCTGAAACCTCAAAGTCGCCGGGGGGCCTGCGTTCCCTGTCGACCCAGCAGTATCTGTATTTCACCGAAACCAACACCGACCGTATCCTCGACAACCTCGACGGCCTGCGTGACACGGTCTTCCCGCGCCCCCCGCACCTGGTGGACGAGGAAAGCGAACGCGGCCAGCAGGAATTCCCGTCGGTGTGCCTGATCGGTCTCGGGCGCTGCGGTTCCAACATTGCCCTGGACGTGGCGGAGCTGGTGTACAACGCCCGCAAGTTCTACCTCAACGAATTCAACGCCGAAGACAAGGCCTACAGCGACAAGGGCTATCGTCCCGCGCAGTGGATCCGCAACAACCTGCGCCTGGGCACCGGCAAGGCGACCAAACCGGTATTCCTGGTGGAGCCCCTGGTGATGCTCGGCGACCTGGACAAGGACATCGCCGGGCGCATCCGCTTTTCGCGCAAGGGTGAAAAAAGCGGCTTCCTGCGCGACTACAGCAAGATGAAGATCATGGACCTGTCGGAAGTCCATGCCGGTGGCGCCGGTAACGCGCCGATCCTGGGCCAGTACCTGGCCAAGATCATCCTGAACAAGGACACCCAGCGTTTCTCCAGCCCCGACTGGAAAATGATCCACTCGTACCTGATCGACAGCTGCGGCATCAAGGCCAACCAGTCGCGCCTGTATTTCTCGATCTTCAGTGCCGGCGGCGGTACAGGTTCGGGCATGGCCTCGGAGTTCGGCCTGGCCCAGCAGTATTCGTACATGAACAAGACGTTCGACACCAAGCCCATGGACGAGCACGACAGCAAGAGCGGTCATTCCTTCGTCTTCGAGCCGATCTTCACCAGCGGCATTTGCGTACTGCCGAATATTTCCGATCACCGCAGCGAAATGTCCGAAGCGTTGCACATCAACGCCGGACGCCTGCTGTGCAAATACCTCTCGGAAGAATGGGATTTCTCGTACAACTTCGCCAATGAAGACAGCAGCGAAGCCAGTGTCATGGGCCGCATCCGCCCCTGGAACGCCATGATGCTGATCTCCAACGACATCATGCGCTACGCCGAAGAGAGCGATGACGGCAACATCCAGAACATCGATGTCAATGCCATGGAGAAGCACGCCAACCAGTACATCTCCCAGCAGATCTTCAACATCCTGACGGCCCAGGCCGTGACCACCGACTACGACCAGAACTATTTCCGGCGCGCCGGCATCGACATCGGCGAAACCATCCGCCTGGATGCCAACGACCTGTTCATGAGCCTGGCCGGCCCGGTGGCGATCGCCTACGCCGAGTCCGTCGTCCCGGAAACCCCGGCGCCCAGCAACGACAAGTTCAAGGTGTTCGACAAGGAACCGCCACGCCTGAACATCGATGACCTGTTCTTCCGCTCCATCGACCTGCCGCACTTCAACAAGGTGACCCAGGCCATCGAGGGCATCAGCCTGTTGCCGATCGAATCCAAGCGCTACCGGGCCTCGCTGGAGCAGTACAAGAACTCCGGCTACGATGCCGCGGCCCTGCACGACCTGCATTTCTTCAAGAACTGCTCGTCGGTGGTGTCCATCGTCTCGCTGCCCAAGGACTACAAGCTGTCCTATATGGACCTGAACCGGCTCAAGACCCACCTCAACAGCCTGTTCCCCAACACCACCCTCAAGCGCTACGCCCTGGTGATCGGCGCGTCGGCCAACCTGTCGCTGACCACCCTGATCGCCAAGAGCCCATGCCTGTCGGACGATTTCCTGACGCTGATCGTGGCCTTCATCAAGCGCTGCTTCGCCCGCAACCCGTATCGCTTCGACGACACCCTGGACAACTCGATCCTGGACTTCATCATCAACGAAGACTTCGACGAGGAACGGATCGACGACCTGCTCAACGAATTCGAGAACCCGGCGAAGATCCTCGACACCAACTGGTATGCGATCAAGCCGATGTACGAAAAGAAATACCGCGAGCTGATCAGCGACAAGGAGAAGTTCGTGTCGATCAACGATATCCGCCTGTCCCGTGATTGCGTGAAGAAGGCCATCAAGTACCTGCGCGAGATCTACCGTCACCGCATCGGCAAGACCAAGGTCATTTCCTTGAACAACCACACCGGCAGGACTTACTGAGGCCAGGTACGCAGACCGCGTCGCCTCGACCGCGAGCTGGCTCGCTTCACAAGGCTCTGTGAACAAGGCCCACTGTGGGAGCCAGCTTTGACTCCATCACCGGCACAACATCCAGAAACAATTGAGCAGCCCAAAGGCTGCTCGATGAACTGTTCCCGTTACGTATACGTCAGCCTGTCCTGTGGCGTTTCGCCACGGCAGGCTGCTGTCACGCTACTCAGCTACACACTTTTTCCAGGTCATGGCATTGACCTGGTTTGGTGCACCGATCAATTCGACGCCCTTTCCTGGATCATGATCCAGGGAGAAACCACCACCGCCCAGAGCAGCGGATCGCGCTCCACGAAATCCAGCGCCCGCGTTTCAGAGAGCTTGGCGACGTGCCCGGCGGCCAGCCAGGCGGCGACTTTGTCCCCTTCGTCCTGGGCCACGGCCTCGGCGGCGGCGATCAAATCCAGTGCCGGGTCGACCCACAATAGGGCACCCTTGGCGAAGAACGGTTCCAGCTCCTTCCAGGTGATGGATGCAGTTTCCCCGAGCAGCTTGGCATAGAGGGTGCTAGGTTCTTGATTCATGGGCACTGTCCGGAAAAGAAATCGGCGCGAATGATAACGTCGGTGGTCTGGCAGAAAAACCCGGTTGCAATTGGAGTGACGATTGAAAAACGCAGCATGGCCAGGGATTGCCGATCAGACCGGACAACACCCGCCGCTATTCTGTCTTTTTCTTTCAATAAAGCGACAACCCCTGATTTTGTCCCCGAGTGCCAGCTTCCCTTGCCAACAAGGGGCGCTCTACACTGTACCGGTACAGTTGCCGGGGGCATTTTCCGTGGGGATATCCAGCATATCTGACCCGGTTCTGCCGCTGCGGCGCCAGGACTATAAAAACTACAACAGCATGAGTGGAGCACTATGACTAAGGCTACTAAGCAGATTTCCAAACTGTTTGCCGCTATGGTTCTGGCCGGGGTTGCCAGCCATTCGTTCGCCGCCGACACCATCACGATCGGCATCGCCGGTCCGAAGACCGGTCCGGTCACCCAGTACGGCGACATGCAATTCGTTGGCGCGAAACAAGCCGTCAAGGACATCAACGCCAAGGGCGGCGTCGATGGCAAGATGCTCGAAGTCAAGGAATACGACGACGCCTGCGACCCTAAACAGGCCGTCGCCGTGGCGAACAAAGTGGTCAACGATGGCGTCAAGTTCGTCGTCGGCCACCTGTGCTCCAGCTCCACCCAGCCAGCTTCGGACATCTACGAAGACGAAGGCGTGATCATGATCACCCCGGCCGCCACCAGCCCGGACATCACCGCCCGTGGCTACAAGATGATCTTCCGCACCATCGGCCTGGACAGCGCCCAGGGCCCTGCCGCCGGCAACTACATCGCCGACCACGTCAAGCCGAAAGTCGTGGCTGTCCTGCACGACAAGCAGCAGTACGGTGAAGGTATCGCCAGCGCCGTGAAGAAAACCCTCGAAGCCAAAGGCGTGAAAGTGGCTGTGTTCGAAGGCCTGAACGCCGGTGACAAGGACTTCTCCTCGATCATCCAGCGCCTCAAGCAGAACAATGTCGACTTCGTCTACTACGGTGGCTACCACCCTGAACTGGGCCTGATCCTGCGTCAGTCCAAGGAAAAGGGCCTGAAAGCCAAGTTCATGGGGCCTGAAGGCGTCGGCAACGACTCCATCTCCCAGATCGCCCAGGACGCTTCCGAAGGCCTGCTGGTGACCCTGCCGAAGTCCTTCGATGCCGACCCTGCGAACAAGGCCGTCGTCGATGCCATCAAGGCCGACGGCAAGGATCCAAGCGGTCCGTTCGTGTTCCCGGCCTACTCCGCGGTCCAACTGATCGCCGAAGGCATCAAGGCCGCCAAGAGCGACGACACCGCCAAGGTTGCCGAAACCATCCACAAGGGCACCTTCAAGACGCCGACCGGCGACCTGTCGTTCGACGAGAAGGGCGACCTGAAGGACTTCAAGTTCGTGGTCTACGAATGGCACTTCAACAAGCCGAAGACTGAAGTCTCCCCTCAGTAAGCCAGGCCTGGTGTCCTGGCTCACAGATACGTTCTTTTTTGACGAGTGGCTGTAGTCGTCAGGCAACGCAGCATGACGACTACAGACGCCGCCATAAGGAACCGTACTCGTGATACAGGACACTCATGGTCAACAAGCCCACTGTGCAAGCAGTGGGCTTTGTTTTACGAGGTTTATGGGCCAGGCACCCGCGATCCGGGCGCTGGTTCACCTGAAAATCTTAAAACCGTCACCAGCGGTTCGCTGGCAAACGCTCGGAGCAAATGTGATCAGAGAACACAGCACCGGGCCGGAACATGACTCCACCAGTGAAATGCGTATCGGGTTTTTAGGAGCGCTGTAATGCCTGAGATCTATCATTTTTTCCAACAGCTGGTTAATGGCCTGACCATTGGCAGCACCTATGCCTTGATAGCCATTGGCTACACAATGGTTTACGGCATCATTGGAATGATTAACTTCGCCCATGGCGAGGTCTACATGATCGGTTCCTACGTGGCCTTCATCGCCCTTGCCGGGCTGGCCATGATGGGCATCGACTCACTGCCGCTGTTGATGACCGCCGCGTTCGTGGCGTCGATCATCGTAACCAGTGCCTATGGCTACAGTATCGAACGCGTTGCCTATCGTCCCTTGCGAAGCAGCAACCGGTTGATCCCGCTGATTTCCGCCATCGGCATGTCGATATTCCTGCAGAACACCGTATTGCTGTCCCAGGACTCCAAGGACAAGTCGATTCCCAACCTGATCCCGGGGAGCTTCTCCTTCGGCCCGGGCGGCGCCGAAGAAGTGCTGGTGTCCTACATGCAGATCCTGGTGTTCGTCGTGACCCTGGTCGCCATGCTCGGGCTGACCCTGTTCATCTCCCGTTCCCGCCTTGGCCGCGCCTGTCGCGCCTGCGCCGAGGACATCAAGATGGCCAACCTGCTGGGCATCAACACCAACAACATCATCGCCCTCACCTTCGTCATCGGGGCCGCACTGGCGGCTGTCGCCGCGGTACTGCTGAGCATGCAGTACGGGGTGATCAACCCGAACGCCGGTTTCCTGGTGGGCCTCAAGGCCTTCACCGCGGCGGTACTGGGTGGCATCGGCAGCATCCCGGGCGCGATGCTCGGCGGGCTGATGCTCGGGGTGGCCGAAGCGTTCGGCGCCGATATCTTTGGTGACCAGTACAAGGACGTCGTGGCGTTCGGTCTCCTGGTCCTGGTCCTGTTGTTCCGGCCGACCGGCATCCTGGGCCGTCCGGAGGTTGAGAAAGTATGAACAAATATCTTAAACAGGCGCTGTTCAGCGCCGCGCTGGTCTGGGCCGTGGCCTTCCCCGTGCTGGGCCTCAAGCTGAGCATCGTCGGGGTCAACCTCGAAGTGCACGGCACCGGTCCCCTGACACTGAGCGTGATTGCCCTGTGCTCGGTACTGATGTTCCTGCGGGTGCTGTTCAGCCAACAGGTCGGCACGCTGCTGCGTTCCAACCGCGGACCGCTGGTTTCACCCAAGGTCAGCCAGTTCCTGACACTGCCACGCACCCAGCGCCAGATCATCATCGGCCTGATCGTGGTTGCCCTGGTCTGGCCGTTCTTCGGCTCCCGGGGCGCGGTGGATATCGCCACGCTGATCCTGATCTATGTCCTGCTGGGACTGGGCCTGAACATCGTGGTCGGCCTGGCCGGGCTGCTGGACCTGGGCTACGTGGGTTTCTACGCGGTCGGTGCCTACAGCTACGCGCTGCTGTCCCATTATTTGGGCCTGAGCTTCTGGATCTGCCTGCCGATCGCCGGCTTGATGGCGGCCACCTTCGGCTTCCTGCTGGGCTTCCCGGTGCTGCGGCTGCGGGGCGACTACCTGGCCATCGTGACCCTGGGCTTCGGCGAGATCATCCGCTTGTTCCTGCGTAACCTCACCGACCTCACCGGCGGCCCCAACGGCATCAGCAACATTCCCAAGCCGACGTTCTTCGGCCTGAGCTTCGACCGCACCGCGGCCGAGGGCATGCAGACCTTCCACCAGTTCTTCGGGCTGACCTACAACCCGGTGAGCAAGGTGGTGTTCCTCTACCTGGTCGCACTGCTGCTGGCCCTGGCCGCGCTGTTCGTCATCAACCGCCTGCTGCGCATGCCCATCGGCCGTGCGTGGGAAGCATTGCGCGAAGATGAAATCGCCTGCCGGGCCCTGGGCCTCAATCCGACCGTGATCAAGCTCTCGGCCTTTACCCTCGGTGCCGCGTTCGCCGGTTTCGCCGGCAGCTTCTTCGCTGCCCGCCAGGGCCTGGTGACGCCGGAATCCTTCACCTTCATCGAGTCGGCGATTATCCTCGCCATCGTCGTGCTGGGCGGGATGGGCTCGCAACTGGGTGTGATCCTGGCCGCGATCGTGATGATCCTGCTGCCTGAAATGATGCGTGAATTCAGTGAATACCGCATGTTGATGTTCGGCGCCTTGATGGTGCTGATGATGATCTGGCGTCCTCAAGGTCTGCTGCCTATGCAACGCCCCGAACTCAAACTAAGAGCGGAGCCGCACAAATGAGCCGCGAGATCCTCAAGGTCGAAAATCTGAGCATGCGCTTCGGCGGCTTGCTGGCGGTCAATGGCGTGGCCCTGACCGTCAAGGAAAAACAGGTCGTGGCGCTGATCGGGCCGAACGGCGCGGGCAAGACCACCGTGTTCAACTGCCTGACCGGTTTCTACCAGCCCACCGGCGGCACCATCCTGCTGGACGGCCAGCCGATCCAGGGCCTGCCGGGGCACAAGATCGCCCTCAAGGGCGTGGTACGCACCTTCCAGAACGTACGGCTGTTCAAGGACATGACTGCGATCGAGAACCTGCTGATCGCCCAGCACCGTCACCTGAACACCAACTTCTTTGCCGGCCTGTTCAAGACCCCGTCCTTCCGCAGGAGCGAACGCGAGGCGATGGAGTACGCCGAATACTGGCTGGAGAAAGTCAACCTCAAGGAGTTCGCCAACCGGACCGCCGGGACCCTGGCCTATGGTCAGCAGCGGCGCCTGGAGATCGCCCGGTGCATGATGACCCGTCCGCGGATCCTCATGCTCGACGAGCCGGCCGCCGGCCTGAACCCCAAGGAAACCGAAGATCTCAAGGCCCTCATCGGAGTGCTGCGCGAAGAGCACAACGTCACCGTGCTGCTGATCGAGCACGACATGAAACTGGTCATGAGCATCTCCGACCACATCGTGGTGATCAACCAGGGTACGCCCCTGGCCGATGGCACCCCGGAACAGATCCGCGACAATCCTGAAGTGATCAAAGCCTACCTGGGGGAAGCGTAAATGCTGCAGTTCGAAAACGTTTCCACCTTCTACGGCAAGATCCAGGCCCTGCACAGCGTCAACGTGGAAGTCCGCCAGGGCGAGATCGTGACGCTGATCGGCGCCAACGGTGCCGGCAAATCCACCCTGCTGATGACGCTCTGCGGTTCACCCCGGGCCCACAGCGGCAGCATCCGCTACATGGGTGAGGAGCTGGTGGGCATGGACTCGTCGCACATCATGCGCAAGAGCATTGCCGTGGTGCCGGAAGGCCGTCGGGTGTTTGCCCGGCTGACCGTGGAAGAAAACCTCGCCATGGGTGGATTCTTCACCGACAAGGGCGACTATCAGGAACAGATGGACAAGGTGCTGCACCTTTTCCCACGCCTGAAAGAGCGCTTTACCCAGCGCGGCGGCACCATGTCCGGTGGTGAACAGCAGATGCTCGCCATTGGCCGTGCGCTGATGAGCAAGCCCAAGCTGCTGCTGCTCGACGAGCCCTCCCTGGGCCTGGCACCGATCATCATCCAGCAGATCTTCGACATCATCGAGCAGCTGCGCAAGGATGGCGTGACGGTGTTCCTGGTGGAGCAGAACGCCAACCAGGCGCTGAAGATCGCCGACCGTGCCTATGTGCTGGAAAACGGCCGGGTGGTGATGCAAGGCACCGGTGAAGCACTGCTGACCGACCCGAAAGTGCGCGAGGCGTATCTGGGGGGTTGAGTCTGTCGCAGAAAAAGAAACGGCCTTCGGGCCGTTTTTTTTGCCCGGCTTTTCCAGTGAATGCAATGGCAGGCAGCAATACATCTGTGGCGAGGGGATTTATCCCCGTTGGGCTGCGAGCAGCCCTCGCGATGCCGCATCAATCAGCCTGACACACCGCAGAGCTGTTTTTCGGGGCTGCTTGGCAGCCCAACGGGGATCCTCCACATCGGATTTCCCAGGTGGGCAAAAAATAATGGGGGCCCGCTGTAACGCTTTGCCACCGTCCTTCTCTAGTTCAGCAGACCGGCGCTAACGCCGGTTCATTTCCCTGAAGACTGGAGAATCATCATGACTGCTTCGACCCGCACCCTGTCCGCCACTGCCCTGGTCCTGGCCCTGGGTTCCGCCCTGAGCATGACAGCCGTCTCGACCGTTCACGCAGCCGACGACACCATGGAAAAATGCTTCGGCGTTGCCCTCAAGGGCAAGAATGACTGCGCCGCCGGCGCCGGCACCACCTGCGCCGGTACCGCAAAAATGGACTATCAGGCCAACGCCTGGAAATCGGTGCCTAAAGGCACGTGCACCACCATGGAAAGCAAAACCTCACCCACCGGTTTCGGCCAGCTCGAAGCGTTCAAAGCCAAGTCCTGATCGCATCGCCTGAGGCCCGCCACCATGTTGAACACCCCATCCCTCGCCACTGATCGTCGACTGCCGCCAAGGGCGGGGCTGGGGCTCAAGAGCGAGCATTTTCATGAAGTGCTGCAGACCCGACCGGATCTGGGTTTTTTCGAAGTGCACGCGGAAAACTACATGGTGGCCGGCGGGCCGCTTCATCACTTCCTGGGGCTGATACGCGAACGGTATCCGCTGTCGTTGCATGGCGTCGGCCTGTCGATCGGTGGGGAGGGTCCGCTGGATGTCACGCATGTGCAGCGCCTGGCCGCCTTGATCGAACGCTATCAACCCCAGTCCTTTTCCGAACACCTGGCCTGGTCCAGCCACGGCCCGGTGTTCCTCAATGACTTGCTCCCCCTGGCCTATGACGAAGCAACCCTCGAACGGGTCTGCGAACACATCGACCAGGTGCAGACCAGCCTCAAGCGCACGCTGTTACTGGAAAACCCGGCCACCTACCTGGGCTTTGAAACCTCGACCTTCGACGAGCCACAGTTCATGAGCGAAGTGATCCGCCGCACCGGCTGCGGCCTGCTGCTGGACGTGAACAACGTCTACGTTTCGTGCATCAACCATGGCCGCGATCCACTGGCCTACCTCGACGCCCTGCCCCTGCAGATGACTGGCGAAATCCACCTGGCCGGCTTCGCCGAGGATACCGACAGCCTCGGCGAGCGCCTGCTGATAGATGATCACGGCGCGCCGATCGATCATGCAGTCTGGCAGCTGTACCTCAAGGAGCTGGAGCGGACCGGGCCGATCGCCACCTTGATCGAGCGCGACAACCACGTCCCGGCATGGGAGGTGCTGCTGGCCGAAGCACGCCAGGCCGATCATCTGTTGAGCGCCGCTGGAGCCCGGCCATGAGCAATCAGCACGCATTTGCCGCCGCCCTGCTCGACCCGCGCAAGGCATGTCCGCCCGGCCTGATCAGCGCCAATGGGGAAGCCCCGGAAAGCCGTTTCGCGGTGCACCGCAACAACGTGCTCAGCTCATTGATCAATGCCCTGGCCGACAACTACCCGGTGGTGGTGCAACTGGTGGGCGAGGAATTCTTCCGAGCCATGGCCGGGGTCTATGTCCAATCCACGCCGCCGCGCAGCCCGGTGATGAACGACTACGGCGGCGACTTTGCCGAGTTCATCGAACACTTCGAACCCGCCGCCAGCGTGCCTTACCTGGCGGACGTCGCTCGGCTGGAGCGACTGCATGTGCAAGCCTGGCATGCCGCCGACGCCGAGCCCATGGCGCAAGAACGAATCGTGGCGGCGCTGTCGTCCCCCATGCTGGCAGGGGACTTGAAGATCGGGCTTCACCCGTCACTTCGGCTATTGCAATCCCCCTATGCCGTCGTGACGATCTGGGCCGCCCATCAACACCAGGCGCCCGCACCGTTCGAAACGCTTCCCGCGCAAAACGCCTTGGTGCTGCGCAATGGCCTGGACGTGGAGGTGTTTGCGATCAGTCGCGCGGCCCATGGGTTCATCGCAGCCCTGCAACAAGGGTTCTCCCTGACTGCGGCCATTGAGGCCTCGATCGACCTTGACCTGGAACACACCCTGGCGGGGCTCATCCGCCACCAGGCCATCACCCATCTCCTAGCCGAACAGGTACTCCCATGAACACCCTGATTTGCGGTTTCATTCAATGGCTGGAGAAAATTCCCCACAGCCTGATCGCCTTCATCGGGCGCTTTTGCATTGCCGCAGTGTTCTGGAAGTCCGGCCAGACCAAAATCGAAGGACTGGCCATCGACCTGGTCGACGGCACCTTCCAGATCGGCCTGCCGCGCCTAGCGGACTCGACCATCCCCCTGTTCAAAAGTGAATACGCCCTGCCGCTGCTGTCGCCGGAACTGGCCGCGCACCTGGCGGCCTTTGCCGAGCATGTATTTCCAGTGCTGATCCTGCTTGGCCTGGCGACGCGCTTCTCGGCACTGGCCCTGCTCGGCATGACCGTGACCATCCAGGTGTTCGTCTACCCGGACGCCTACCCGACCCATGGCACCTGGGCGGCGGTGTTGCTGTACCTGATGGCCCGTGGACCGGGAGTGTTGTCGATCGATCACCTGATCGCCAAGCGCTACGCACACAGCTGAACACAGATTCCCTCACAGGGATCTGGACAGTCGAAACATCCAAGCCACCCACAGGGATTGTCCAGTGGATGGACTATCGTTGGAGCCGATCCAACGCCTCGCCACTGCGCTTGAACCAATCGATCAGATAGTCGGCCAGCACCTGGGTGCGCCTGGGCAGGCCGCCCTGGTACGGATGGACCAGGTACATCGGCATGCGCCGGGTCTGGTAATCGTGCAGCAAATTGCGCAGGCGCCCGTCGGCCAATTCTTCATGCAGCAGATAGGACGGCAGCCGGGCAATTCCGGCACCGGCCAAGGCCGCTTTTTTCAACAGGCTGTAGTGATTGCTGGCGAACGGCCCGGAGACTCGCACCCGCAGCAGCTCATGCCGTTGGTGGTACAGCCATTCCTCGCGGCCGCTGTAATGGCTGTTGAGCAGGCAACGGTGTTCGGCCAGGGCCTGAGGCGTGTCGGGCTCCCCATGACGCTCCAGGTAGGCCGGGCTGGCACAGGTCATTTCGTGCCAGGCCAATAGCGGCCGCGCCACCAGGCGCTCATCGATGGCGGCATCGGAACGGATCGCCAGGTCGAAACCATCCCGGGACAGGTCGCGATAGCCGTTGTTGAGCTCCAGTTCGATCTGCACGTCCGGATAGGTGCGGGCAAATTCCGTCAACAGCCCATCAAAGAAGGTTTCACCCAGGGAAACCGGAACCGTCATGCGCACCGGACCGCAAATGTCATCCTTCAACCGGGCCAATGCCTGACGCGCACGCTCCACTTGCACCAGCAATGCCTGGGCCTGGGGCAGCAACGCCGTCCCCGCCGCCGTAAGGCTCAGGCGTCGCGTGGTGCGCTGCAACAGCACCACTGAAAAACGGCTTTCCAACAGACTGATGCGCTTGGACAACTGGCCCTTGCTGCACCCCAACTGCTGGGCGGCCAGGGTAAAGCTGCCCGCCTCGATCAACACGGCGAACGCCGCCAGGTCATCCATTTCGCTCATTGGATTGTTTCCAAATGAAAACCAAAGGTTGCCTATTAGCATGATTATCAGCGTAAAGAACCCCTCTAGACTCAAAACTCGTTCAATCCAATGAGGAATCTCCATGAAAATCCTGTTGATCGGCGCCAACGGCACCATTGGCTCGGCCATCGATAACGAACTGTCGCCGCGCCACGAAATCGTCCGCATCGGCCGCCACAGCGGTGACCTGCAAGTGGACATCAGCGACAGCGCCTCCATCCGTGCCCTGTTCGAAAAGACCGGACGCTTCGATGCACTGGTCTGCGCGGCGGGCAATGTCACCTTCGCCCCCTTGGGCGACATGACGGAGGAAAGCTTTGCCCTCGGCCTGAAAGACAAGCTGATGGGCCAGGTCAACCTGCTGCTGATCGGCCGTGAATATGCCAACGACGGAGCCTCGTTCACCTTCACCACCGGCGTGCTCAGCCATGACCCGATCAAGAGCGGCGCATCGGCGGCCCTGGTCAACGGCGCCCTGGACAGCTTCGTGCGTGCCGCGGCGATCGAGTTGCCTCGGGGGCTGCGGGTCAACTCGGTCAGCCCGAACGTGCTGGTGGAAGCCATGGACAAGTACGCACCCTACTTCCGAGGCTACAAGCCGGTGCCGGCCGCCGACGTCGCCCTGGCCTACGCCAAGAGCGTCGAAGGCCTGCAGAGCGGCCAGACCTTTCACGTAGGTTGAGCCAGGGAAAGCACCTACGGGTTGTGGTGAAGGACCAGTCTGAGTAACGTGGCGACACTTGTCTGGAGACCCAATGATGCGTGCCGCCCGTTCCCTGTTGCTTGTCGCCCTCCTCCCCCTCTTCGCCGCCTGTCAATTGCTCGAAGCGCCACGCCAGAGCGCGTCCCATGCGGGCCAGACTCGCATGCAGGGCGCGCTCACGGCGGCCGATGGCAAGCTGCTGTTCCAGCCCTGCCAGGACCAGCGCCGCTTCATCGTCAACGACAGCGGCAGCACCAGTGTGCTGCAGCAGGCCGCCGTCCTGGCCGGAGACCAGGGCAAGCTGTTCGCCGATGTGCGTGGGCGTATCGTCTCCAGTGCCGCGGCCGGCACCGACAGCCAGCTGGACCTCCAGCAGCTGTATCGCCTGGAACGCTCGGGCACATCCTGCGACGACGCCGACTTCAAGCGAATGACCCTGCGCGCCACAGGACACGGCCCTGAATGGTCGCTCCAGGCCGGAGGCAAGGGCCTGGTGCTGGAGCGCGAAGGCCAGCCGACACTGGCAGTGCCTTACGTCGAAGAACAAGTGGGCGACGGCCGCTTCAACCTTGGCACCGAGGCTAATGGCCAGAAAGTCGAACTCTGGGTCACCCCCTCCCGCTGTGTCGACAGCAGCACCGGCAGCGTGCAGCACATGAGCGCCGAATTGCGGATCAACGGCCAGGTCCAGCGCGGCTGTGCCTATTTCGGTGGGGCACGCGACGACTGAATGGACGGGCAGCTTGTTTTAAGCTCACCGGAATCGGCTTTGCGGCTTATAATCGCCGGTTTGAAGAACGCCCTGGCGCAGTTGTGCGCCCCGCGAACCGGACCCCACCATGTTACGAATCACCGAACTGAAACTGCCGCTCGACCATTGCGAAGAAGACTTGCGCGCCGCCATCCTGCAGCGCCTGGGCATCGCCAGCGATGACCTGCTCGACTTCACCCTGTTCAAGCGCAGCTACGACGCACGCAAGAAATCCTCCGAACTGTGCTTCATCTACACCCTCGACCTGACGGTGCGCGATGAAGCCGGCCTGCTGCGCAAGTTCGCCGATGATCGTAACGTCAACGAAGCACCGGATGTCAGCTACAAGATGGTCGGCCAGGCCCCGGCGGACGTGGGTGAACGGCCGATCGTGGTGGGCTTCGGTCCGTGCGGGATCTTCGCCGCCCTGTTACTGGCGCAGATGGGCTTCAAGCCGATCATTCTCGAGCGCGGTCCGGAAGTTCGCCAGCGCACCAAGGACACCTGGGGCCTGTGGCGCAAAAGCGTACTCAATCCCGAATCCAACGTGCAGTTCGGCGAAGGCGGCGCCGGGACGTTTTCAGACGGCAAGCTCTACAGCCAGATCAAGGACCCGAAATTCCTGGGCCGCAAGGTGCTGCACGAGTTCGTCAAGGCCGGTGCGCCGGAGGAAATCCTTTATGTCAGCAAGCCCCACATCGGCACCTTCCGCCTGACAGGCGTCGTGGAAAACATGCGCGAGCAGATCCGTGCCCTGGGCGGTGAAGTGCGATTCCAGCAAAGGGTGACGGACGTGCTGATCGAGGATGGTCAACTGGTCGGCGTCGAGCTGGCCAGCGGAGAACGTATTCACTCCCGCCACGTGATCCTGGCCCTGGGACATAGCGCCCGGGACACCTTCCGCATGCTCCACAGCCGTGGCGTATACATGGAAGCCAAGCCGTTCTCGGTGGGTTTCCGTATCGAACACCCGCAATCGCTGATCGACAGCGCACGCCTGGGCAAGTATGCCGGCCACCCGAAACTGGGCGCCGCCGACTACAAGCTGGTGCACCACGCCAGGAACGGTCGTTCGGTATACAGCTTCTGCATGTGCCCTGGCGGTACCGTGGTGGCCGCCACTTCCGAGCCGAATCGGGTCGTGACCAACGGCATGAGCCAGTACTCGCGCAATGAACGCAATGCCAACTCCGGCATCGTGGTGGGCATCACGCCGGAGGTGGACTACCCCGGCGGCCCCCTGGCCGGGATCGAATTGCAGGAGCGCCTGGAGTCCCATGCCTTTGTGCTCGGCGGCAGCAACTACGAGGCCCCGGCGCAGCTGGTGGGCGACTTCATTGCCGGCAAGCCGTCCACGGCGTTGGGCAGCGTCGAGCCTTCCTACAAACCAGGGGTCGCCCTGGGTGACCTGGCCCTGGCGTTGCCGGACTTCGCCATCGAAGCCATTCGCGAAGCGCTGCCGGCCTTCGAAAAACAGATCCGCGGTTATTCGCTGCATGACGCCGTACTGACCGGCATCGAAACCCGTACGTCGTCACCGCTGCGCATCACCCGCAACGAATCGTTGCAGAGCCTGAACGTGAAGGGTCTGTTCCCGGCCGGCGAAGGTGCCGGTTATGCAGGCGGGATCCTGTCGGCAGGCGTCGACGGGATCAGGATTGCCGAGGCGGTGGCACGGGATATCCTCGGCCTCGAAGCCTGAGGGGACACTGCTGTTCACTCGAGGCAGCCACAGGCCCCGGTAAACAGCATTACCCTGTAGAAGCGAGCTCGCGATGACGGCCTGGCATTCAACACAGATGTTGACTGATCCACCGCGGTCGCGGGCAAGCTCGCTCCCACAAGGGGCCTGAGGGTTTCAAGATTCAGATATTGGCCCGCAACACACTCTCCGGCAGTGCCGCGCCCCGCTCCACACTCGCTGCCACGGCGTCCATCAGCCCACTCAACTCATACCCCTGTGCCTCGAGCCATGCCGGATCGTAATAAGTGGTGGCGTAGCGCTCCCCTGCGTCACACAAAATCGCCACGATCGACCCCGATTCACCCGCGTCCACCATCTGTTTCGCAGCAATCAGAGCGCCGATCAGGTTGGTGCCGCTGGAGCCACCTACCCGCCGGCCCAGGCGTTGCGCCAGGTAATGCATGGCAGCCAGGGACAAGGCATCCGGCACCTTGACCATCGCGTCGATGACCTTGGGCAGGAACGAGGCCTCCACCCGTGGCCGGCCGATGCCTTCGATCCGCGAGCCGCAGTCCAGGCGCAGGCTGGCGTCGCCGTTGCGGTAGAAATCGAAGAACACCGAACGCTCGGCATCGGCACACAGCACCCGGGTGCGATGCTGGCGATAACGTACGTAGCGCCCCAATGTCGCGGTGGTGCCGCCAGTGCCGGGGCTGGAAATCAGCCAGCTCGGCTCCGGATGCCGCTCGAAGCGCATCTGCTGGAAGATCGACTCGGCAATGTTGTTATTGGCCCGCCAGTCCGTGGCCCGTTCGGCGTAGGTGAACTGGTCGATGAAGTGCCCGTCATGCTCACGAGCCAGGCGCTCGGACTCGGCATAGATCTGCGTAGGATCCTCCACCAGGTGGCTTTGGCCCCCGTAGAAGGCAATCTGCGCGATTTTTTCCCGTGATGTGGTCGCCGGCATCACCGCGATGAAGGGCAGACCCAGCAATCGAGCGAAATAGGCTTCGGAAATGGCCGTCGACCCACTGGACGCCTCGATCACCGGCGCGTCGGGTTTCAGCCAGCCGTTACACAACGCATAGAGGAACAGCGACCGGGCCAGCCGATGCTTGAGGCTGCCGGTGGGATGGCTGGACTCGTCCTTGAAATACAACTCGATACCCGGAAGGCCCGGCAGCGGCAACGGGATCAGATGAGTGTCGGCGCTGCGCTGGAAGTCGGCCTCGATGATGCGAATCGCTTCGCGTGCCCACTGACGGTGGTCGTTCATGTGTGTTCTCACTGGATCGGTTCGACGCGGAGGAAGCCTGACGCTCATACAGGCACGGCGGGTATCGGAAAAACCAGTCGCAAGCTTAGGAAAAAAGCTACATCGCGCACAGGTACAGCTAAGGTCCAATATGCCTTGTCACTGCCCGAGCGCAACCAGGCGTTGTAACGCCATATAACAAAAAAGAATATAACTTTTGTTTTAACAACTAACACTACGGGTTAGGGTGTGGCCACTTTGATTCGATGAATGGAGAGCGATCTTGCCTCTACGTAACTCCCTGATGCGCTTTTTCCAGCTGGAAGCCGCCAGCGGCCTGCTGTTGATCGCGGCCGCCGTACTGGCCCTGGTCATCAATAACTCACCCCTTTCCTGGCTGTATGGCGGCTTGCTGGACACGCCGGTGGTGGCTCAGGTCGGTGCATTGAAGATCGCCAAGCCGCTGCTGCTGTGGATCAACGACGGGCTGATGGCATTGTTCTTCCTGCTCATCGGCCTGGAGGTCAAGCGCGAGGTCCTCGACGGGCAACTGTCGAAACCCTCGCAGATCGTCCTGCCAGGCGCAGCGGCGATTGGTGGCATGGTGGTGCCGGCACTGATCTACTGGTTCCTCAACCGCGACAACCCGGCGGCCCTTTCCGGCTGGGCGATTCCAACGGCCACCGACATCGCCTTCGCCCTGGGGGTCCTGGCCCTTCTGGGCAAACGCGTACCGGTGTCGCTCAAACTGTTCCTGATGACCCTGGCAATCATCGACGACCTCGGCGCCATTATCATCATCGCGATCTTCTACTCGGGCGCCCTGTCGACCTTGTCGCTGGTGCTGGCGGCGGTTTGCATCGCGGTGCTGGTGGCCATGAACCGCATGGGCGTGATCAAGCTCGCGCCCTACATGGTCGTGGGCCTGGTGCTTTGGGTCTGCGTGCTCAAGAGCGGGGTGCACGCCACCCTGGCTGGCGTCACCCTGGCCTTCTGTATCCCGCTGCGCACGAAAAACGCCGAAACCTCGCCGCTGTTGTCCCTGGAGCATGCCCTGCATCCCTGGGTCGCGTACGGCATCCTGCCGCTGTTCGCCTTTGCCAATGCCGGCCTGTCCCTGAGCGGTGTCACCGTCGAGAGTTTCACCCATCCCGTGCCGATGGGCATCGCCATCGGCCTGTTGCTGGGCAAGACCGTCGGTGTGTTCGGCCTCACCTGGCTGGCGGTGAAAGCCGGTATCGCCGGCCTACCCGCCGGCGCCAACTGGGGCCAGGTCCTGGGAGTGGCGATCCTGTGCGGCATCGGATTCACCATGAGCCTGTTCGTTGGCTCCCTGGCCTTCGAGCCCGGCGCCAGCCAGTACGCCGGCATGGATCGAATGGGCATCCTCACCGGCTCGATCCTCGCGGCAGTACTGGGTTATGGGGTGACCGCAGCGGCCAGCCGCAAGCACACAACCCTGTCCTGACGCATCCTTGAAGACCGATCGCTACGCCTTTTCGCGGCGTAGCGATCCGTCACCCGGTCGATTCGCCCCCTCAAGATCAGACGTTCAAGCAAAGCAGTCCGACAATACTCGGCAAGCGACCACCGAACGCCCCTGGCCACCGGGTCAGCGTCCGTCCCGCACGGAAAGACCGTGACCTTCGGCCAATTCAACGAAGGGCATAAAAAAAACCCGATCAGTCACCTGATCGGGGTTTTTTCCTTCCCGTTGCGCTTAGTGCGTAACGCGGCTCACACCGTTCACGGTGGCGATACGAACCCGCTCGCCCACACGGAATACTTCGTTTTCCTGAACCTCTTGCACGTAGGCGCGCATGCTACCGTCGTCTTCGCGAACAGTGATTTCCACACCCTGGGTGCGGGTCAGGCCTTCTTCAGTGGCGGAGCCGATCAGGCCACCGGCCACGGCGCCAATCACGGCGGCGACGATACTGCCGCGGCCGCCACCGATGGCGCTGCCGCCCACACCACCGACCACCGCACCGGCGGCACCGCCGATCGGGGTCTTGGTGCCTTCGATCTTGACCGGACGCAAGGCTTCGATGGTCCCCATGCGAATCGTCTGCACGCGACGCGCTTCGTCACGGGAATAGGAGTCACCGGTCAGGCTCGACTGACAACCAGTGAGCAACATCGCCATCGTGGAAAAGGAAGCAACCAGCAAAACAGACTTACGCATAGCATCAGACTCCAAAAGACAGGTAATCATTAAACTCCGCAGCTTGACGCCTGTCACGGCTTCGCCGGGATAAAATTGTTTTCATTCAGGTGGGATACAGGCATACCCGAGAAATTCCACAAAACAGTAGCGCCAATTTACGAAACCTGCGTCGTTGGCCCAAGGATTTCCATGGACTATTTCATCATCGCGGTCACCACGCTCGCCGGTCTGTACTTCCACTGGTGGCTGTACGTACGGATCAAACGCTGGGTAGATCGCGACCTGGCGCTGTCATTGGCAGGGCGGGACGAGGGGAAGAAGGATTACATGCTGCAACAATTGGATCGCGCCCGGGCGCTACGGATCAAGCGCCGGGACCTGCCGCAATGGCTCCAGGCCGCTGCGGCAGATTATCCGGCCCCTACGGGGCCAGACGCTCGCGAGTCCACTGCGTCCCTTCCAGGCGGTAATTGAGTCGATCGTGCAGGCGACTCGGGCGACCTTGCCAGAACTCGATGCGCTCCGGCAGCAGGCGATAACCGCCCCAATGCTCGGGGCAGTGTGGCTGGCTGTCGCTGAAGCGTTGCTCAGTGGCCTTGAGCAAGTCCTCGAGTTCGCCGCGGCCGGCGATCACCCGGCTCTGAGGTGAGGCCCAGGCGCCGAGACGACTGCCCAGCGGCCGCACCTGGTAATAGGCATCCGACTCCTGGGCCGTGACTTTCACCACCCTGCCCTCGATGCGCACCTGGCGCTCGAGGGTCGGCCAGAAGAATGTCATGGCCGCGAACGGATTGGCGGCCAGTTGCTGGCCCTTGGCGCTGTCGTAGTTGGTAAAGAAGGTGAAGCCCTGGGCATCCAGTCCCTTGAGCAGCAGGATCCGGCAATGGGGGCGTCCATCCGTGTCCACCGTCGCCAGGGTCATGGCATTGGCTTCCACCGGGGCCTGCTCGGTTTTCACCGCCTCGGCGAACCATTGGTGGAACAGCGCAAACGGCTCGGCCGGGGCTTGCGCCTCGGTCAGGCCATCGCGGGTGTAGTCACGGCGCATATCAGCCAGCGTTTGGGTCATGGCGCACTCCTTGTGGTTGGCCCGTCACTGCTTGGAAGTATCGGCGGCCGCGACTTTCTTGCTGTCGGTGGCGGCTTTGGCCGGTTCGGGTTTCTTCGCCGGGGTGGCCTTCTTCGCCGGGGCTTTTTTCGCTGGAGCCTTGGCCGCGGCTTTCTTGGCCGGGGCCTTCTTGGCGGCCGGCACCGCAGCCTTCTTCGGTGCTGGCGCCGGGGCCGCAGGCTTGACGTCCTGGGCGGCCACCAGGGTGACCGGTGCGGGAGCCGGCATGTTGTATTTGCCCAGCAGCGCCACCAGCGTGTTCTGTGGCGTGATCAGCAGCTCTACGCGACGGTTCAAGGCGCGCCCTTCGACGCTGTCGTTGGCCGCACGAGGGGCCTCTGAGCCCATGCCACGCAACAGCAGGCGATCGCGCTGCAACCCGCTGAGACGGAAGATCGCCGCCACGGACTGGGCCCGCTCCTGGCTGAGCTTGAGGTTGGCGGGCGCCGCGCCCGACGTGTCGGCATGGCCCAGGACCAGCACGGCGGATTTCGGATCGGCTTCCAGGATCTTCGCCACACGGGTGAACGGGCCGAGAGTCACCGGCAGCAGCATGGCCGGACGATCCGGGTTGAACGAACTGTCCACAGGCGCGGTGACCACCAGCACGTTGTCACGGCGTTCAAGTTCCAGCTTGCTGTCCTTGATCGCGGTGCGCAGCTTGGGCTCATAGTCGTCGAGCCAGGCCTGGGTGATTTTCGGGTCAGGCATTGGCGCCGCCTTGGGGGCTTGCGGTTCCTTGCCGCCGAACGGCCACCACCATTTGCCAGCGCTTTCGGATTCGGTCTTGGCAATACTGGCCGGGGCCTTGGCCTCAGGCTTGGCTTCAGGCTTGACCGCGTCTTTGCTGGCAGGCTCGTCACCTGCCTCGTCAGAGGAGAACGGCCACCACCAATGCGTGGCACTCTCGGCCTTGGCCTGGGGCGCCACGGCTGCCGGCTTCAGCGCAGCCGCCGGAGCTGGAGCTGGCGCCGGGTCTTTGCTCGCTACCTTGTCGGTAGAGCCAAACGGCCACCAGCCACCACCGCTCTCGGCATCATTTTGTGGGTTTTGCGCGCAACCGGTGATAGCGAAGCACAGCGCCAGAGCGAGGGTTTTATTCGATGACATTGGATATCCACAAAATGATGTAAATGAAAAATACAGACCCCAGGCCGGGGCACATAAACAGTCGCTTTGAAACCGAAAGAGACCCTGGGTTCCAGGTCCCCCCCGTCCAGTGACGCTTTATAGACAAGTGGCAAGTACCCTCGCAAGATTCTGCGCGCGCGGGTCCATCAACACGTAGGGCCCGAGGGTGTTCGTCACGAAGCCGAATGCCACGTCATGTTCCGGATCGGCAAAGCCGATGGAGCCTCCGGCACCCGGATGACCGAATGCCCGCGGCCCCAGGCCATAGGTCGCATTCGGCACATCAGGCTGGTCGAGCATGCACCCCAGGCCGAAACGGGTCCGGGTCAGCAATGTCCTGTCGTCGCCAAGGCTGTGCTGGCGGGTCAGCTCATCGAGCATTTCGCCTTCCAGCAGACTGCCATCCAGCAAACCGGCATAGAACCCGGCGAGGCTGCGGGCATTGCCATGGCCGTTGGCGGCCGGCTGCTGCATGCGTCGCCACTGCGGCTTGTTGGTGCTGGTCATGATAGATGGTGGATTGGTGAAGGCACGTGTGGTCATGGCTGCAGGTTCACGCATCGTGACCTGCAACAGGCGCTGTGCCGCCGCATCGCCGACGTTGCCCTTGCCACGGGCAATATGGGCCACGCGGTGGAACTCCGTATCGGCCAGGCCCACATGGAAATCCAGGCCCAAGGGCCTTGCCACCCGCGCCACGATGGACTCGCCGGGTCCGCGGCCGTCCGCCCGGCGCAGCAGTTCGCCCACCAGCCAGCCATAGGTGATCGCCGCGTAACCGTGACCGTCGCCGGGGGTCCACCAGGGCGTTTCGGCCGCCAGGGCATCGACCATCGTCTGCCAGTCGTACAGTGCCTCGGGCGCCAGCAATTCACGCAACGCTGGCAGCCCGGCCTGGTGACAGAGCAATTGACGCAGGGTGATGGATTGCTTGCCGGCGGCAGCGAATTCGGGCCAGTACCGGGCAACCGGCGCATCCAGTTGCAGCTTGCCCTCGGCCACCAGTTGCAAGGCGGCGACGGCGGTAAAGGTCTTGGTGCAGGAGAACAGGTTGGCGATGGTATCGCTGTGCCAGGCTTCGTCGCCGTCCTTGTCGGCGGTGCCAGCCCAGAGATCGATCACCGTCCGGCCACCGACCTGGATGCACAAGGCCGCGCCGCGCTCCTGGGGATCGTCGAACAGTGCCGCGAACGCTTCACGTACAGCCTCGAACTGAAGCTCATAATGGCCTTGAATCTGCACGCGCAACTCCTTTGAAACAAACACTTTTAGAGTGGCGGGCATTGTTTCAGCCATTGAGGTTTTTGGGAACCGCCACAGGACGGCTGGACACTCTCCTTGTGGCGAGGGGACTTATCCCCTCGCCACAGACAAGCTTCCCAGCCACAAAATGAGGGGCGTCAGGAAATCTCCCGCCGGAACGGCGGCAGCGCATTGAGGATCGCCTTGCCATAGCGCTGGGTCACCAGCCGGCGGTCGAGCAACGTGATGGTGCCGCGGTCCTCTTCGGTGCGCAGCAACCGGCCGCAGGCCTGGACCAGCTTCAGCGAGGCGTCGGGCACGGAGATTTCCATGAACGGGTTGCCGCCGCGGGCTTCGATCCATTCGGCCAGGGCCGCCTCCACCGGATCGTCCGGGACCGAGAACGGGATCTTGGCGATCACCACGTGTTCGCAGTAGGCACCGGGCAGGTCGACGCCTTCGGCGAAGCTGGCCAGGCCGAACAGTACGCTGGAGTCCCCGCCATCGACCCGCGCCTTGTGCTTGTTCAGGGTCTCCTGCTTCGACAGGTTGCCCTGGATGAACACCTGCTTGCGCCAGTCGCGATCCAGGCCATCGAATACGTCCTGCATCTGCTTGCGCGAGGAAAACAACACCAGCGTGCCCCGGGAGCCCTCCACCAGATCCGGCAGGTCACGGATGATCGCTGCGGTATGGGCTGCGGCGTCCCGGGGGTCGGCGCGCAGGTCCGGCACCCGCAATACCCCGGCATCGGCGTGATGGAACGGGCTCGGGACCACGGCGGTGACGGCGGTCCTGGGCAAGCCGGCACGCATGCGGAAGCGGTCGAAGGTGCCCAGGGCGGTCAGCGTGGCGGAGGTCACCAGCGCGCCATAGGCCACATTCCACAGGTTGCGACGCAGCATGTCCGCCGCCAGGATCGGGCTGGCGTTGACTTCGATATCGAACAGCGAACCGCTTTCGGCCAGGGTCAGCCAGCGCGCCATGGGCGGATTGTCCTCCGGGTCCTCGGTGGTGAACGCGGTCCACAGTTCCCAGTTGCCCTGGGACCGGGACAACAGGCTGCCGAACAGTGGGTACCACTCCTCGGCCTGATTGCTGGCGATACCGATGTTCACCTCGCCATCCATGCCTTCCTTGAGCAGGTCGGTCAGGCGCGTGAACAGGTCGGTCAGGCGGGCGAAGCCTTTCTTGAGCTCGATGCCCATTTCACGCATGTGCTCGGGAATGACCCCACCGACGAAACGATGCCGTGGCCGCTCCCGGCCCTCGACATCCTCGCCGGGCTTGAAGTCGGCCACCTGCTCGCAGGCGGTGAACATGAACTGCTGGTTCGTCTTGATCTCCCGCGCCAGTTCCGGCACCTGCTCGATGAACTTGCCCAGGTCCCCCGGCAAGGGGTGCTGGGCCAGCAGCTTGGTGAGGTTCTTGGCGGTGCTTTCCAGCCAGTCGGCGGTGGAACGCAGCCGGGTGTAATGGGCGAAGTGGCCGATGGCCTTGTCCGGCAGGTGATGCCCTTCGTCGAACACGTAAACGGTGTCGCGCGGATCCGGCAACACGGCGCCGCCCCCCAGGGCCAGGTCGGCCAGGACCATGTCGTGGTTGGTGACGATCACATCGACCTTGCCCATGCCTTCACGGGCCTTGTAGAAGGCGCACTGGCCGAAGTTCGGGCAGTGGCGATTGGTGCATTGGCTGTGGTCGGTGGTCAGCCGGGCCCAGTCGGCATCTTCCAGGGTCGTGGGCCAGCTGTCGCGGTCACCGTCCCACTTATTGCCGGCCAGTTTCTCGATCATGCTGGTGAACAGCTTATGGCTGGCTTCATCGACCTCGATCTTGAAGCCTTCCTCCTCGAACAACTGGGCCGTGGCGGTCTGCGCCTGGCCTTCCTGCAGCAGCATGTCCAGCTTGGACAGGCACATGTAGCGCCCACGCCCCTTGGCCAGCGCGAAACTGAAGTTCAGGCCGCTGTTGCGCATCAGGTCGGGCAGGTCCTTGTAGACGATCTGCTCCTGCAGGGCCACCGTGGCCGTGGCGATCACCAGGCGCTTGCCGGCGGCCTTGGCCGTGGGGATCGCAGCCAGGCTGTAGGCGACGGTCTTGCCGGTACCGGTACCGGCCTCCACCGCCACGACGGCGGGCTCGCCACTGCGCCGGCCTTCATCGTCGGTGTCGATGTCACCCAGGACTTTCGCCACTTCGGCGATCATCAGGCGCTGGCCATAACGCGGCTTGAGGCTCTTGGCTTCGAGAAAACGCGAATAGGCGCCCTGGATCGTGGTTTTGAGTTCGTTGCTGATCATGGATGGTCGGGCGCTAAAAAACGCTGGATAAATTTTCAGTGGTTCGGATCGGCGGCTATCATACCCCGCTAATGAATCCCGCGCAGAACGGAGTAACTCAATGACACCCTTTGCCTTCATCTACACCCTGCATCTACTGGCGGCCCTGGTCTGGGTCGGCGGGATGTTCTTTGCCTGGATGATCCTGCGCCCCGCCGCGATGACGGCCCTGGAAGGTCCCGCCAGGCTCGGGTTGTGGGTCGAAGTGTTTCAACGTTTTTTTGTCTGGGTCTGGATCGCGGTGGTGCTTTTGCCGATCAGCGGTACGGGCCTGATCCATATGCGCTTCGCCGGGTTCGAAACCGCGCCGCGCTATGTGCAGGTCATGATGGGCCTGTACGTGGTGATGACGGCACTGTTCATTCGTATCCAGGCCTTGCAGTTGCCCCCGTTGCGCAAGGCCGTGGCTGCCCAGGACTGGCCGGCGGGCGCCGCAGCGTTGGGCAAGATCCGACTATTGGTCGGCATCAACCTGCTGATCGGGCTGTTGGTGGTGGCGATCGGCGCGGCGCGGCCAATGTTCTGAGGATGTAGGGCCAGCCCTGCGAGGGTGGGCCCACTGGCGATCTTATGTTCAGAACCGCTGCACGGTCAGCGTTCCAGCCGCGCCGGCAGGCCCCGGCTGGCCGTCGAGGCCAGGGCGGCCACTCTTGCCGCCATCGGCGGTATAGACCAGGCATCCCTTGGCCTTGCCACCGGCACCGGGCTTGCCGCCAGGCCCTGGCGCACCACCCGCTCCGCCGTCCACCATTACCTTGATCTGCCCGTCGGGGTACTCGCGGGGCAATTCGAGACGCACCTGGGCTCCGGCCGCGCCTGGCTGGCCGTCGCCGCCGTTGCTGCCATCGGCACCGCGTCCGGCCGAACCCCACGTGCATCCCGGCGCCTGCCCGTTGGCGCCATCGAGGCCCACATAACCCGGCGCACCGGTGCCACCGCGCGCATCCACCGAGAGCAGCGGCGCCTGCAGGGCGTTGAAACGCAGGTTGAGGTTGCGCCCCGGCCGTGCTGCCTTGGTGTACGTTCCCGGTGCACCACGGGAGGTGATCTGGCTGCCATCGGCCAGTTCAGCCTGGCTCACCTTCATTTCCAGGGGCTGCTGCGCCGGCACGATGGCGATCCGTGCCTCGCGGCCCAGGTGCAATTGGCCGATGGTCAGTTGAGTCACGTTCGAGGGCACCAGCAAAGTGCCGTAATCAGCCACGTCCAAGCGTTCCAGGCTCAGGACACTGGTCGTGTTGGGCAGGCGCATCAACGAATGGCTTTCTACCTGGAGATCCTGGGCAGAAGCCCACGGGCAGACGAGTGCGGCGAGCAGACACAATTTACGCATGGGAAGCCTCTGCGGCGGTCGGAAGGGTTTGCAGATGGAAGATGCCGAACAGCAGCACCCTGAGCCGTTCACGGCCAGGAGCGGGCAGGCCACGGAAACAGGCCCTGAACAGCAGCAATTCCAGCAGATGCAGCGCCAGCAGCAGCGCCCCGGCAAGGTTGACCAGCAGATGCAGCGGATAGATGAACGGCAGGACCAGGTTGGTCAGCACCACCAGCCAGAACAGCAGGGTCAGCAAGCGCCCCAGTCCCCAAAACACCTTCATATGCCCCCCGGTGAGCATTGTTCTTTGCAGCCACAGTAACGGCTTGCGCGCTGGTTAAGCCAGAGGCCGGGGAAAATTTAATCGTCGTGACACAGGAAGTAGCCGTGGCGAGGGAGCGGGCCCCCTCGCCTCAGGCTTTCAACGGTTTATCTTGATTTCCGTGCGACGGTTCATGGCCCGTCCTTCGGCCGTCTGGTTGTCGGCCACCGGCTGGCTCTCGCCGGCACCGGACACCGAGACGAAGCTGGCACGAGGTACGCCGCTTTCCACCAGGTATTGCACCACCGAATTGGCCCGTTTTTCCGACAACCGCTGGTTATAGGCCGTGTTGCCGACACTGTCGGTATGACCGGTCACCCGCAGTTGCGCAGTGGACGATTCCTGCTTCAGACGGCTCGCCACATCGCTCAGCACTTGCTTGTCGGTGGCGGTGAGCGTGGCCTTGTCGAATTCGAAGTGCACATCGCGGATCACGATGGTTTCTTCCTTGACCACCACGGGCTCTTGCGCCATCGGCGCTGGCGCGGGTGGCGGGCAACCGTCGGCATCGACCTGCACGCCCTTGGGAGTGCCAGGGCACTTGTCGCGACTATCCGGCACACCATCGCCGTCCTCGTCGCCGTCGCCATGGGCCCAGCACCAGGCCCCAGCCACCGTACCGGCCACCAGCGCACCAGGACCGATCCAGGAACTGCTTTCGATGGCGCCCAACCCGGCGCCGACGACACCGCCCGTGGCCGCACAGATCGGCCAGTCGGTTTTTTGCAAACCTGCGCAACCAGTCAACACACTGGTAAGCAGAACCAGGGGTAACGCTGTCCGAACTATGCTCATTGGTTTTTTCTCCTTGAGGAATCGGCTTTTGCACCGATTCAGGGGAGTAAAGACCCGAGTCCGGATCCGCGCCAGCCCGGGGCCATCGCGGGTTTCGCCCCGTGTTTACAGCCGTTTGCCTGTTTTGCGCGCAAACCGCTCTAGGCCAGGACCCTTGCGCAGGCTATCGTGGTGGCTCTGACTGAGGAACTTCGATGACCGTTGCCATTTCTTCGCGTACCCCCCAGCAAGCCCTGGCCGCCGTGCTTGACCGTTATGCGCCGCGAAAACTGCTGTTGGTCGGTGCCAGCGGCTTTCCCGCGCTGGAAGCATTCCGGCAGGCCCATCCCGACACCGAAGTGGTCCAGGCCAGCCCGGGCCCGTTGCCGCCGGATATCGCCACGCAACGCTTCGACCTGGCGCTGGCGCTCGATTGCCTGGAGCATTTGCCCAAGCGCGACGGTCTGAACCTGTTGGGTGGCATCCGCAACCTCAATGCCAGCCGTATTGCCGTGCTGGCGGACCTCAGCGCCTGCGGCTGGCAGGAAACCGACTTCTTCTCCCTGGCGCTGCAGGCCAGCGAGCGGTTCCAGCGCGAGGAGCAGGTGCTGACCCTGTTCACCTATGATCTGCTTGAATACAAGCAAGTCCCCGACTGGCTCAACTCACGCTTTTGGGCCAACCCGGAAAACTTCGGAAAATACTGGTGGTAGAAGCTGTGAACATGAGCCTGCACGCCCCCATCTGCCCCTGTGGCAGCGGCAACCCACTGGACGCATGCTGCGGCCATTACCACGATGGCCACCCGGCGCCCTGCGCCGAAGCCTTGATGCGTTCGCGCTACAGTGCCTATGTGCTCGGGCTGGTGGATTACCTGGTGGCGACCACCCTGCCCGCTCAACAGGACGGGCTCGACCGCCAGGCCATCAGCGAGTGGAGCGCCAACAGCACCTGGCTGGGACTGGAAGTGCAGAGCAGTGAAGTCTTCGGTGGCCAACCGGAACATGCCTTCGTGACCTTTACCGCACGCTGGCATGACGGCCATGGCGAGCACAGCCACCGCGAGCAGTCTTCCTTCGTGCAGAACGGTGGCCGCTGGTATTTCATCGACCCGACCGTGCCGGTCAAGACGGGCCGCAACGACAGCTGCCCGTGCGGCAGCGGGCATAAGTTCAAGAAGTGCTGCGCGGGCTATTTCAATCGTTGAAATCGTCGAGCACTCGTCCGCTTCTGCCCTAGGCTTTTCGTACAGAGCCTACGCTTTGCAAGAGAAGCCGGACCCGCTTTCAACGAAGCATGATCGTCGCGCAGGCATTCAAGACCTGGTGACAGAGGCGCAGACATGACACGTCCATCACTCCTGCTACGCACCGCCAGCCTGCTGCTGTTCATCGGGCTTGGCGGTTGTGCGTCCTGGCGTGGTGAACAGGCGCCGGAACCGCAAGTGCACCTGGTCAAGGTCGAAGTCGTACGGGCGCGCCTGGTGGAGCAACGGTTCGTGCTGCATTTTCGGGTCGACAACCCAGGGGACAGCGACCTGACCGTGCGCGGCCTGACCTACCGGGTTCATTTGGGCACCCTGCTGCTCACCGAAAGCGAGCACGAACACTGGTTCACGGTGGGCCCGAACAACAGCGCCTACTTCAAGGTGCCGATCCGTACCAACCTGTGGCCGCAGGTGCGCGAAGTGGTGAAATTGCTCGAGAAACCCCGGGAACAGATTCCCTATCGTCTGGAAGGTGAGCTGGAAACCGGATTATTCATCGCTCACTACGTGCACCTGGAGCGCAATGGCGTGATAATCGCCGCCGATTTAATTGCGGAGTGACCCCATGACCCAACAACCCCACGTCCATGGCCCTGATTGCAACCACGACCATGACCATCACCACGATCATGACCACGGCCATGTCCATGGTCCGAACTGCGGCCACGCTCACCAGGAACCGGTGCGCAATGCCCTGAAGGATGTCGGCCGCAACGACCCTTGCCCATGCGGCAACGGCAAGAAATTCAAGAAGTGCCACGGGGCTTGAGGGGCCGGGCGAAGGCCATCTTCGCCTGTTGAAGCATCATCGCGAGCAAGCTCGCTCCCACAGGGGATCCAGGGTACAAGGTACGTTTGCCTATTGCCGCGTGATCCAGTGCGGGAGCGGGTCTGCCCACGATGAGACCGGCACAACCACTTGTCAGCCCGCCTCCAGAATCCGCTTCACATCGACCACCGTCGCATACTCGCCCTGCAAGTTGCCCAGGGCCATGGCATGCACCTCGGCAGCCGAACGGACATTGCCGAAGTAGTCGGCCTTGTCGAAAGTAAAGCAGGCATCCTCGACCACCCACGTGTCGAATCCCAGGTTACCGGCCGTACGCGCCGTGGACTCCACCGAGTTGTGCGTCGCCACCCCCACGATCACCAGTTGCCCGATGCCTGCCCGACGCAGGTCTTCTTCCAGGCGCGTGCCACTGAACGCATCCGGCACCTGTTTTTGAACCAACCATTCCCCCGCCAGCCGCTCGAATCGCGGCTGGACCTCCACCCCCGACTGCCCCGGCCAGAACACCGAGTCCGGCGAACGGGACAGGTGATGGACATGGATCACCGGCCGCGCCGACTGTCGCCAGAACCGCAGCAACTCGAGCATGCGCAGCTCCGCCTCGGGATTGTTGCGAGGGCCGAGCCTGGGATGAAGAATGCCTTTCTGTTGATCGATCAGGATCAGCGCTGCGTCTTGGCGTAGCTGCATGCCGGTTTTCTCGTCAGGCCATTGAAATTCCCGACACTTGAGCATCACCTCGTCCTACAGGCAAGCCCTGGCACTCGTCCGGCAACCGGGTTTTCGTCGCCAGCTCCACAAATATCCCTCGTCGCCGCTTGCGCGGCCTTCTCCTGCTCACTAACGTAGCGCCTTTCATTGGGTGCCCCCTCCCGCAGGAGCTTTGCCATGGCCTCGCCAGCCTCTACTTCTTTCTTTCCCCGACTCGGCGTTGCCGCCACGGTCGCTGGTGTGCTCGGCTTGAGCGGTTGCCAGGCCTGGAATACCCAGGACACCGTCCCGCCCACTTCCGGCGTACAACCGCTCAAGGGGTTGGCGCAGAACGTCACGGTTCGACGCAACGCCATGGGCATGCCCTTGATCGAGAGCAGCAGTTTCCATGATGCGCTGTTCGCCCTCGGCTACGTCCATGCCGGCGACCGCATCACGCAAATGGTGACCCTGCGCCTGCTGGCCCAGGGTCGGCTGGCGGAAATGTCCGGGGCCGAGCGCCTGGACGTCGACCGCTACATGCGCGCCGTCAACATGAAGAAAAGCGCCGACGAGTTGTACAAGGCCTCTTCGCCACGGCTCAAGCGCTTCTTCGAGGTCTACGCCCGCGGCGTCAACGCCTACCTGTTCCGCTATCGCGACAAGCTGCCAGCGGACCTGGCCGCCACTGGCTACAAACCCGAATACTGGAAGCCAGAAGATTCGGCGCTGATGTTCTGCCTGTTGAATTTCAGCCAGTCGGCCAACCTGCCGGAGGAGATCGCCAGCCTGGTGCTGGCCCAGACGGTCAACAACGACAAACTGGCCTGGCTGAGTCCCTCCTATCCGGACGAACCATTGCCCCTGAGCGAAGCCGACAAGCTCCAGGGCATCCGGCTCAATGGTCAGATCCCTGGCCTGGCCGAACTCGACAAGGCCAGCAATCAGTTGGCCGGGCTGAACCTGCCGGGTGCAGGGTCTTCGAATGACTGGGTGATCGCCCCGCAACACAGCCGTGGCGGAAAGAGCCTGCTGGCCAGCGCCAGCCAAGGGCCGTTGAGCGCGCCTTCCTCATGGAGTCCGGTGCAGATCCGGGCGCCCAAGTACCAGGCGGCAGGCGTTTCCGTACCGGGCATCCCGATGATCCTGGCGGGCTTCAACGGCAAGGTGGCCTGGAGCATGACCAGCGTCCAGGGCGACAACCAGGACCTGTTCCTGGAAAAGATCCGACGCCAGGGCAACTCCCTGTCCTACGAGGTCAACGGCAAATGGCAGCCGGTGACGGTGCGCAACGAAACCTACTTCGTCAAAGGTCAACGACCGATCCGTGAAGCCGTGTTCGAAACTCGTCACGGGCCACTGCTCAACAGCGCCCAAGGACTGGCCATGGCCAACGGCCTTGGCCTGGCCTTGCAGACACCGGCTTTTACCGACGACAGGACACTGGACGCATTCTTCGACTTGTCCCGTGCACAGAACGCCGAGAAGGCTTCCGACGCCACCCGCGAAATCCGAGCCATGGCCATGAACGTGATCTTCGCTGACGCCAGTAACATTGGCTGGCAGGTCACAGGTCGCTATCCGAACCGTCGCGAAGGCGAAGGCCTGCTGCCGTCCCCGGGCTGGGATGGTCGCTATGACTGGGAAGGTTACGCCGACCCCATGGCACACCCCTACGACCAGGATCCAGCCCAGGGCTGGCTCGGCAATGCCAACCAGCGGGTCATTCCCCACGGCTACGGCATGCAGTTGTCCAATTCCTGGGCCGCGCCGGAGCGTGGCGAGCGCCTGGCCGAACTGGCCGGTGCAGGCAAGCACGACGTCCGCAGCCTGACCGCGATGCAATACGACCAGACCACCCCGTTCGCGGCCAAGCTCAAGAAGGTCTTCGAAGCCCCGGGCCTGGCCCAGCCGCTCAAGCAGGCAATCGAAGCGCTGCCGCCGGCCGACCGGGCCAAGGCCCGCGAGGCCTACACCCGCCTGATGGCATTCGACGGCCGGCTAAGCCCGGTTTCCGCCGACGCGGCGATCTACGAGCTGTTCCTGCAGGAAAGCATGAAGCAGATTTTCCTCGATGAACTGGGCCCGGAGAACAGCCAGGCGTGGAAAGCCCTGGTTGCCAACGGCCAGCTCTCCTATTCGGCCCAGGCCGATCATCTGCTCGGCCGCGAAGACAGCCCCTTCTGGGACGATGTCCGCACCCCGCAAAAGGAAGACAAGGCGGTCATCCTGGCCCGTGCACTGGCCGCGGCCATCAGCGTCGGCGACAGCCAGTTGGGCACCGATCACAAGGCCTGGCAGTGGGGCAAGCTGCACCGCTACGAGTGGAAGAACGGCAGTGGCCAGACCGTGCGCGGCCCGTTGTCGGCGGGTGGCGATGCCACCACGCTGAACACCTCCGCGTTCGCCTGGGGCCAGGATTTCAACACCGTCCTGGCACCCACGCTGCGCCTTATCGTCGACTTCAGCCAGCCCGAACCATTGCTGGTCCAGGGCGGCGTCGGCCAGTCGGGCAACCCGGCCAGCCCGAGCTACCTCAGCGGCATCGACCCGTGGATCAAGGCGCAGTACCAGAACGTGCCCTTGCAGCCGCAGAACTTCGACCGCGCCTACGGCAAGACGCGCCTGACCCTGGCGCCCGGCAGATAGCCTGCCCTGTGGCGAAGGGATCCCTCCCTTCGCCAAACCTGCGCATCGGGTCGCCGACTGCCGTCAAACCCGATAGAACTTCTGCGTCTCCCGCCACCTCTACCTGACAAGCCCATCGCATCGGTGACTGCATGGATCTTGTCATTGCCCGCCCCGAAGGCCTGTATTGCCCGCCCGGAGATTTCTACATCGACCCCTGGCGTCCCGTGGAACGCTCGGTCATCACCCACGCCCACGGCGACCATGCCCGCAGCGGCAACCAGCACTACCTGGCGGCGGCCCCCGGCGAAGGCATCCTGCGTTCGCGACTGGGCCAGGACATCAATCTGCAGACCCTGCCCTACGGCGAACGCTTGCGCCATCACGGCGTGACCCTGAGCTTGCACCCCGCCGGCCACGTCCTGGGCTCGGCCCAGGTACGGCTGGAGTACGAAGGCGAAGTCTGGGTGGCATCCGGGGACTACAAAGTCGAACCCGACGGCACCTGTGCCGCGTTCGAGCCGGTGAGATGCCATACGTTCATCACCGAATCCACCTTCGGCCTGCCGATCTATCGCTGGCAGCCCCAGGCGCGGATATTCGACGAGATCAACCAGTGGTGGCGCGGGAACATTGCCGCCGGCCGCACCAGCGTGTTGCTCTGCTACTCCTTCGGCAAGGCCCAGCGGATCCTCCATGGTATCGACTCCGGCCTCGGACCGATCCTGGCCCATGGCGCGGTGGAACCATTGAATCGTGTCTACCGTGAGGCCGGGGTGTATCTGCCGCCGACGATCTATGCCGCAGACGTCCAGAAGAACGATCCGCTCATGAGCCAGGCCCTGGTCATCGCCCCGCCCTCCGCCGGCGGCAGCACCTGGATGCGCCGATTCGGCGACTACAGCGACGCCTTCGCCAGCGGCTGGATGCGCTTGCGAGGCACCCGGCGCAGGCGCGGCGTGGACCGAGGCTTCGTGCTCTCCGACCATGCAGACTGGCCCGGCCTGCTGTGGGCCATCGAACAGACCGGCGCGGAGCGGGTCATGGTCACCCACGGCTCGGTGGGCGTGCTGGTGCGTCACCTTTGCGAACAGGGCCTCGACGCCCAGGGGTTCTCCACCGAATACGGCGACGACGAGGAAGAGCCCGCCAGCGTGACGCCCCCCTCCGACGAGGAGGCATCATGAAGGCCTTCGCCGAGCTGTATGCCGACCTGGACGCCACCACCTCCAGCAATGCCAAGCTGGCCGCCATGCGGGGCTACTTTACCCAGGCCTCGCCACAGGATGCCGCGTGGGCCGTGTACTTCCTCTCCGGGGGCCGGCCACGGCAACTGGTACCGGTGAAAATCCTGCGGGAACTGGCGGTGCAAGTGTCCGGCCTGTCGTCCTGGCTGTTCGAGGAAAGCTACCAGGCCGTGGGCGACCTGGCGGAGACCATCTCGCTGGTGCTGCCGGAGTCGCCCCACCGCTCCGACGAAGGCCTGGCGGCATGGATCGAAGAGAAGCTGCTGCCTCTGCGGGGCGAGCCGCCTGAAGTACTGGCGGCACGGCTGCCAGCCCTGTGGGCGCAGCTCGACCGGCCGAGCCTGATGCTGTGCATCAAGCTCATCACCGGCAGCTTCCGGGTCGGCGTGTCCAAGTTGCTGGTGACCCGGGCCCTGGCCGGCCTGGCAGGGCTGGACAGCAAACGAGTGGCCCAGCGGCTGGTGGGCTACACCGACCTGTCCCATCGCCCCACGGCCGACAGCTTTCTCAAGCTGATCGCCGCCGAATCCGACGATGAGCATGCCCAACGCGGCGGCCAACCCTATCCGTTCTTCCTGGCTCACGCCCTTAGCGCGTCGGTGGAGCAGTTCGACACACTCCTGGGGCCGGCCAGCGATTGGCAAGTGGAATGGAAATGGGACGGTATCCGCGCCCAGCTGGTCAAGCGCGACGGCCAGCTATGGGTGTGGTCCCGGGGCGAAGAGCTGGTCACCGAGCGCTTCCCCGAACTGCACGCCCTGGCCGGGGCGTTACCGGATGGCACGGTGATCGACGGTGAGATCGTGGTCTGGAAAACCCCACTTCCCCTCACCGACGAGGCCTTCGATGCCGATGCGCCGCTGCAACCGGCCGTGCAGCCCTTCGCCTTGCTGCAACAGCGCATCGGCCGCAAGACCCTGAGCAAGAAAGTCCTTGAAGATGCCCCCGTGGTGGTCATGGCCTACGACCTGCTGGAATGGCAGGGCGAAGACTGGCGCAGCCGCCCCCAGGCCGAGCGTCGCGAGTGCCTGGAGGCGCTTGTCACCCGCTGCCACAGCCCGGTCCTGCTGCCGTCGCCGATCGTCACCGGGCGGGACTGGCCCGACCTGGCCCGCCAGCGCGAAGCGTCCCGCAGCCTGGGAGTCGAAGGCATGATGCTCAAGGCACGCGATGCGCTGTACGGCGTCGGTCGGACCAAGGACATGGGCGTGTGGTGGAAGTGGAAAATCGACCCGTTCAGCGTCGATGCCGTATTGATCTATGCCCAGCGTGGCCACGGCCGGCGCGCCAGCTTGTACAGCGACTACACCTTCGCCGTGTGGGACAACCCGCCGGGCAGCCGCGAACGCAGCCTGGTGCCGTTTGCCAAGGCCTATTCGGGGCTGACCGATGAAGAAATGCGCCAGGTCGACAGTATCGTGCGCAAGACCACCGTGGAGAAGTTCGGCCCGGTGAGCAGCGTGAAGCCCACCCTGGTGTTCGAACTGGGCTTCGAGGGGATTGCCCTGTCCAAGCGACACAAGAGCGGCATCGCAGTACGGTTTCCGCGAATGTTGCGCTGGCGCCAGGACAAGACCGTCGAGGACGCCGACACGTTGGCAACGCTGCAGGATCTGCTGAAATGAAATCCACCTTCAGGTCCGAACTCAGTCAGTAAACGAAAGACCGCCCCGTCTGTGTGGCGAGTGGATTTATCCCGCCGCCACAGAGACAGGATCACCATGGATAACTTTCCTCCCCTGCCGCGCATTCCCCGGCAACGTCCGATCCATCCTGGTGCATTTTTTGCGGTACGCTGCCACCTCGCGCACCATCACCTTGCATCCTGGCGCGTCGAAGCTTTTAAACGCCTGTTCGCCACTCTGGTTCGGAAATTGCTATCTTTTTGCCGTCTACCGTTCTCACCATTGCCGGTAACAACACTTAACGCGCCACAAGCGCTCACCTTTGGTTCTAGGGACTCGATAATGAAAAAAGCACTGCTGACCCTTTCTGCACTGGCATTGTGCATGGCTGCTGGCGTCGCCACGGCCAAGGAATACAAGGAACTGCGTTTTGGTGTCGACCCGTCCTACGCCCCGTTTGAATCCAAGGCCGCCGATGGCAGCCTGGTCGGTTTCGACATCGACCTGGGCAACGCGATCTGCGAGGAACTGAAAGTCAAATGCAAATGGGTCGAAAGCGATTTCGACGGCATGATCCCGGGCCTGAAGGCCAATAAGTTCGACGGCGTGATTTCTTCCATGACCGTTACCCCGGCCCGGGAAAAAGTCATCGATTTCTCCAGCGAACTGTTCTCCGGCCCGACGGCCTACGTGTTCAAGAAAGGCTCGGGCCTGAGTGAAGACGTCGCTTCGCTCAAGGGCAAGACCATCGGCTACGAGCAAGGCACCATCCAGGAAGCCTACGCCAAGGCCGTGCTGGACAAGGCCGGCGTCAAGACCCAGGCCTACCAGAACCAGGACCAGGTCTACGCCGACCTGACCTCCGGCCGCCTCGACGGCGCGATCCAGGACATGCTCCAGGCCGAGCTGGGCTTCCTGAAATCGCCCAAGGGCGTCGACTATGAAGTCAGCAAGCCGGTGGACAGCGAACTGCTGCCGTCCAAGACCGCCATCGGTATCAAGAAAGGTAACAAAGAGCTGAAGGCGCTTTTGGACAAAGGTATCAAAGCGTTACACGATGACGGCAAGTACGCCGAAATCCAGAAAAAACACTTTGGCGATCTGAATCTGTACAGCGGCAAATAATGCGCGGCGCCCGTCCGGCCTCGGACGGGCGCTTTTTTTCTGCCAAAGGCATTCTCCATGTTCGAACAACTCCTACAAAATCTGGGGCTCTCGGCTTTCAGCCTGCAGGGTTTCGGCCCGCTGCTGATGCAAGGCACCTGGATGACCATCAAGTTGGCGGCCTTGTCCCTGTTGCTGAGTGTCCTGCTCGGCCTGCTGGGCGCCAGCGCCAAGCTGTCGCGCCTAAAACTGCTGCGAATTCCAGCCCAGCTCTACACCACGCTGATTCGCGGCGTACCGGACCTGGTGCTGATGCTGCTGATCTTCTACAGCCTGCAAACCTGGCTGACCTCTTTCACCGATTTCATGGAATGGGAATACATCGAGATCAACCCGTTCGGCGCCGGGGTCATCACCCTGGGCTTCATCTATGGCGCGTACTTCACCGAAACCTTTCGCGGCGCGATCCTCGCGGTTCCCCGGGGCCAGGTCGAAGCGGCCACGGCCTATGGCCTCAAGCGTGGCCAGCGCTTCCGTTTCGTCGTGTTCCCGCAAATGATGCGCTTCGCCCTGCCGGGCATCGGCAATAACTGGATGGTGATGCTCAAGGCCACCGCGCTGGTGTCGATCATCGGCCTGGCCGACCTGGTCAAGGCGGCCCAGGACGCGGGCAAGAGCACCTATCAGCTGTTCTACTTCCTGGTTCTGGCTGCACTGATCTATCTGCTAATCACCAGTGCCTCCAATGTCATCCTGCGCTGGCTGGAACGTCGCTATGCCGCCGGAGCCCGGGAGGCCGTGCGATGATCGAACTCCTGCAGGAATACTGGCGACCGTTCCTTTACAGCGACGGCGTCAACGTCACGGGCCTGGCGATGACCTTGTGGTTGCTCAGCGCTTCGCTGCTGATCGGCTTCGTGATGTCCATCCCGCTGTCCATCGCCCGGGTCTCGCCCAGGTTCTACGTGCGCTGGCCGGTGCAGTTCTACACCTACCTGTTCCGCGGTACACCACTCTATATCCAGTTGCTGATCTGCTACACCGGCATCTACAGCATCGCGGCGGTGCGCGCCCAGCCGTTGCTCGACAGCTTCTTCCGGGACGCGATGAACTGCACCATCCTGGCTTTCGCCCTGAACACCTGCGCCTACACCACGGAAATCTTCGCCGGGGCGATTCGCAGCATGAACCATGGCGAGGTGGAAGCGGCCAAGGCCTATGGCCTGACCGGCTGGAAACTGTACGCCTACGTGATCATGCCGTCGGCGCTGCGGCGCTCGCTGCCCTACTACAGCAACGAAGTGATCCTGATGCTGCACTCGACGACGGTGGCATTCACCGCTACCGTTCCAGACGTACTGAAAGTCGCCCGGGACGCCAACTCGGCCACCTTCCTGACTTTCCAGTCGTTCGGGATCGCCGCGTTGATCTACCTGAGCGTCACCTTTGCACTGGTGGGGCTCTTCCGCCTCGCCGAACGTCGTTGGCTGGCCTTCCTCGGCCCGACTCACTAAGGTTCACGTAAATGCGCCACCAGATTCATGACCTGCTGGCCCCGCTGCCGGGGACCGCACGCAAGATCCACAGCTTTCACTTCGGCCCGGAAAACGCCGCCGGTAAAATCTACATCCAGTCATCCCTGCACGCCGACGAGTTGCCCGGCATGCTGGTGGCCTGGCACCTCAAGCAACGCCTGGCGGAACTGGAAGCCTCCGGCCACCTGCGCCACGAAATCGTCCTGGTACCGGTGGCCAATCCCATCGGCCTGGAACAAGTGCTGATGGACGTACCCCTGGGCCGCTACGAGCTCGAGAGCGGGCAGAACTTCAATCGCCGGTTCGTCGACCTGAGCGAAGAAATCGGCAACGAGATCGAAGAGCTGCTGACCCAGGATCCACAACACAACCTGATGCTGATCCGCACCAGCCTGCGCGACGCCCTGGCCCGACAGACCGCCAGTACGCAACTGCAATCCCTGCGCCTGGTGCTGCAACGGCTGGCCTGCGACGCCGATATGGTGCTGGACCTGCATTGCGACTTCGAAGCCGTGGCCCACCTCTACACCACGCCCGAGGCCTGGCCCCAGGTCGAGCCGCTGGCCCGCTACATCGGCGCCGAGGCCTGCCTGCTGGCTACCGACTCGGGGGGCCAATCGTTCGACGAGTGCTTCACCCTGCTCTGGTGGCAGCTCAAGGAGCGCTTCGGCGACCGGTTCGAGATTCCCCTGGGCAGTTTTTCGGTCACCGTCGAATTGCGCGGCCAGGGCGACGTCAACCACGGCCTCGCGAGCCTGGACTGCCAGGCCCTGATCGAATACCTGATCCGCTACGGCGCCATCGAGGGCGAGCCGATGCCTTTGCCCGACCTGCCTTACCCGGCCACGCCCCTGGCCGGCGTCGAGCCGGTGGCGACGCCTGTCGGCGGGCTGCTGGTGTACAGCGCGCTGCCCGGCGAATACCTGGAGGCCGGGCAACTGGTGGCGCAAATCATCGACCCGGTCAACGACACCGTCACCCCCGTCCACTGCCGCAATGCCGGGCTGATGTATGCCCGCTCCCTGCGTCGCATGGCCACCGCCGGCATGGTGATCGCCCATGTCGCCGGCACCGAGGCCTACCGCAGCGGTTACCTACTTTCGCCTTGAGGATGCATGCTCCATGTACAAACTGACCATCGAAGGCCTGCACAAAAGCTATGGCCAACATCAGGTGCTCAAAGGCGTTTCCCTCAAGGCCAGGACCGGCGACGTCATCAGCCTGATCGGCGCCAGCGGTTCGGGGAAAAGCACGTTCCTGCGCTGCATCAACTTCCTGGAACAACCCAACGACGGCGCCATGAGCCTGGACGGCCAATCGATCCGCATGGTCAAGGATCACCACGGCATGCACGTGGCCGACCCGAACGAACTGCAACGCATCCGCACGCGCCTGGCCATGGTGTTCCAGCACTTCAACCTGTGGAGCCACATGACCGTACTGGAAAACATCACCATGGCGCCACGCCGGGTGCTGGGGGTCGACAAGCAGGAGGCCGAGGCCCGTGCCCGTCGCTACCTCGACAAGGTTGGCCTGCCGGCGCGGGTCGCCGAGCAATACCCGGCGTTTCTTTCCGGCGGCCAGCAACAGCGGGTGGCCATCGCCCGGGCCCTGGCGATGGAGCCGGAGGTGATGCTGTTCGACGAACCCACTTCCGCCCTGGACCCCGAGTTGGTGGGTGAAGTGCTGAAGGTCATCCAGGGCCTGGCCGAAGAAGGTCGGACCATGATCATGGTGACCCATGAAATGAGCTTCGCCCGCAAGGTCTCGAACCAGGTGCTGTTTCTGCATCAGGGGCTGGTGGAAGAAGAAGGCGCGCCGGAAGACGTGCTGGGCAATCCCAGGAGCGAACGACTCAAGCAGTTCCTCAGTGGCAACCTGAAATAACCCTCGGCACAGCTGAATCGAGGGGCCAGCTACCACTCTTGTGGCGAGGGGATTCATCCCCGTTGGGCTGCGCAGCTGCTCCTCAGTCGATCGCCTCGGTGCGTCTGGCAAATCATTCCTGAGCTTTCGGGCTGCTTCGCAGTCCAGCGGGGATGAATCCCTCGCCACAGGGTTCTTTAAAACCTTTCATGGCCCGCCGTGGTCTCTGAAGAAGGACTTTCAGGACGCGCGCGGCAGGCATGGCGACATCCAACAATTTCGCAAACCAGTGGTTCGGCGCCCGCGGCTGGAAGCCGTTCGCCTTTCAGAAACAGGTATGGGCCGCAGTAAAACGAGGCGACTGCGGGCTGCTGCACGCCAGCACCGGCGCGGGCAAGACCTACGCGGTATGGTTTGCCGCCCTCGATCGTTTTGCCCATCCGGCACCGCCGCCGGATAAACCTCGCAAACGCAAGCCACCGGCCGAACCGCTGACCGTCCTGTGGATCACGCCCATGCGGGCGCTGGCCGCCGACACCGGCAAGGCACTCGAAGCACCGCTGGCGCCGCTGCAGATCAACTGGAGCGTCGGACTGCGCACCGGGGACACCAGCGCCAGCGAACGGGCCCGCCAGGGCAGGCGCCTGCCTACCGCGCTGATCACCACGCCTGAAAGCCTGACCCTGCTGCTTGCCCGGGCCGATGCGCAAGCCGCCGTCTCGACCTTGCGCATGGTCGTAGTGGACGAATGGCACGAGCTGCTCGGCAACAAGCGCGGCGTGCAGCTGCAGCTGGCTTTGGCGCGCTTGCGGCACTGGCACCCCGGACTCATCGTCTGGGGGGTGTCCGCCACCCTCGGCAACCAGGCCCACGCCGAGCAGGTATTGATTCCCCAAGGCAACGGGGTCAGCGTGCAAGGAGCCAACGCCAAGGCATTGCAAGTCGACACGCTGATCCCTCCCGCCCTCGAACGGTTCCCCTGGGCCGGACACATCGGCCTGAAGATGCTGCCCCAGGTCGTCGCCGAAATCGAGGCCAGCAGCAGTTGCCTGGTCTTCACCAACACCCGGGCCCAATCGGAGATCTGGTACCAGGCCTTGCTGGAAGCCAGGCCCGACTGGGCCGGCCTGATCGCATTGCATCACAGCTCGCTGTCCCGCGAGACCCGGGATTGGGTCGAACGGGCCCTGAAGGACGGCCAGCTCAGGGCCGTGGTATGCACCTCGAGCCTGGATCTGGGGGTGGATTTCCTGCCGGTGGAGCGGGTGCTGCAGATCGGCTCGGCCAAGGGCGTGGCACGGCTGATGCAGCGAGCCGGACGCTCCGGCCACGCGCCGGGCCGGACCTCGCGGGTCACCCTGGTGCCGACCCACAGCCTGGAACTGATCGAGGCGGCCGCCGCCCAGGATGCCGTGGCGCAACGGCGCATCGAACCTCGGGAATCGCCCCACAAGCCTCTGGATGTCCTGGTGCAACATCTGGTCAGCATGGCCCTGGGCGGCGGCTTCATTCCCGAGGCGTTGTTCGAGGAAGTACGGAGTGCCTGGGCCTATCGCGACCTGAACGCAGCCGAATGGGCCTGGGCCCTGGCGTTCGTGCGCCATGGCGGCCTGTCGTTGACAGCCTACCCCGACTACCGAAGGGTAGAGCCCGACGAACAGGGCGTCTGGCGGGTACCCGACGCACGCCTGGCCCGGCGTCATCGCATGAGCATCGGCACCATCGTCAGCGACGCCAGCCTGCAACTGAAATTCTGGAGCAAGGGTGGAGGCGGCAAGACCCTGGGCAGCGTGGAGGAAGGCTTCATCGCCCGCCTGCGTCCCGGTGACGGTTTCCTCTTCGCCGGGCGCTTGCTGGAGTTGGTGCGAGTCGAAGACATGACCGCCTATGTACGTCGCAGCCAGGCGAAAAAAGCCGCCGTGCCACGCTGGAACGGCGGGCGGATGCCACTTTCCAGCGAACTGGCCGCCGCCGTGGTGGCACGCCTGAGCGAAGCCGCCGCGGGGCGCTTCCAGGGGCCGGAAATGCAGGCAGTGCAACCGCTGCTGTCGACCCAGCAGCGCTGGTCCGGCTTGCCCACGCAGCAGACGCTGCTGGCCGAGACCCTGAAATCCCGTGAAGGCTGGCATCTGTTCCTGTATCCGTTCGCCGGACGCCAGGTGCACCTGGGGCTTGCCAGCCTGCTGGCGTGGCGCATCAGCCAGCGGCAACCCCTGACGTTTTCCATCGCGGTCAACGATTACGGCCTGGAACTGCTCAGCGCCACGGCGGTGGATTGGTCGCGACAGCTCGATGGCGCACTCCTGAGCACGGACAACCTGCTGGCCGACGTGCTTGCCAGTCTCAATGCCGGGGAACTGGCCCTGCGGCGCTTTCGTGAAATCGCCCGGATCGCCGGACTGGTATTCGCCGGTTACCCCGGCGCGCCCAAAAGTACCCGGCAGGTCCAGGCGTCCAGCGGGTTGTTCTTTCAGGTGTTCAAGCAATACGACGCCGATAACCTCTTGCTGGCCCAGGCCGGGGAAGAGGTCCTGCGTGAAGAACTGGATATACGTCGACTGGAGCAGACCTTGGAACGCCTCGATACCCTGACACTGGACCTGCATGCCATCCAGCGCCCCACTCCCCTGGGGTTCCCGTTGCTGGTGGAGCGGTTCAGGGAGAGCATGAGTTCGGAAAAACTGGCCGATCGGATCCGCCGGATGGTCAGAGAGCTGGAAGAAACCGCCGATCAGGGTGATCGCTGATGCCCGCCCCGTATCCTGTCCATCTGGCCGGCGAAGAACTCTGGCTGTTGCCCCAGAAAGCCCTGTACTGGCCCGCCCAGGAAACCCTGATGGTGGCGGATGCCCATTTCGGCAAGGCCGCCGCCTACCGCAGCCTCGGCCAGCCAGTGCCACACGGCACCACCGCCAGCAACATCGAGGCCCTGGACTCGCTGCTGGCAAGCCTGCCGTGCCGGCAACTGATCTTCCTTGGGGATTTTCTCCACGGCCCGGGATCCCATGCGCCGGGCACCCTGAAGGCGCTTTCCCAATGGCGTGAACGACATCCGCACCTGGCGATCACGCTGATTCGCGGCAACCACGACAAGCGCGCCGGCGACCCACCGCCCGCGCTGAACATTCGCGTCGTACCGGAGCCTTTGCTGCTGGGCCCTTTCGCTGTGCAGCACGAGCCCGAGCCGCATCCGAGCCGCCATGTCCTGGCCGGGCACGTGCACCCGGTCTACCACCTCAGTGGAAAGGGGCGCCAGCGCCTTCGCCTGGCCTGTTTTCGCCTGGGCAGCGAGATCAGCCTGCTGCCCGCCTTTGGCGCGTTCACAGGGGGTTATCGGATCGAGCAGGACAACGACTGCCGGATATTCGTGATCGGCGACAACGAAATCTGGCCCATCGACTGAAACATTGCCGGTGTTCGATCGATGGGCCAGCCTTTCGTCAGGCTACAGGGGCGGGAGGCGGCTCGTCCGGCAAGGTCGGCTCGCCGGGTTCGGTGGGTTGCTCGTTGGGGGTGTCGGGATCGGGTTGGCCGGGTATGCCTCCCGCTGCTTCGACAGGGTGGGCCAGCAAGGACCAAGCCAGGACGCCGATCTGGTTGGGCTCAAGCCTTGCCAGTTCGGCACTGATGCGCGGATCGATCTTCATAGAGCTACTCCTGAGCGAAGGCCCGTCGCGCTGAGGCAAAAACGGGCAGTACATCTGGATAGAGTATCTGCCCGCTCAGGAATTCCAACAACTCGTCAGAATCAGGTACGCGGCAATGTCACACCGCGTTGACCCTGGTATTTGCCGCCACGGTCCTTGTAGGACACTTCGCACTCTTCATCGGACTCGAGGAACAGCATCTGCGCCACGCCTTCGTTGGCATAGATTTTCGCCGGCAGGGTGGTGGTGTTGGAAAACTCCAGGGTCACGTGCCCTTCCCACTCCGGTTCCAGCGGCGTGACGTTGACGATGATGCCGCAACGGGCATAGGTGCTCTTGCCCAGGCAGATGGTCAACACGTTGCGCGGGATGCGGAAGTACTCGACCGTGCGTGCCAGGGCGAAGGAGTTCGGTGGGATGATGCAGACGTCACTCTTGATGTCGACGAAACTCTTCTCGTCGAAGTTCTTCGGGTCGACAGTGGCCGAATTGATGTTGGTGAACACCTTGAACTCATCGGCGCAGCGTACGTCGTAGCCGTAGCTGGAGACACCGAAGGAAATCAGCCGGTCGGCGCCTTCGCCACGCATCTGGCGCTCCACGAAAGGCTCGATCATGCCGTGCTCTTGCGCCATGCGGCGAATCCACTTGTCCGATTTGATGCTCATGGCGGGTGTCCTGATAGCGAGGTGGAGAAAAACTGTCCGGCATCTTACCGGGGCGCGGGACGGGTTCAAAGTGCAGCGAGCAAATCTCGCCGATCCGCCTTGATTTACGGGGCCTGCCGGCAATCGCGCGCGCCGTCAGTCACTAAAACCGAGAAACCTTCGCAAAGACCATTGGCACGTTACGGAAAAAGGGTTAAGGTGGCGTCACTGTGCTGCTTGTGTCACTGAGAATCTCTACACGATATGTTGAATTTCGATCCAACCATCTACAAGAATTTTTCCTGCTCTTTGCACTCAGTCTCGGCCAGGGTTCTTCCTGAGTCGCAGTTATCTTTGTCCAAGGAGTTACACCATGTCTAATCGCCAAACCGGTACCGTCAAGTGGTTCAACGATGAAAAAGGCTTCGGCTTCATCACCCCACAATCCGGTGACGATCTGTTCGTACACTTCAAAGCCATCCAATCTGACGGCTTCAAAAGCCTGAAAGAAGGCCAGCAGGTTTCTTTCGTCGCTACTCGCGGCCAGAAAGGCATGCAAGCTGAAGAAGTAACAGTTATCTAACTTTTCCTGATCCAGCAAAAGCCCCGCCCTCAAAAGCGGGGCTTTTTTATGCCTGCCTGCTTTAACCAGGCACAAAAAACTGTGGGAGCGAGCCTGCTCGCGATAGCCATTTGTCAGTCAGCCTGGGTATGGCTGATCTGCCGCTATCGCGAGCAGGCTCGCTCCCACAGGGTTTATCCCTGGCCCGGGATTACCAGGTCACGCCAAACCCGGCCGTGTAGCGGGTCTTGCTCAGGTCGCTGTCCTCGGTGCCCTCGATGACATCCTTCTCGGCCTTGAGGTTGAGCGATGCCCAGTCGGTGACCTTGTAGCGCAGCCCCACCTCGGCGTCATAGGCATACTCCGCGACCCCGGACAGCGGCTTGCCCACTTCGCCGTTGGTAAAGAACTCGACGCGCTTGCCTATGAGATAGCGGTTGTAGTCCCACTTCATGGCAACGGAATAGAAATTGTCCTTGCCGCCGTCCCGGTACTCGTAGTCCGTGCGGTTCAACAGCGAGCCCAGCGAGAACGCCCCGAGTTCGTCATCCCAGAACTGATAGCCCGGACCGGTACCCACCACGCGCTGGCGGGCCAGGTCTTCGACCTTGTCGCGCTTGTAATTGAGGCGACCCTGCCAGAACCACTTGTCCGTCAGGAACCGGTCCAGGGAATATTCCAGCCTCCAGTTATCGGCCGAAACCACGTCATCCTGGAATTCACGGTTGTATTCGCCCTCGGCGGTATGCCGCCATCGGCCATGGCGCGCCGAAGTCTTGAAATCGATGTCGTAATCGTCGGTATCGTTTTCCGCGCGTTGATAATCCAGCGCGGCATCGATGTTGCCCTTCCACACCAGGTCTTCGACCACCGGCTTGGGCTTGAGAATCTGCTGGATACTCGCCAATTCCACCGTCTTGGGTTCGTCACCGTTGGCCAGGGTGACCTTGCCGTCGTCGGCCGCTTGCAGGGCCTTGGCTTTTTCACCGGAGTAGGCGTCCTGCTTGACCAGTAGCTGCTGGTCGCTCTCAAGGGTCTTGACCTGGTTCCAGTCGATGGGGACCGCACCCGCATACTCGGTCTGGATCAGCAATTTGCCGCCATCGAAAACGGTGATCTTTCCGCTAAGCTTGTCGCCGTTCTTCAGCCAGACGGTATCGGCAAGCAAGGGCATGGAGGCGCTGGTGACAGCTAGGCATAACAGGGTTCTGGACAACATAAGCGATAATGGGCTCAAGTTTTCGGTGAAAAGGCGGCATTATCCCCCGGGATGACACCTCAGCAACGACTGACCCGCGTATGGGGAATGAGTTCATTTCTCAACCGGTCCTGTAGGAATTAATCTACGGACGGACACTTCTTTCAGGAAAACCCAATGTGACTGATCTTCCAGCGGCCACCGAAGACGCCGCGCAAATCCGCCGCACCACTCTTTACCTGACCCTGGCGCAGGTGCCGGCCGGCAAGGTGGTCACCTATGGTCAGCTCGCCGAAATGGCCGGCCTGGGCCGTGCGGCCCGCTGGGTCGGCCGAACCCTCAGCCAGTTGCCCGAGGACACCCGACTGCCCTGGCACCGGGTGCTGGGTGCCGGCGGTCGGATCAGCCTGCCGGCGGGCAGCGCTTCAGGGGACGAACAGCGGGCACGCCTGCGCCTGGAGGGCATCAGTGTCCTGAACAATCGTGTTGATATTCGGCGTCATGGCTGGCGCCCGGTAGAGCACAGCGGTTAGAGTGCGCGCTTTGTTTTCGCAATTTTTGAGGCAGACTTCAGCCCATGCCCCGTAAAACCTGGCGCGCCGCCCTCGCCGCCTATGCCAGTCCCTCGACGCTCGTGCTGTTGCTGCTTGGCTTCGCCGCCGGCTTGCCCTACATGCTGGTGTTTTCCACGCTTTCGGTCTGGTTGCGCGAGGCTGGCGTGGCCCGCGAGACCATCGGCTACGCGAGCCTGATCGGCCTGGCATACGCCTTCAAGTGGGTCTGGTCGCCGCTGCTCGACCAGTGGCGCCTGCCACTGCTGGGCAAACTGGGGCGACGCCGTTCCTGGCTGGTGCTCTCCCAGGGCCTGGTGATCCTGGGCCTGATCGGCATGGGTTTCTGCGACCCGCAAAAACACCTCTCCTGGTTGATCGCCATCGCGGTGATCGTGGCCTTCGCCTCGGCCACCCAGGACATCGCCGTCGACGCCTATCGCCTGGAGATCGTCGACGACACCCGCCAGGCTGCCCTGGCCGCCAGCTACATGTCCGGCTATCGGGTCGCCGCGTTGCTGGCCACTGCGGGCGCCCTGTTCTTCGCCGAAGGATTTGGCTCCACCGGCTTCAGCTACAAGCACTCGGCCTGGGCCGGCACCTACCTGTTGTTCGGCGTGCTGATGGTGCCGGCCCTGCTCACCTCGCTGTTCATGCGCGAACCGCCTGTGCCGTTGCGCACGCAACTGCAGGCCGGACGCTACACCTTCGTCCACCAGCTGGCGTCGGTGTTCGTGCTCATCGTGCTGCTGGTATCGGTCCCGGCCATGTTCACCCAGCTCTACAACACCGATTTCGCCAGCGTGCTGTTCGAAGGGGTGAGCCTGCTGGACCTGCTGCTCGAAGATCGCGCCTTCCTGCGGGCCATCCTCTACATCATCCTGACCGCCATGTGCCTGTCGGCCATGGGGCGCCGCGGGTTGGCGCCGGTGCTGACGCCCATCAACGATTTCATCCTGCGCTATCGCTGGCAGGCGCTGCTGCTGCTCGGACTGATCGCCACGTACCGGATGTCCGACACCGTGATGGGCGTCATGGCCAACGTGTTCTACATCGACCAGGGCTTCACCAAGGACCAGATCGCCAGCGTCAGCAAGATCTTCGGGTTGATCATGACCCTCGTCGGCGCCGGCATGGGCGGCCTGCTGATCGTGCGCTTCGGCATCCTGCCGATCCTGCTCATCGGTGGCATCGCCTCGGCCGCCACCAATATCCTGTTCCTGATCCTCACCGACATGGGCCCCAACCTGAACATGCTGGTGGTGACCATCTCGCTGGACAACTTCAGCTCGGGCCTCGCCACCTCGGCATTCGTGGCGTACCTGTCGAGCCTGACCAACCTGAAATTCTCTGCCACCCAGTACGCCTTGCTCAGCTCGATCATGCTGTTGCTGCCACGCTTGATCGGCGGCTATTCCGGGGTGATGGTGGAAAAGTTCGGCTACCATAACTTCTTCCTGATCACCGCCCTGCTGGGTGTGCCGACCCTGCTGCTGATCGGCCTGCACTGGTTCCAGGAGAACCGTCGCCAGGGCGAAACCACGCCTGTGGAGCCGGCACCCACCCGACCCGCGGAAGATTCGTAGGAAACTTCAGTAACCGCCGGGGAAACCGGCGTTCGCACCCGGGGAGCAGCCACGCGCCTGTACGCCAGGGCATCTCGCCCGTACAATGCTCCGTCACTTCCAGTCATCAGCAACCGACAACGGCCAACCATGCGCACCAGTCAATTTTTGCTCGCCACACAGAAAGAAACGCCTTCCGACGCCGTCGTGATCAGCCATCAACTGATGCTGCGTGCCGGCATGATCCGCAAACTCGCTTCGGGCCTGTACACCTGGCTGCCGATGGGCCTGCGAGTCATGCGCAAGGTGGAAGCCATCGTGCGTGAAGAAATGAACGCCGCCGGCTCTCTGGAAGTGTTGATGCCGGGCACCCAACCGGCCGAGTTGTGGCAGGAGTCCGGGCGCTGGGAAGAGTACGGCCCCGAGTTGCTGCGCATCAAGGACCGCCACGGTCGCGACTTTTGCGCCGGCCCGACTCACGAGGAAGTGATCACCGACCTGATGCGCAACGAGTTGAGCAGCTATAAGCAGCTGCCCATCAACCTGTATCAGATCCAGACCAAGTTCCGTGACGAGATCCGTCCACGTTTCGGCCTGATGCGCGGGCGCGAATTCATCATGAAGGACGCCTACTCGTTCCATACCGACCTGGCATCGCTGCAGGTCACCTACGACCGCATGCACCAGGCGTACTGCAACGTATTCACCCGCCTGGGCCTGAAGTTCCGGCCGGTCGAGGCCGACAACGGCTCCATCGGCGGCGCGGGCTCCCACGAGTTCCACGTACTGGCCGAATCCGGCGAAGACGACATCGTCTTCAGCAACGGCTCGGACTACGCCGCCAACATCGAGAAAGCCGAAGCCGTGCCACGGGAAACCTTCCGTCCCGCGCCGAGCGAAGAGCTGCGCCTGGTGGACACCCCGAACACCAAGACCATCGCCCAACTGGTGGAAGGCTACAACCTGCCCATCGAGCGCACCATCAAGACCCTGATCGTCCGCGCCGAAGAAGAGGGCAAGCTGATCGCCCTGATCATCCGTGGCGACCATGAGCTGAACGAAATCAAGGCCGCCAACCAGCCAGGCGTCGCCAGCCCGCTGGTCATGGCCACCGACGCCGAGCTGCGCGATGCCATCGGCGCCGGTGCCGGCTCCCTTGGCCCGCTGAACCTGCCGCTGCCGATCATCATCGACCGCTCGGTGGCATTGATGAGCGACTTCGCCATCGGCGCCAACATCGACGACAAGCACTATTTCGGCGTGAACTGGGAACGTGACCTGCCCGTTCCTACCGTCGCCGACCTGCGCAACGTCGTGGCGGGCGACCCGAGCCCGGACGGCAAGGGCGTGCTGGAAATCAAGCGCGGCATCGAAGTCGGGCACATCTTCCAGCTGGGCAACAAGTACAGCAAGGCGATGAAGTGCGAAGTGCTGGGCGAGAATGGCAAGCCGGTCACCCTGGAAATGGGTTGCTACGGTATCGGCGTCTCCCGTGTCGTGGCGGCGGCCATCGAGCAGAACAACGACGAGAAAGGCATCATCTGGAGCGACGCCCTGGCGCCGTTCCAGATCGCCCTGGTGCCGTTGCGCTACGAGACCGACCTGGTACGCGAAGCCACCGACAAGCTCTACGCCGAACTGACGGCCGCCGGCTTCGAAGTGCTGCTGGACGATCGCGACAAGAAAACCAGCCCCGGCATCAAGTTCGCGGACATGGAACTGATCGGCATCCCGCACCGGATCGTCGTCAGTGATCGCGGCCTGGCCGAAGGCAACCTGGAATACAAGAGCCGTACCGAGGCCGAGCCGCAAGCGCTGCCGGTCGCCGACGTGCTCTCTTTCCTCCAGGCTCGTATCCGCCGCTGACACCAGATAGAGACGTCATGTTCAAGCGAAACACCTTAGGCCTCGGTGGCGCCGCATTGTGCGGCGCCCTGTTGGTCAGCGGCTGCGCCAACCAGATGTCGCAACGCAGCGAGCACGAAGAGCGGGTCGAGCGCAAACTGCTCGATCACAGCCTGCAGATCGACGTGGGCGAACCCAAGGTGCTCGACCTGCCGCAGCGCCGGGTACGCATCAACGAGCAGAAGACCTTCGAGGTCACCGAGTTCGAGGTCACGCGCCATTACGACCGCTACACGCCCTACCAGCCCTGGCGGGAGATCTACGAGATCCCCCTCGGCGCCGTGGCGGTAGTGGCCGGCATCGGCGCGAACGTGGCCAATGTGCTCACCCTGGGCAACGTGCCTGACAGCGCGACCCACGACTGGATCAGCTACGGTGTCGCCGGGCTCAATCCGTTCATGAACGCGCCATCCCATGGCCGCGCCCAACAGAACCTTGCCGGCATCGACGAAGTCCAGCGCGACAAGCGTACCGAATATTCGAGCCTGCCCTGGAGCGAACGCCCCGTGCAAGTCAAGGCTGCGCGGCAGACCTTCGAGCTGAGCACCGACCGCAACGGTGTGCTGCGCTTGAACCTGCTGGAAAGCCCGTTCGCCGAGCATGACCCGAGCCATCTGGGCAAGTTGCAGATCAGCGTGACGGACACCCTGGACGAAGTGCATACCGATTCGTCCCTGAGCATCAGCAGCAACCTGCGCAGCAAGCTGGTGGAAGCCCATGCCTTGATCTATGACGACCTGGAAGACGACGAAGTGAGCCAGTGGGTCCACCGGGTCAAGCGCCTGTCGGAGCTGGGCCTGGAAGAAGAAGCCAGCGAGCTGGAGCAGAGCCTGATCGAGCTGACCCGCAATGATCCGGAATTGCAGACTGAATTCCTCAAAGCCCTGACCAAGGACGGCGGGCGGCTGGTGGCGGATCCGGGCGCCAATTGAAGCCAAAGCACCAAGAATCCGAAGCAGTCCCTGTGGCGAGGGGATTAAGCAAACCGTCGCAACGCCCCGCTGGGCTGCGAAGCAGCCCTAAAACCTGACAGCCCTGTATATCAGACGGATTGCATGCATTACTTGGGGGCTGCTTCGCAGCCCAACGGGGATGAATCCCCTTACCACAGGGAACGCCTGGCGAGCCCTCACCGCTCGAACAACTCCAACTGTTCGTACCCGCCCCGCAAGTCCTCCAGCCGCACCCCGATCCCCAACAGCCGTACCGGCTTGCCACCGCGATTGAATGCCTGGGTCATGAGCGATTGATAACTGCCCAGGTCCCGCCCTGCCCCCGCCTGTTCGAGGGTGGTCTGGGTGAAGTCATGGAATTTCACTTTGACGAACGGCTTGCCGGGACGATAGCTGCTGTCGATGCGAGCCATGCGCCCACTCAGGGTCTGCATCAGCTCCGGCAGCTTGTCGAGGCAGCTGGCCAGATCGGGCAGGTCCACATCGTAGGTGTTCTCCACGCTGATGGACTGTCGCCGACTGTCGTTGTGCACCAGGCGCTCATCGATTCCACGGGCCAGGTTCCAGAGCCGCTCTCCGAAACTGCCGAACTCACGCACCAACGCCAACTTGTCCCACTGACGCAACTGCAGGCAATCGACGATCCCGAGACGGTTCAGTTTGTCGGCGGTGACCTTGCCGACGCCGTGAAGCTTGCTGACCGGCAGGGCCGAGACGAAGTCCTCCACCTGATCCGGCGTGATGACGAACAGGCCATTGGGTTTCTTCCAGTCGCTGGCGATCTTGGCGAGGAATTTGTTTGGCGCAACACCGGCCGACACCGTGATGTGCAATTGATTGGAGACCCTGCGACGAATGTCCTGAGCGATACGGGTCGCACTGCCGCCGAAATGGGCACTGGCGGAAACGTCCAGGTAGGCCTCATCCAGGGACAGGGGCTCGATCAGGTCCGTGTAATCGCTGAAGATCGTGTGGATTTCCTTCGACGCCTCCCGATAGGCGTCCATCCGAGGCTTGACGATGGTCAGGTCGGGACAGAGTTTCAAGGCATGGCCGGACGACATGGCCGAACGCACACCATAGGCCCGTGCTTCATAGTTGCAGGTCGCAATCACGCCGCGTCGATCCGCCGAGCCGCCGACTGCCATGGGCTTGCCGGCCAGTCGCGGGTCATCGCGCATCTCGATGGCGGCATAGAAGCAGTCACAGTCGACGTGGATGATTTTGCGTTGCGTCATAGCGAAACGAGATGTGGAATAGATCGGACCGCCAGTATCGCATCGGAACCTGTATATAGCACCAGTAGTTTGCAAGATCTTTCATAAGCGAAAAGAACGTCGCAGAAATTCATTTCTTCAATCGTGGCGAAGCGCGCGATAGAGCGCAAGCCCTTGCCACGCCTGCGTCACAGCTCGGTCACATGGCTTTCCTACAGGGCTAAGCGCTTGAAGCTGAACAGTTTTTTCAGGGCAAGGGGTTGACAGACCATCGTTCCTCTGTAGAATGCCGCCTCACAGACGCGGGATGGAGCAGCCTGGTAGCTCGTCGGGCTCATAACCCGAAGGTCGTCGGTTCAAATCCGGCTCCCGCAACCAAACGTCTGAAAAAGGCCATTCGAAAGAATGGCCTTTTTTGTGCCCGATCGTTTCGTCTTCCCCTGGCAGCGGGCTCGCCTGCTATAAGCCCTTCACCTTTAGACGGCAGCAGGCCGTGACATTGCCCTGTGGCCAAGCCCGCCCCGTCGGGAATGGGCTGACCCGGACCTTCAGGCTTGTAGGACAATTCTTTTTGATTTCGCGCATTTAGTCGCGTCGACGGCGGATTGGCCGTTAATTTGACCTCGCGACCTTTTAACGGTTGACACCTAAGCTTTCGCCTGTAGAATGCCGCCTCACAGACGCGGGATGGAGCAGCCTGGTAGCTCGTCGGGCTCATAACCCGAAGGTCGTCGGTTCAAATCCGGCTCCCGCAACCAAACGTCTGAAAAAGGCCATTCGAAAGAGTGGCCTTTTTTGTGCCTGCTGTTTTTAGGTCTGGTAAAAATCGGCTTCATTACAAAAGTTTTGTAATTATTTTCTGCCGCAGGGATTGGTAACCTGGCTGGATACCCCCATCCTGTCGCGCATAGCTCAAGAGGTGATTGATGCGCGCCCACTCTGACCCACAAGATACAGTTTCCGCGACACAACCGATCAAGGCCGAACGATTGCGCTGGCTGGATCGGATCAGTCAGTACCGACAGCCTATCGGCCTCGCCGTCACGCTGCTGCTGTTTGCGATCGCCCTGATCGCCTGTCGTCATCTCCTGAGCGAACTCGACCTTTACGCACTGCACGATTCGATTCTCGACGTGCCTCGCCCCGCCCTGCTTGGCGCCGTGGCAGCAACGGTCGCAGGCTTCATCATCCTCTTGGGCTACGAATGGTCCGCCAGCCGTTATGCCGGCGTGACGCTGCCGCCGCAGACATTGATCCTGGGCGGCTTCACCGCATTCGCCATTGGCAATGCCATCGGCCTGTCGCTGCTGTCGGGGGGCTCGGTGCGCTACCGACTTTACGCCCGCCATGGCCTCGGAGCGGCGGATGTCGCCCATATGACGTTGTTCGCCAGCCTGTCCCTGGGTTGTGCACTACCGCCACTGGCGGCACTGGCCACCCTCAGCAACCTGCCCGCCGCCTCCGCTGCGCTGCATCTTCCGGCTCCCCTGTTGGCGGCGATCTCCGTGGCGGTACTGTTGCTCATGGGCATCCTGGCGGTGGGTATCTATCGCCGGCGCCTGCCGGAGCAACCTCATCGGGACAGCCTGCTGGTCAGGGCCGGACGCCGCACCTTGCGCTTGCCGGGCCGACGCCTGACATTCCTGCAATTGGTGATCACGGCACTGGACGTCGCGGCCGCGGCCACGGTGCTGTACCTGTTGCTTCCCGAAGCGCCACCCTTCGGCGCGTTCCTGCTGGTGTACCTGCTGGCATTGGCGGCCGGGGTGCTGAGCCATGTGCCGGGCGGCGTCGGGGTGTTCGAAGCGATCCTGCTGGCCGCGTTTGCCGACAAGCTGGGAGCCGCACCGCTGGCCGCCGCCCTGCTGCTGTATCGCCTGATCTACGTGCTACTGCCCATGCTGGTGGCCTGCGTATTGTTGCTGATCAACGAAGCACAACGACTGTTCCAGACCCGCCAGACCCTGCGGGCGGCCTCGGGCCTGGCGGCGCCGGTCCTGGCGGTGCTGGTGTTCCTGTCTGGCGTGGTGCTGCTGTTTTCCGGCGTGACGCCGGAGATCGATACGCGCCTGGAGCATATCGGGTTCCTGATCCCGCACCGACTGGTGGACGCGTCCCACTTCGGCGCCAGCCTGGTGGGCGTGTTGTGCCTGTTGCTCGCCCAAGGCTTGCGTCGTCGCCTGTCGGCCGCCTGGATGCTGACCACCGTCTTGCTGCTGGTGGGTGCCCTGCTCTCGCTGCTCAAGGGGTTCGACTGGGAAGAAGCGACGCTGTTGACCTTGACGGCCGCCTTGCTGGCGGTGTTCCGGCGCTCCTTCTACCGTCCGAGCCGGCTCACCGAGCTGCCCTTTTCGCCGTTGTTCCTGATCGCCAGTCTCTGCGTGCTCGGCGCGTCGATCTGGCTGCTGCTGTTCGCCTACCAGGACGTTCCCTACAGTCATCAGCTGTGGTGGCAGTTCACCCTGGATGCCGACGCGCCTCGCGGCCTGCGCTCGCTGTTGGGGGCAGCGGTGCTGTTGGTGGTGGTCTCGCTGACCTGGCTGCTGCGCACCGCGCGGCCAGTGATCCACTTGCCGACGGCGCAAGAACTGGAGCGCGCCAAGACCATCCTGATGGCCTCTTCACAACCCGACGGCGGCCTGGCCCTGACCGGCGACAAGGCGCTGCTGTTCCATCCCAACGACGAAGCCTTCCTGATGTATGCCCGTCGTGGCCGCAGCCTGGTGGCGCTGTATGACCCGATCGGGCCGCCCCAGCAGCGGGCCGAAATGATCTGGCAGTTCCGTGACCTGTGCGATGTCCACCACGCCCGCCCGGTGTTCTACCAGGTACGGGTCGAGAACCTGCCGTACTACATGGATATCGGCCTGACGGCGATCAAGCTGGGTGAAGAAGCCCGGATCGACCTCAAGCGTTTCGACCTCGAGGCCAAGGGCAAGGAAATGAAGGACCTGCGCTACACCTGGAACCGTGGCACCCGGGACGGCCTGTCCCTGGAAATCCACGAACCGGGCCAGGCGCCGATGGATGAACTCAAGGTCATTTCCGATGCCTGGCTGACCGGCAAGAACGTGCGCGAGAAAGGGTTCTCCCTGGGCCGCTTCAGCGACGAGTACCTCAAGCACTTCCGCATCGCTGTGATTCGCTTCGAGGGCCGTCCGGTGGCGTTCGCCAACCTGCTGGAAACCCACAGTCACGAGCTGGCCAGCCTCGACCTGATGCGTGCCCATCCCGACGCGCCGAAGCTGACCATGGAGTTCATGATGGTCGGTCTGATCCAGCATTACAAAAACCATGGCTACGCCCGCTTCAGCCTCGGCATGGTCCCGCTGTCGGGCCTGCAGCCACGTCGCGGCGCGCCGCTGACCCAGCGCCTGGGCTCGATGGTGTTCCGCCGTGGCGAGCAGCTCTACAATTTCCAGGGGCTGCGCCGATTCAAAGACAAGTTCCAGCCTGACTGGGAACCTCGTTACATGGCCATGCCCGCCGGACTCGATCCGCTGGTGGCGCTGGCCGATACCGCCGCCCTGATCGCGGGCGGCCTGACTGGACTGGTGAAACGCTGATGATGCAACGCTCCTGGCGATATGTAGTGGCCGCCCTGCTGGTGCTGGCGGTGATCCTGGGGGGTGGTTACTGGTACTGGAACCGCCCCGCCCCGCAACCTACCCTTGAACAACTGACGCCTGCCGACGGCGTGCCCATGACCCGGGTCGTTCCCGGCACCAAGCCGCGTGCCCAGGTCCTGGTGGCGGTCAATGAAGAGCAGAAGCTGAGTGATACTCAACTGAGCACACTCAGCCGCAGCGGCTCGGCACTGATCGTCCAGGTGATCCTGCCCAAGGACTGCATGTTGCAGGGACGCGCCCTGCAAGCCGGCCTGAGGCAGCTCCAGGGACCGGCGACGCTGGTCAGCGGCATCGGCCCTGGCGCCGTGCTGGCCTGGCGCTGGCTGGCCGAGCAGAAGGATGACAAGGCCAAGGCCGTCTCGGTGGACCTGGCCCTGGAAAAACCCGGCTGCACCCACCTGCTGCCCAAGAGCGCGGCCCACGGCCACTGGCTGGTGGCCTGGAACGATAACCCCGATGACACCAGCGCCGGGTTCGTGCGGGACCAACCGAATGCCGAAACCAGCATCAGCGACTATGACATCGCCTTGCCACAAGTGCTGAACAACGAGCTGCGCAAGATCCTGGTGGGCGCCGAGAAGGGCAAGGGGGGCCTGGCCATTCCGGTGGTGGAAGTGCCCGCCAGCCAGGCCCGGGACACCGTGACCCTGTTCCTCTCCGGGGATGGCGGCTGGCGTGACCTGGATCGTGACGTGGCCGATGAAATGGCCAGGATCGGCTATCCGGTGGTCGGTATCGACACCCTGCGCTACTACTGGCAGCGCAAGAGCCCGGAACAGAGCGCACTGGACCTGACCGAACTGATGCAGCACTACCGCCAGATCTGGGGCACCAAGCGCTTCATCCTGACTGGCTACTCCTTCGGAGCCGACGTGCTGCCGGCGATCTACAATCGCTTGCCGGCCACCGAACAGCAACGGGTCGACGCGATCATCCTGCTGGCCTTCGCCCGCACCGGCAGCTTCGAGATCGAAGTCGAGGGCTGGCTGGGCAACGCCGGCACCGAAGCCGCCACCGGCCCGGAAATGGCCAAGTTGCCTGCCGGCAAAGTGGTGTGCATCTATGGCGCCGAAGAAGCCGGCGAAAGTGGCTGCACCGACAAGACAGCGGTAGGTGAAGCCATCCAGCTGCCGGGCGGGCATCACTTCGACGAAAACTACCCGGCCCTGGCCAAGCGCCTGGTGGACGAGATCAACAAGCGCCAGCAGGCCGCTGCGCAATGATCTGACACTGCGGCGGGAATTCACTTCCTTGCCCACAAAAAAGGCCCCTGCCGCTACACGCGACAGGGGCCTTTGTCCAGACAGGCGACTGGAATACGCGCCTACATCTCCACCTGCGTTCCCAACTCGATCACCCGGTTCAACGGCAGGTTGAAGAACCGCAGGTTGCCGTTGGCGTTCTTCAGCATGAAGGCGAACAGCAACTCGCGCCAGCGAGCCATGCCTTCGAGCTTGGAAGCGATGACCGTTTCCCGGCTGAGGAAATACGTCGTACGCATCGGACTGAAATCCAGCTCGTCGAGGTGGCAGAGCTTGAGCGCCTGCGGCACGTCCGGCTCATCGGTGAAACCGAAATGCAGGATCACCCGGAAGAAACCCTCGCCGTAGGAATCGACCTCGAAGCGCCGCTGCGGCGGTACTCGCGGGATGTCTTCGTAGACCACCGTCAGCAATACCACTTGCTCGTGCAGCACCTGGTTGTGCAGCAGATTGTGCAACAGCGCATGGGGCACGGCGTCGGAGCGCGCCGTCAGGAACACGGCGGTACCCTGCACGCGATGCGGTGGCTGCACACGGATGCTGCTGATGAAGATCGGCAACGGCAGCGCACCTTCGTCCAGGCGCTCCACCAGCAACTGCTTGCCGCGCTTCCAGGTGGTCATCAGCACGAACAAGGCGATGCCGGCGATGACGGGGAAAGCCCCGCCCTGGATGATCTTCGGCACGTTGGCCGCGAAATACAGGCCATCCACCAGCAGGAAACCGAGCAGTACCGGTATCGCCAGCACAGGCGGCCATTTCCATAGCAACAGGATCACGGCCGAGACCAGGATGGTGGTCATCAGCATGGTGCCGGTCACCGCCACGCCGTAGGCCGAGGCCAGCGCGCCGGACGATTCGAATCCCAGCACCAGCAGCACCACACCCACCATCAACGACCAGTTCACCGCGCCGATGTAGATCTGGCCCTGTTCGGCGCTGGAAGTGTGCTGGATATACATGCGCGGGATATAGCCCAGCTGGATGGCCTGACGGGTCAGGGAGAACGCGCCGGAAATCACCGCTTGCGAAGCGATCACCGTGGCCAGGGTGGCCAGGCCCACCAGCGGCAGCAACGCCCAGCTCGGCGCCAGCAGATAGAACGGGTTGCGCGCCGCCTCGGGATCACCCAGCAACAACGCGCCCTGGCCGAAATAGTTGAGCATCAAGCCCGGCAACACCAGGAGAAACCAGGCGCGGGCAATCGGCTTGCGGCCGAAATGGCCCATATCGGCGTAAAGCGCTTCGGCACCGGTCAACGCCAGTACCACGGCACCGAGGATCGCCACGCCCATGCCTGGATGGACCACGAAGAAACGCACTGCCCAGGCCGGGTTCACCGCCAGCAGCACTTCCGGTTGCTGGCTGATGCCGTAGACGCCCAGCGCACCGAGCACCACGAACCAGATGACCATGATCGGGCCGAACAGGATGCCGATCCGCGCGGTGCCATGGCGCTGGATCAGAAACAGCGCGACCAACACCACCAGCGACAGCGGCACGACCCAATGGTCGATGCCCTCGAACGCCAGCCCGAGGCCTTCGATGGCCGAGAGCACGGAAATCGCCGGGGTGATCATGCTGTCGCCGTAGAACAGCGCGGCGCCGATCAGACCGCAAACCACCAGCAACGTGCGCAGCCGGGCCCGGCTTCCCGCCGCCCGCCGTGCCAGGGCGGTGAGCGCCATGATGCCGCCCTCGCCCTGGTTGTCGGCACGCAGGACGAACATCATGTACTTGATCGACACGACCCAGATCAGCGACCAGAAGATCAGCGACAGGATCCCCAGCACCCCGTCATGGTTGACGGGTACGCCATAGGCACCGGAAAACACTTCCTTGAGGGTGTACAACGGGCTCGTGCCGATGTCGCCATAAACCACTCCGACCGCCGCGACCAGCATGCTAAGCGGGTTTGCGGCCAAATGCCCGGCCTCCACCGCCTGACTACTTGCCTGCCCCATCCAATACTCCTGATTCCCAAGACCGCCTTCTTATACGCAACATGTTTTGTCACGCCCATGCGTCGCTCAACATCTAGTTACAGGTATTCAGTTGACTGTAAAAAGCAGCAAAGCGCAAAGGCGCGAAGCATAGCGCAGCACTCGTCGTTTTTCCCCGCATAAAGCTGGTCAAGTGACGCGTCCATCGCTAGAATTGCGCACTTTTTGATCAGAGGCGCGCCAGGCGCCCTGTCTCCCAAGAGACGATCCCCCTACACCGAGGTTAGACATGTCCACCACTACCACGCCAGCCAATCCCAAGGTCGGCTTCGTTTCCCTGGGTTGCCCGAAGGCTCTGGTCGACTCCGAGCGCATCCTGACCCAGCTGCGCATGGAAGGCTATGACGTCGTTTCCACGTATCAGGACGCGGACGTGGTAGTGGTCAACACCTGCGGTTTCATCGATTCGGCCAAGGCCGAGTCCCTGGAAGTGATCGGCGAAGCCATCAAGGAAAACGGCAAGGTCATCGTCACCGGCTGCATGGGCGTCGAAGAAGGCAACATCCGCGACGTGCACCCCAGCGTACTGGCGGTGACCGGCCCGCAGCAGTACGAGCAGGTGGTCAACGCGGTGCATGAGGTGGTGCCCCCCAAGCAGGACCACAACCCGCTCATCGACCTGGTGCCGCCACAAGGCATCAAGTTGACCCCACGCCACTATGCCTACCTGAAGATTTCCGAAGGCTGCAACCACAGCTGCAGCTTCTGCATCATCCCGTCGATGCGCGGCAAGCTGGTGAGTCGCCCGGTGGGCGATGTGCTCGATGAGGCCCAGCGCCTGGTCAAGGCCGGCGTCAAGGAACTGCTGGTGATCTCCCAGGACACCAGTGCCTACGGCGTCGACGTGAAATACCGCACCGGCTTCTGGAACGGCGCGCCAGTGAAGACCCGCATGACCGAACTGTGCGAAGCCCTCGGCACCCTCGGCGTCTGGGTCCGCCTGCACTACGTCTACCCTTACCCGCACGTGGACGAACTGATCCCACTGATGGCCGCCGGCAAGATCCTGCCGTACCTGGACATCCCGTTCCAACACGCCAGCCCGAAGGTCCTCAAGGCCATGAAACGCCCGGCGTTCGAAGACAAGACCCTAGCTCGCATCAAGAACTGGCGCGAAATCTGCCCGGACCTGATCATCCGCTCCACCTTCATCGTCGGCTTCCCCGGCGAAACCGAAGAAGACTTCCAGTACCTGCTGGACTGGCTGACCGAAGCCCAGCTCGATCGCGTCGGCTGCTTCCAGTATTCCCCGGTGGAAGGTGCTCCGGCCAACGACCTGGCCCTGGACGTCGTGCCGGACGACGTCAAGCAGGACCGCTGGGAGCGCTTCATGGCGCATCAGCAGGCAATCAGCTCGGCGCGCCTGCAAATGCGCATCGGCCGTGAAATCGAGGTCCTGGTGGATGAAGTGGACGAGCAAGGCGCCGTGGGCCGCTGCTTCTTCGATGCCCCGGAAATCGATGGCAACGTCTTCATCGACAACGGCAGCCATCTCAAGCCGGGCGACAAGGTCTGGTGCAAGGTGACCGATGCCGATGAGTACGATCTGTGGGCTGAGCAGATCGCCTGATCCTGGCGTGGACCCAGGCCCAGGTGACTTTTGTGGCCAGGGTCACAGGTCCGTGCCTGCAGCCATTGATTCGCCAGCCTCGAAAAAACCAAAAAGCCCTGCCTTGCGACAAGATGCGGGGCTTTTTTACGGCTATCGTATGGAGAAACCCGGGACATTCAGCACAAGGAACAGGCGGGCATGCGCCAGCACTCGGTCATCCATACCCCGAAATCCAGCGATTACCAGGAACTGACCCAGGTCTGGGAAGCTTCGGTGCGGGCAACCCATGATTTTCTTCCGGACAGCTACATCGAGCTGCTGAAGAACCTGGTGCTCACCCGCTACCTGGATGCGGTAATGCTCATCTGCACCCGGGACGCGCGCCAGCGCATTACCGGTTTCGCCGGCGTCGCGGCGGGCAAGATCGAAATGCTGTTCATCGACCCACAGCACCGGGGCCAGGGCCTGGGCAAGCAACTCTTGCACTACGCCATGGAACACATGAACGCCGATCAGCTGGATGTCAACGAACAGAACCCGCAGGCCCTGGGCTTTTATCTCAAGCAGGGATTCGAAGTGGTCGGCCGCTCGGCGCGGGACGGCATGGGCCAGCCATACCCGTTGCTGCATATGCGCTACAGGCAGCCCGGCCTGAAGGCCGTGCGCGGCTAAAAGCCACACGAGGCAAATGGAACCGCGATTAACCGGCGCCACGCAGGTACAATGCCCACCCTCTTTTTGCTACGGCCTTGTCATGACTGACCCGATACGCCTCTCCAAACGCCTCATCGAACTTGTCGGCTGCTCCCGCCGGGAGGCTGAGCTGTTCATCGAGGGCGGCTGGGTCACCGTGGATGGCGAGGTCGTCGACGAACCGCAGTTCAAGGTCACCACCCAGAAGGTCGAACTCGACCCACAAGCCAAGGCCACCGCGCCGGAGCCGGTGACCCTGCTGCTGAACGTTCCGGCGGGCATGGACGTGGACACCGCCATGGCGAGCCTGGCCCCGCAGACCCTGAGCGAAGAGCACCGCTTCGGCAAACGTCCGCTCAAGGGCCATTTCATGAGACTGACCGCCAGCGCCGACCTGCAGGCCAATGCCAGCGGCCTCCTGGTGTTCACCCAGGACTGGAAGATCCTGCGCAAGCTCACCGCCGACGCCGCGAAGATCGAGCAGGAATACGTCGTGGACGTCGTGGGAGAGATGCTTGCCCACGGCCTCAACCGCCTGAACCATGGCCTGACCTACAAGGGCAAGGAGTTACCCGCGGTCAAGGCCAGCTGGCAGAACGAGAACCGCCTGCGCTTCGCGCTGAAGAACCCGCAGCCGGGCATCATCGCGTTGCTCTGCCAGGCGGTCGGCCTAAAGGCCGTCGCCATCCGCCGGATCCGCATCGGCGGCGTGTCCATCGGCAAGGTGCCGCTGGGCCAGTGGCGCTACCTGTCCGCCAAAGAGAAATTCTAAAGTCACTTCTTCCGGTGCCGCACCTCGCTGGGCACCCACCGCCGATTGATCAGGATTGCACACATGATTCACAACGACGTACTGCGCAGCGTGCGCTACATGCTCGATATCAGCGACAAGAAAGTCATCGAGATCATCAAGCTGGGCGGCCTGGACGTGTCCCTGGCGGACCTGGCGGGCTATCTCAAGAAGGATGAAGAAGAAGGCTTCGTGTTCTGCCCCGACGAAGTCATGGCGCATTTCCTCGACGGCCTGGTGATCTTCAAACGGGGCAAGGACGAGAGCCGCCCACCGCTGCCCATCGAAGTGCCGGTGACCAACAACATCATCCTCAAGAAGCTGCGAGTGGCCTTCGAACTGAAGGAAGACGACATGCACGCCATCCTCAAGTCTGCGGACTTCCCGGTGTCCAAACCGGAACTGAGCGCGCTGTTCCGCAAGTTCGGCCACACCAACTACCGCCCGTGCGGCGACCAGTTGCTGCGCAACTTCCTCAAGGGGCTGACGCTGCGCGTTCGCGGCTGACTTCCCAGGGCCGCGGTGGCGAGGGGACGCTGCACGTCCAGTGGGGATAAATCCCCTCACCACAGAGGACAGTGCCGATTGCAGCTCCCGCGTTATCATGCCCTCTCCATCTGGCGTCGATTTCATCCCATGACTTACAACGTCTCCCCCGTCGGCTTCGTCCACTCCTGTTTCAAGGAAAAGTTCGCCATCCCACGGCAACCTCACCTGGCGCCTGCCGCTCGCGGCGTGCTGGAGCTGGTGGCGCCGTTCGACCAGGGCGACGCCGTGCAGGGCCTGGAGCAGGTCAGCCATGTCTGGTTGCTGTTCCTGTTCCACCAGGCCCTGGAAAAAAAACCTCGGCTGAAAGTGCGTCCGCCTCGCCTGGGCGGCAACAAATCCATGGGGGTATTCGCCACCCGGGCAACCCATCGCCCCAACGGCATCGGCCAATCCGTGGTCAAGCTGGAACGGGTCGAAGCCGCTCGTCTGTGGATCTCGGGCATCGACTTGCTGGACGGTACACCGGTACTGGACATCAAGCCCTACGTGCCCTACGCCGACATCATTGGCACGGCTTCGAACAGCATCGCCAGCGCAGCGCCCGAGCCGGTCCCCGTGCAATGGGCGCCCCCTGCCCTGCACCAAGCCCGCGACCACGCCATGCGCCTGCAGGAGCCGCTGGTGGAACTGATCGAACAGTGCCTGGCCCAGGACCCCCGCCCGGCGTACCAGGTGCCGACAGCGGAACGGGAATATGGCGCGCAATTCTGGGATGTGGACGTTCGCTGGCATTATCCGCGGCTGGGGTTGATCCGCGTGCTGGAAGTGATTCCGGCGAAACAATGATCCTGGAACGAAAAAGCCCGCGCCGCCTTATCCAGGCGACGCGGGCTATTTCAATGGCGATCGGTTGGACCGAGTCGTCTTCTTCGCGGGCTTACTTCTCTACGAAGGCCCGTTCGATCAGGTAATCCCCCGGCTCGCGCATACGCGGCGAAACGGTCAGGCCGAAGCTGTTGAGCACTTCGCTGGTTTCTTCCAGCATGCTCGGGCTACCGCACAGCATGGCGCGGTCGTCCTGGGGGTTGATCGGTGGCAGGCCGATGTCGCGGAACAGCTTGCCGCTGCGCATCAGGTCGGTCAGGCGGCCTTCGTTCTCGAACGGCTCGCGGGTCACGGTCGGGTAGTAGATCAGTTTTTCACGCAGCGCTTCGCCGAAAAACTCGTTCTGCGGCAAGTGCTCGGTGATGAACTCGCGATAGGCGACTTCGTTGACGTAACGTACGCCGTGGCACAGGATCACTTTTTCGAAACGCTCATAGGTTTCCGGATCCTGGATGACGCTCATGAACGGCGCCAGGCCGGTGCCGGTGCTGAGCAGGTACAGGTGCTTGCCCGGCTTGAGGTCGTCCAGCACCAGGGTGCCGGTGGGTTTCTTGCTGATGATGATCTCGTCGCCTTCCTTCAGGTGCTGCAATTGGGAAGTCAGCGGACCATCAGGCACCTTGATGCTGAAGAACTCGAGATGCTCTTCCCAGTTCGGGCTGGCAATCGAGTAAGCGCGCATAAGCGGGCGGCCGTTGGGCTGCTGCAGGCCGATCATCACGAACTGACCGTTCTCGAAGCGCAGGCCCGGATCGCGGGTGCACTTGAAGCTGAACAGAGTGTCGTTCCAGTGATGAACACTGAGGACACGCTCGTGGTTCATGTTGCTCATGTACGGGGGACTCCTGGAAATGATGCCTGCGCCGGGAAGGAGCGCAATTGCATCGCATTCTAATAGCGGCGACAATATCTGTTAAATGGATTATTAAGATAAGGGTTATCGGTTATATCGATATGCGATTTACTCTACGTCAACTTCAGGTCTTCGTCGCCGTCGCCCAGCAGGAGAGCGTGTCCCGTGCTGCGGGCCAGCTCAATCTGTCGCAATCGGCTGCCAGCACCTCCATCACCGAATTGGAGCGCCAGTCCAGCTGCCAGTTGTTCGACCGCGCCGGTAAGCGCCTGAGCCTCAACGCCCTGGGCAAACAGTTGCTACCCCAGGCGGTGGCGTTGCTGGACCAGGCCAAGGAGATCGAAGACCTGCTCAACGGCAAGTCCGGCTTCGGCTCACTGGCGGTTGGCGCCACCCTGACCATCGGCAATTACCTGGCCACCCTGCTGATCGGCGGTTTCATGCAGCGCCATCCGGAAAGCCAGGTGAAGCTGCATGTACAGAACACTGCCAATATCGTGCATCAGGTCGCCCACTATGAAATTGATCTGGGTCTAATCGAAGGCGATTGCAGCCATCCGGATATCGAAGTGCAGAGTTGGGTCGAGGACGAGCTGGTGGTGTTTTGCGCGCCCCAGCATCCACTGGCCAGGCGCGGCCAGGCGACCATGGAGGAACTGACCCATGAAGCGTGGATTCTGCGGGAACAGGGCTCCGGCACTCGCCTGACCTTCGACCAAGCCATGCGCCATCATCGCAGCGCGCTGAACATCCGCCTGGAACTGGAACACACCGAAGCCATCAAGCGCGCCGTGGAGTCCGGCCTGGGGATCGGCTGCATTTCACGCCTGGCCCTGCGCGATGCGTTCCGTCGGGGCAGCCTGGTCCCCGTGGAAACCCCGGACATGGACCTGGCGCGGCAGTTCTACTTCATCTGGCACAAACAGAAATACCAGACATCGGCGATGCGCGAGTTTCTCGAGCTGTGCCGGGCGTTCACCGCCGGCGCGCAACGCAGCGACGAAATCGTCCTGCCGGCCATTGCCTGAAGCGCTACTGCAGCAGGATCACGCCCCATACCAGCGTAATCATCGTCAGGGCGACGAGCTGGGCGGCACTGCCCATGTCCTTGGCATTCTTCGACAGCGGGTGCAGTTCCAGGGAAATGCGGTCGATGGCCGCCTCCACCGCCGAATTGAGCAGTTCGACGATCAGCGCCAGCAGGCAGACCGCAATCAACAGCGCCTGCTCGACACGGCTGACGTTCAGGAAGAACGACAGCGGGATCAGGATGACGTTGAGCAGGACCAGTTGACGGAACGCCGCTTCGCCGACAAAGGCCGCGCGCAGGCCATCCAGGGAATAGCCGGAGGCGTTGAGGATGCGTTTCAGGCCGGTTTGGCCTTTAAAAGGTGACATAGGATGGGCAACTGATCGAAAGGAGTGGAGAAGCTAATTCAAACCCGGTCAAAAAAGCGTGAACAGACACACTAGGGCTGCGGTGAAATTGACTCAAGCTGTTGCAACAACAAGGCCGCCTGGGTCCGGGTGCGCACGTTCAGCTTTCGGAAGATCGCCGTCACATGGGCCTTGATGGTGGCCTCCGAGACGTTCAATTCATAAGCGATCTGCTTGTTCAGCAAACCTTCGCAGACCATGGTCAGTACCCGGAACTGTTGCGGCGTGAGACTGGCCAGGCCTTCGCTGGCGGCCTTGGCCTCTTCCGACACGCTCACTGCCTCGAATGCCTGGGGCGGCCAGGCAGCATCACCATCCAGGACCGCCTTCACCGCCTTCTGGATCATTTCAAGCGAACTGGACTTGGGGATGAACCCGCTGGCACCGAACTCCCGGGCCTTGACCATCACCGACGCTTCCTCCTGGGCCGAAACCATCACCACGGGAATCTGCGGATACTGACCGCGCAACAGTACCAATCCGGAAAATCCATACGCTCCCGGCATGTTCAGGTCCAGCAGCACCAGGTCCCAGTCAGCCTTTTCGGTCAACCGGCTCTCCAGTTCCGCAATACTGGCCACCTCCGTCAGCCGGACATCCGGGCCCAGGCCCAGGGTCACTGCCTGATGCAACGCGCTACGAAAGAGCGGATGGTCATCGGCAATCAGGATTTCGTATGTGGCCATTGTTCAAATGATCCTGTTCTTATGGCAGGCCGATATGATCGCACCTCGCCAGAGCCACTCGGGACACCCACCATGGCGGCGGCATCCAGAGGGAACTGTTCACGCCAGCACGGTATGGCGTTTCAAACCTTGGCCATGCCCCGGTCGGCGCCAAGCATGCCCAGCGAAGCCGGGGTGGTCAAGCAGCACGGCCACCACTGTCTCCAGTATGGGCCACTATCCGGCCACTGCCCCTTGAGCCGTATCAATAAAGGGCAACAGCTCAGCGTGAGCCGGGGTCGATACATCCACTTCCCGTTGCCCCTTGGCGCCCAGGTAATGCTGGCTGAACACATCGAAATAAGCGTCCAGGGCAGAGGCCGCATCATGATCCCCGGCCAGCTCCAGGCACAGCGCCGCCACTTCGGCGGTGCACAGGTGCTCGCTGCGGGTGGAACGGCGCAAGCGGTAGCGCGACAGTTTGTCAGGCAGCAGGCTCAGGATCGGCAACCGGTCGAAATAGGGACTCTTGCGGAAAATCTTGCGCGCCTCCGTCCAGGTCGCGTCCAACAGAATGAACAACGGTCGCCTGGAACGATCCAGGTCGACGGTGTGGGTGACCCGCGACGGCTCGACGTATTCACCCGGAAACACCAGGTAGGGTTGCCATTGAGGGTCATTCAGCAACGCCAGCAATTGCCCGTCGACCTCGGTGCGCGACCAGATGAAGGCATGATTGTCGCGTACCACGTCGGCAATCAGCCACCCGGTGTTGCTGGGCTTGAACACTTCCTTGTTGGTCATGATCAGGCAAACCCCGGAACGGGCTTCGACCTTCGGTCGCCAGGCACACAGGCAATGGCTCTGGATCACCCGGCAGGCACTGCAACGGGGTGCGCGCCAGCCACGGGCCTGAAGCGGCTTGATCCCCTCATCGATGCGCTGATCGCGCAGGCGGGCTACGGCGTTAGGGGCATGAAGCCGACAGGCGGGAGAACTCGACACGAACGACACTCGACAGCGCAATGAAGGCCGGCAGTCTACCAGAGCGCACGAGCCTGTACCGTCCACCTCGCCTCCCCTATAATTCGCCGCCAATGAACGCACAGTCACGTGACCGGTCGAACCACCAGTCACTGAACCAGGAGAGTTTCATGCTGCGCCTTACCGTCCCTACCGTTGCCGTTCTGTTGGCGACGTCCTTCAGCGCCCAGGCTGCCTCGCTGAAAGAACTCGAACTGAACAAGATGTTGCAGAACGTGGCCAGGGAGAGCAGCGTTGGCACCCCCCGGGCGATCAATGAAGACATTCTCGATCAGGGCTACACGGTGGAAGGCACCGAGTTGATCAACCACCTCAGCGTGCAGAGCAGCCATGCCGAAAAGATGCGCGCCGACCCCAAGGCCGTGTATTTCCAGCTGGGCTCCAAGGTGTGCACCAATCCGGGCTTTCGCAAGCTGATGGCCAAGGGCGCCACCATGCGCTACGAGTTTACCGAGGTCAAAACCAACCGCCCGGTCGCGACCGAACGCTTCCAGGAGTCGGATTGCCCAAAACCGGCCAAGACCAAGAAGTAATCAGCCCGAGCGTGCGCGTCGCTGTTCATCGTCGGCGCGCAGTTCCGCCACCAGCGCCTGCAGGTATCGCGAGCGCCAGGTCCTGCCCTCCAAGCGACGACAACACTCTTCCTCGAGGCTGATTCGATTGGCCTGGGCCGCTTCCAACAGCGTCAGATACAACTGCCTGTCGAGTTCCAGGGTTACCCTGCTCATTTCTCCCGCCTCCTTGCCCGATTCGCTTCAATCCATCGCGTGCCCAGCCATGGGCATCGAACTGCATTGACACGCCTGTTATCAGTAAATCAGAGCGGCATGCGTGCAACTGGCAATCGGACGAGCGGTGCGCTACTCCAAAGCTTTCATCCAGCGGTTGCCAACGGTCACTTTTGAGCGCCATGATCATGGCAACGCAAGATCGACTCACTTCATGAATATGTTTTGGGCAGAACGAGGCTGCCACCCTACCTTGCCGTGTGATTGTTCTTAAATCCAAGGGACATACGGAACCCGGTGGATGGCCTGATCGATGATATGTAAACAGGTTCAGGCCAAATCGAACGCCCAGGCGAGCGCCTGGATTGACGGCGACACACGGAGTGTCGCGGCCCCGGCGAACCTTTCGCCCGGGTCGGGGTTCCGTCAAGAAGGAGAAGCTTGATGCCTTACAAACCAAATGACCTGCTCAATCGTCATTTTGAGAACCATGGCCACGACCTTATCCGCAAGGTCGAAGAGCAACTCAACCTGGTGTCACCCAACAGCCCCAACCTCCCCATCTACCGAGACATGATCCTGACCGTGCTGCGCATGGCCCAGGAAGACCACAACCGCTGGAACGCCAAGATCACGTTGCAGGCCCTGCGGGAACTGGAACAGGCATTCCGCACGCTGGAACAGTTCAAGGGGCGCCGCAAGGTCACTGTCTTCGGCTCCGCACGAACGCCTATCGAACATCCCCTGTATGGCCTGGCGAGGGAGCTGGGAGCGGCGCTGGCCCGCTCGGACATGATGGTCATCACTGGCGCAGGCGGAGGCATCATGGCCGCCGCTCATGAAGGCGCCGGCCGCGAGCACAGCCTCGGGTTCAATATCACCCTGCCTTTCGAACAACATGCAAACCCGACCGTCGAAGGCACGCCGAACCTGTTGCCCTTCCACTTCTTCTTCACTCGCAAACTGTTCTTCGTCAAGGAGGCCGACGCGCTGGTGCTCTGCCCGGGTGGTTTCGGCACCCTTGATGAAGCACTGGAAGTGCTGACGCTGGTGCAGACCGGTAAAAGCCCACTGGTACCGGTAGTATTACTGGACGTTCCCGGAGGAAAGTTCTGGCAAAGCGCCCTGGATTTCATCCGCGAACAATTGGAGGAAAACCGCTACATCCTGCCCACCGACCTGAAGCTGATGCGCCTGGTATACACCGCCGAAGATGCCGTGGAGGAAATCAACCAGTTCTATCGTAACTTCCATTCCAGCCGCTGGCTCAAGCATCAGTTCGTGATCCGCATGAACCACAAGCTCAACGAGCAGGCCCTGGAACAGATGCAAGTGGAGTTTGCCGACCTGTGCCTGAACGATCGCTTTCATCAGCTGGCCTACAACGGCGACGAGCCTGATGAAGCACGGTTCAGCCACCTGACGCGATTGGCATTCAACTTCAACGCTCGCGACCATGGTCGGTTGAGGGCGCTGGTGGACTTCATCAACTTGCCGGAAAACTTGGCCCAACCCTACCCCAAGGCCCATCCGCTTGCCTGGGAGACGATCAAGGTCACCTGAACCCATAAAAAAACGGCCCGCTATCGAAATAGCGGGCCGTTTTTCAATCATCCAATCCTCGACCGCTGAACAAGCGGTTGATCATTTCCATGGAGTAGCCTCTGTACGCCAGGAACCGACCTTGTTTGGCCCGTTCCCGTGCATCGACGGGTAGATGCCCAGAGAACTTGCGACGCCAGGTTTCCATCAACTGATCCTGCCAATCGATACCGCTTTCACGTAGGGCTTGTTCGATATCCGAACGCTGCAGGCCGCGTTGACCCAGTTCCTCCCGAATCCTCAACGGTCCATAACCGGAGCGGGCCCGATAGGAAACGAAGCTTTCCAGATAACGGGCCTCTGACAACAGGCCCTCTTGCGTCAAGCGATCCAAGGTCGTTTCGATCAACTCATCGCAGGCACCACGCTGACGCAGTTTTCGCGTCAGTTCGACTCGACCGTGCTCGCGTCTGGCGAGCAGGTCCATCGCAGTTCGCCGCACCGCGACGAGGGTATCGAGTACGGCGGTCATCGATTTGATCAGATATCAGCGTCAACCAGATCGTCAGCGGTCTCACGGTTAGCCAACGCCTTGACGTCCGCAACCGGGCTCAACAGCTTGTCGCGCAATTGCTTCTCGAGGGCCGCAGCCACTTCCGGGTTGTCCGCCAGGAACTTGGCCGAGTTGGCCTTGCCCTGACCGATCTTGGTGCCGTTGTAGGCGTACCAGGCACCGGACTTTTCAACGAAGCCGTGCAACACGCCCAGGTCGATCATCTCGCCATTGAGGTAGATGCCCTTGCCGTAAAGAATCTGGAACTCGGCCTGACGGAATGGCGAAGCCACCTTGTTCTTCACAACCTTGACGCGGGTTTCGCTGCCGACAACCTCGTCGCCTTCCTTCACTGCGCCGGTACGACGGATGTCCAGGCGGACCGAGGCGTAGAACTTCAGGGCGTTACCACCAGTGGTGGTTTCCGGGCTGCCGAACATCACGCCGATCTTCATGCGGATCTGGTTGATGAAGATCACCAGGCAGTTGGCATTCTTGATGTTACCGGTGATCTTGCGAAGGGCCTGGGACATCAGGCGAGCCTGGAGGCCCACGTGCATGTCGCCCATTTCACCTTCGATTTCGGCTTTAGGTACCAGTGCCGCCACGGAGTCGACGATGATCACGTCAACCGCGTTGGAACGCACCAGCATGTCGGTGATTTCCAGTGCCTGCTCACCAGTGTCAGGTTGGGAGACCAGCAGGTCGTCGACATTGACGCCCAATTTGCCGGCATATTCCGGGTCCAGGGCGTGCTCGGCATCGACGAAGGCGCAGGTCGCGCCGGCCTTCTGGGCCTGGGCAATCACGGACAGGGTCAGCGTGGTTTTACCGGAGGACTCAGGACCGTAGATTTCAACGATACGACCTTTTGGCAAGCCGCCGATGCCAAGCGCGATGTCCAGGCCCAGAGAGCCGGTGGAGATGGAAGGAATAGCCTGACGGTCCTGATCGCCCATACGCATTACGGCACCCTTGCCGAATTGACGTTCGATCTGACCCAAGGCCGCAGCCAAGGCTTTCTTCTTGTTGTCGTCCATTAAAGTCCTCACGTAATCAATAAGGCCTGACGGCCAACACCTGTATAAGTAGCCAGTATTATTCCACAGGGATCGAGGATCGCCTACCCCCGATTTGAGATTTCTGCGGCGGCATGTTGCAGCAGCCCCTCTAGCGCGGCCTTCACCGTTTGTCGGCGGACCTCGTCGCGGTTGCCCGCAAAGAACCGCTGCTCGCTGAAGACCGTTTCGCCAACGCCCCAGGCCAGCCACACGGTGCCCACCGGCTTGCCCGGGGAACCGCCGTCCGGCCCGGCGATACCGCTGACCGCCACGGCGAACCGCGCCTGGCCCTGTCGCTGGGCGCCCCGGACCATGGCCTCGACCACCTCGCGACTGACCGCTCCCACCGTGCCGAACAGTTCGTCCGGCACATTCAGTTGCCGGGTCTTCTGGCGATTGGAATAAGTGACGAAACCGGCTTCGAACCAAGCCGAACTGCCTGGAATTCGCGTGATCGCCTCGGCAATCCCGCCACCGGTACAGGACTCGGCGGTGGTCACATGAACATTGAGCAACTGCAGGCGCCGGCCCAGTTCGGCGGCCAGCTCGGTAATCTCCTCCATGACGCTCTCCTGATTCGACGCAATGACGCCTACCGTACACGAGCGTTGGAAGCTTGCAAGGCTCGGGCCCGGGAGAGCGCTCTGTTTTTCAGGACACGTCCAGACCACGCTATGGACATCGAAAAACCTCGCTATATTCAGTTGCCCATGACAGTCGGAACGATGGAATGAAAACCAAGGATCTCAGCCGCCTTTCGGTTGATGGCGTACTCTGCATCAGCCTCAAGGATCGGAAGGATCGCAGGCTGCTACTGCTTGAAACCATGAAACGCTCAGGTTTGGACATAGAGTTCGTACTGGTCGATCCTGATAGAGAGAATCCGGCAAGAGGCTGCTTCAATTCGCATTTGAAGTGCGCAGAGATTGCATTGCAGCGCAACTATTCAAACGTCCTGATCCTGGAAGACGATGCACTGCAGTATTTCTTCTCAAAACAGACAGTCCGCAACATCAATCGCTTTATTTCGACGGAAAAATTTTTCCATTCTCCATCTCGGTTACACGATGGGGAAAATATGGCTCACCTGGAATTTTTCCATCGCTCGCGGCCGGGTAACCGCACTGCACGCTTATATACTCAGCAAACGAGGCTGTTCGGAGTTTGTAAAGCTTGAATACCGTTCAGAGCCCATCGACAGAGTCGTAAGGGCCCAGATCAAACAACATTGCGTTTTCCCCATGATGTTCGGCCAGCAACCCGCTCATCTCGTTTCAAGCGACATAGAAGACATTGCTCCTAACGATGATTCGTTCTGGAGAAACAATTGGTATAGGCACGTCTGGTCGGCAGTAAAGAACTTCTACATGACAGTTCTGGGCGTGAACCGGTAAACCAAGCAAGATTCTTTCTGGTCGACAACGACTCGACGGATTACTGACCCAACGCCCTGACATACGCCTGGCAAGCCCGCAAGGCGATCAATCCACGGTCGCCTTCATCGGTGATGGCGATAATTCGTTGAGCATGCGTCGGGTCAAGTCGGGCGCGTAGGGGGCCATGATCCATGCCGCCGGAGCCGGTGGCGGCAGGCACCGCACAACCGGGGGAGGCATCGTGGGCATCGAGGAGGACTGACAGCCGGACATCGGCAGTAGCAAGGCGATCGCGCAGGCGATCCTGGTCACGTTGGGCATCGCTCAAGGCTCGGTAGTGGGTGTGTTCGCTGGCAGAAAGTTGCTGTTCCAGGGCCAGTCGCTTCTCTTGCTCGGCCTTTTGTTGCGCTGTCGCCACCTGGCTCAACTGACTCAGGGTCTCGGCTTGGGACTGGGCCATTTGCGCCAGTTGACGACCATAGCGCCAATCCTGGAGTCGCCACGCCAGCGTAGCTGGACCAGCGGCCAGCAGCGCCAGCAAGAGAACAATCCCGAGAGTACGGAAGGAAAAAGGCATCAGGTCGAAGACTGGCATAACACCGCCCTCGCCCGCGCCCAAAGTTGCAGACGATCTTCCAGGCCGTTCAAGCCGCCGTTGATACGCCGAGTGATACTGTTGAACTGGTCACGGTCGGCCAGTTCGTTCAAGCCGTTCTGCTCCCAGAACCAGGCAGCCGATTCGGATGCCCACTGTGGTTGTTCCAGCAGTTCCGGCAAGGCCAGCAGACGTTCATCGCCAAACAAACCGAGACTGCACCGCAGATAATTGTCGCGGCCCGTAATCTGGATCAGCCCACGCCCCCGATATTTCTGGCCGTCGCCGTCGGCCTGGGGAGTATTTCCCAGGCGAACGGCCAACGCGCCGGTGTCGTACTTGCTTAGATACATTTCACTGCCAAGCTCCCGCACATATCGCAACTGCCCCGACTCGTGGCCGATCTGCGCCAGAAACGCAGCAACGCGTTTGGGCGTAACGATCCGGTGACGGCTCATCGCATGGTTGAGCGCAGGAACGAAAACGCCCGCTTGAGAGCGGGCGTCGGGCATGATCTTGATGAGTTGCTGCTGGGTAACGTCCATAATCCGACCATCGAAAAAAACATCACTGAAGTTGCGCTTTCAACCAGGGCGGCGCGACGGGGCGGTGCTCAGCCGCGGGAAACAGCTCGTCCTGGGGCCAATCTCTAAGGGCTCGCCGATAGGCCTGGAGTTGCGTGTACTGCGCCTGATCCAGCGTCGTACCGCCGCCGTCGTCCATCTCGTCGCGATCCCGGGCTACGAGGCGATCGGTGGCGGTGAGCTGAGCGTCACGCCAATGTGTTTCGTTGAGTATCTGCGTCTCGATCCTGTCGACCTCAAGCTCCGAAAGCACCGGATACCCCATGGCGTCCGACGTGATACACCTATTTAAAAAAGGGGCTGCGAACAATGCACTGTATGCGTGCTCCGAAATCTCAACAGCATCTTTGGGAATTTCATTTGCATGATCGATGGAGTTGTAGAACCCACCCGTGGTTGGAGCATAAAAAATCAGCATAACGGCATCCTTTCAATAACCAATTGCACGCCAGAGCCCAGTCCAGTTCGCGTAGACACCATTGTGATCCCGACCATAAAGCCTGAACTGACTCAGGGAACCAAATGAGACGCCGAACGACGCACAGGTCGGTCCACCATCGGTCACGTTGATATTCCTGACCGCATTCGGAAACGACATGGGAAACGTCACCAGCACGCCATTGGCATCCGTGCCGCTCGATGAAACTCCCCACTGTTCGATGACATAGCCCGTCGGACTGGTGGTATCGGGAATACGTTTCCATCCATTGGGCTGTAACGACGAAGAGAACATGGCCGAATACTTCGAGGTGGCCGTTCCACCAATCAGACGCCATTGGGCATTGAGCTTGATAAACTCCGCGGTCTCCCCTAACCCGATACTAACGGTACCCTCTGCTCCGTTCGATCCCGACAACTTATCGGTCGCCAAGGTCGTCGATATAGTCACTACGCCATTGCCTGCGTTGATAATCCTGACAGTGGCGCCATGCAGGACGCCTGTCGTGGCGGGCAGTTTGGCGGTAACCGGGGTTTCACTGGCAAAGCTGGCGACTCCACCAATATCCTTGGATGTCAAAGCCGCATGTGTGGAATACACGTCAAAGCCGGCGTACTGCAATCCGCTGCGGGCTACGAACTCTGTCGTAGCAACGGTCTTATCGTTATCGAACTGAGGAGCGGTAAGAAACAATCCAGTGCCGCGCAATGCCGCCAGTAACTGATTGTAGGTTTCTTCCGAGGGGGTAATACCGGCGGCCTGAATGACGTTGATTATTTCCTGTGTGACGCCATTCCCCCAACTGGCGGGGATCAATGATCCTGGCGTCCCAGCCAAGGCGTTCTCGTCTACAAATCTGCCATTCACCAAACCCGCACTGGGAACACTTTTTGGATAATCCACCTTTTACTCCCTTGGTATTTAAACGACCAGAAACAGACAACCGAAATCTTCAACACTGAACTTTAAACAGTCATTGGAAACATCAAATAATAGTAAATCATCAGGAATGCATCTAAACAGTAGATGCTGGCACTACAGGCCAGTTTATTTCATCCGGAAAAGCAGCTTGCTTATGGATGCGGTTCAGCTCAACACTGTAGAGTCTCCACTCCATCAAGGCGAGTTGCTCCTCATCGGAAGCATCTCCAATGTCCTCTGCATATTGCAGAGGTGCAATTCGCAACATTGCATCTCGAAGAAGCACATCGCGTTTACTCAGAGCTTCAGCCTTAATGCAGCTCAATTGAGATTCCCTGTCGATCTGCCATTTATCATCAGCCCAGACATAGTGCTCTCCGGGACATGGGTCAGTCGTGAAAGCCTCCGGCAACTCCCCCAGTTCACTCCAGACTTGCTGCCTACCGCTCGCCTTGTGATAAACCACCCCGCGACGATCCACAACCTCCCGCGGAACATTATCCACCAGTGCCCATGTTCGATCTTTCTCTGGCAGGGGAAGTTTAAAAGAAAGCTCGACGGCGTTACTTGGAAGTTGAACGCCGACACCTGGAGTTACGGGAAGAGTAACGGGGCCTTTCAATTCCCCAGCCTTATCAAAAAGGTAATAAAACATAAACAACCTCAAATTATTTTCATGCGAGCGGGGAAGGCTATATTGCGCGGACGCGACTTATAGGTATAAAGCAGCGTATTGGCCGTATCCATTTGGTAAGTAGTTCCGACGGGAAAAGTAGGACCACCATTAACCAAATCTCCAACAATCTTGATTTCCTCTCGGGTAATGGAGCCGTAGCTGGTTAAACTGTCGGACCACCTTGAACCGATGGCCCCAGCTCCTTGCGCGCCCAATGCATGAGAGTGGACAGTTGCCGATTGAGCGCTTCCCATCACCCGACTTACATCCACCGACCTCCCTTCGTCCAACACCCTCAAGAACTCCCCGCGCCCCTCAGGTCCACGGAACGTCTGCGCACCATCGCCGGAGCTCCACTTACCTTCATTACCCTCCCGGTTGGCTTCGGTACCAAGCATGCCGGACTGCTGGGCATGATCCCAAAGCCATGGCCATTCGGAACGCTTCATGACAGCGCCGTTCAACGCACCATAGCCTCCCGGACTCAATACGATAGTCGTTTCAAAGAATGGGCGGCCCAACGCGGTATTGTCGAATCGACCCACCGGCCACCAACTACCAGCACCATCACTGCGTAGATGCCACCAATCCCCTGCTCCCATCAGCACCAGAAATGGATAACCATTGGCAGAAAGATGCGTATGAAATTTGATTCTGTCGGTACCTGCGGCCTGAACCATAAGGCGGTTGCCGCTGTTATCGACACGCCGAACGATGAGATCCTGAACCCCCAACCCTGCATTTGCCGATGGCAAATTGAGGGTTGCCGCACTGGCACCGGCATCGATCAACACCAACCCCAACTCTTCGGCAACAAGCGTCTTTGATGCCGTCAACCGCGTCACCACCGAGCGCATCGGACTGCTGCGTCCAAGAATGGCTTGCAACGCCTTGATCAATTGCCCGGTGTCCGCTTCTGACGGCGTCATGCCGGCGGCCGAGATCACATTGAGGATTTCTTGGGTAACCCCATTGCCCCAGACCGCCGGAATCAATGAACCGGGTTTACCCGCCAGCGGATCTTCGTCCACGAACCGACCGTTCACCAGCCCGACGCTGGGAACGCTTTTTGGATAATCCATATGTTATTTCTCTACAGATAAATAAAAGGATCAGGCGCCGGAGCGCAATGCCTCGATGTTGGCGAATGCCTCATCGAAAGCCGCTTTCGCCAGGTCCGATTTTCCCTTCGCCATGTGCGCGCGGATGTGCGCCTTGGCCTTGAGTCGTATCTGGCGAAGCACCAACAGGTTCGAATCGAACTCGGCGGCCTTGGCGAGGATCTGGTCTGCCGCCTGCCTGGCTGTGCGCCCCTTGATGACCCACGCGGAAACGGACGACGGCACGGCTTTTTTCGGGTAGCCCTGATCCTTGAATGCCTGAGCTTCAAGGGCTGCCTGCTGGTATTCCAGGGCACGTAATGGATCGCCTGCCAAGGCCCGACGTGCACGGTCCGCAGCACCGTCCAGCCTGTCGCACAGGCGTTCGCCGTCCAGATGCAGCAGCTGGGCAGCATGCTCGTCGGCAATCACCCATTCACCCTCCTCCCAGGTATGGGCTGGGGAGGGTGAAGGCGGACGGAGTCCCTCTTCGTATTGATGCAGTTCCTGAATGATCTTCATCGGATCAGCTCCCAGGACAAATGGACGTTGACGGCGTTGGTAAAATTGACGGCGATGCCCACGCTGTAATCGGTCAGCGCCTGGTGCCCCTTGATACCCATGCTCAGGAGCAGTTCGTCGCTGTCGGCATTGTTCGCGCCCAGCGTGTGCTCGGCCTGATAGGACTGCCACAGCGAACGCAGTTGAGAATGGTCAAAACTGGCTGTGACCGTGGTAACGGTGACGTCATTCAGCGCGTTGCTGGAAAAAAGTACGCACGGATAAGGGTTTGCCGGAACCCACCCCCCCGGGTTGTTACCGATGGTGGTCAGGGCTGGCGACAGAAAGCTGTAGTTACCCCCATGCCAACCGGCCGGGGCAAAAACCAGCGTAGTCAAGGCGTTTGCCGGCGGCGTGGGATTGCCTGTAACGAGCCGCGCCCCACGCGCATGCGGATCCAGCGGCAGATAAACCACGCCGGTACCATTTACCGTTTGAGTCCAGGTCAACTGGGCACGGTTATAGATCGTGCGTACCGTAGGCAACGAGCCCGGCGCCCCGGTCATTATCCAAGCCAGGCAGATGTCCAAGGCCGTGGATGGGAAGCCACCACCGGACGCTCCGTTGGCCATGCCCTTCAAGGATTCCGGCGCCAGGTCATAGAGCGTTCCGCGCTGCACATAAAAAGTCAGCGTGTCACCAACAACCTGCGCTCTCAGGAAATAACTGGCGCTGGGCAGCAACTCATTGCTGCTCCACGCTTGCGTGACGTAAGTACGTGTTCGTCCCAATCGCCCATTCACCACATCCTGCCCAATGCTGAGGTACACCCCCGCAGGAATCGAAACACGCCCGCCGCCGGTCGACACCGCAATTGGAGTGATCGTCAAACGAGCATCGGCGGTGGCAATCGTTGGCAAAGGCAAGGCGGCAAGCGGCAGCGCCAGATCCTGATTCCAGCCCTTGGCCGCCACGGACTGGATCGCCTGGAGCAACTGATCGTTTCGGGTCTCATCCGGCGTCAATTCACCCGCGTTGATGACATTCAAGATTTCCTGGGTCACGCCATTTCCCCAAGCTGCCGGAATCAGGGAGCCTGGCGTCCCCGTCAGGGGATTTTCATCCACGAACTTGCCATTCACCAACCCGGCGCTGGGCACACTTTTTGGGTAATCCATCGCTCTATTTCCTAGTCATAATTGATGTGAACCTTCGCATGCGCCGGAGCGCTGCGATGAATCAGGCACTCCAGGGCCGACCCCGGATTGACCCCAAACCGCTCCCCCCAATAGCTCGCACCAAAACGCCGCCCCAGCAGCAGGCGGCCGCCGGTGTTGAGGGTCCACATGAATTGGGCCTGCCAAGTGCCGAAGTGGTCTTCGCCGAACCGGGCGCGGCCCATGCGGGGCGCCTTGTGCTCGGTGATGGTGGCGTTGGGGTAACCCTGGCTCTTGGCGATTTCCACGTAGTACGCAATGGCCTGGCTGCCCACCGCCAACAAGCGTCGGCGTACCGCCAGGCGACGATCGTCATACAGAGGCGTGGCACCCAGGCAGGGGTCGGGCAGGTTCATCACCCGCTCCCAATCCGGCACCAGTTCGCTCACACCCGCCGGGTCCATTTCATGCAGCAGGTCAGCGGCGCGGGCGTCGAGGCGCGCCAGTTCCTGGGCGATGCCTTCCAACACCTGCTCCAGCTCCGGTACCCGCTCCGGGTCCCATGCGGGGCCGCTGGGGAGCAGGCTGCGCAATTGGGTCTGGTACTGCTCGGCGGTTCTTATTGCAGCCATACGCACCCCCCGAAGGTCAGCAGTTGATTGCTGGCAGCGGTCACGTCGGCGCTGGGCGCGGTCAGCTTGTGGTCGGTTTCGCCGTTGGCGCTGCTGATGGCTTCGGCGATATGGGTGAGTAACAGCGTCTCGCCGAGACCGGCTTCGCGGTTATGCAGGTCGCGCAGTTGAGCTTCGATCGCCGCGCGAACCGCGCTGGTGTCCGGGGTGATGCGCAGCCGGTAGGTCACCGGTACCTGCGTCGGGGCCAGCACGTGCACTTCGGCAGTCACCGGGCGCAGCGGTTCGATGTAGGCCCGGACTTCCTCCAGTTGCTCGGCATTGGGGATCGGCTGCAGATCGTCGTCGCGCATCACGAACAGGCCGACGGTACCAGGCCCCAGGTAACTGCCCCGGCACCAGGCGCGGGTAATGCCGGGGCATTCCAGGGCCCAGGTTTCATAATCCTGCGCCGAACCGCCATGGGGAATGATGCGGTAGGAACGGATCACCCGTGCCCGCAGGGACTCGAGGCTTTCCCGGGCGACACCACCGCTCAGCCCCGGTGACAGGACGGTGAAATCGCTGCCAATACCGAGGATCGGCTGGACCGGCGCAAGGACCAGGCCGGCATCGGCATTGCCCAGGCTGCCGGCCTCCAGTGCGGCGACGGTGGTGGTGTTCATGCCATTGCTGGCGGTACGGGCGGCCGTCACCTTGTAGGTGCGGCCATCGGTGGATTGCAGCAGCGTGTCGACATCCAGCACCGCTCCCGCGGTGGCCGTGAAACTGACACTGCCGCTGGCCGCCTGGGCCGCTTTGCGCGCCTGGTTCAGGCGCAGGGCGGCGATGCGCTCCAGGGTGGATTCGTCGGCTTTATCCGGCAGGATCTGCTCGGCGATCCAGTCCAGGTAGCCGTACAGGCCGTAGGCCGCGCCGCCGAGGGTGCGGGCCAGAACCTGGGCATCGGACTGGCGCAGCGAATCGCTGGCCAGGTCGCTTTGGGCGCGCTTGATCAGCACCGGCAGCGAAGGGGTTTCAAACGGCATAGGTCACCTGCCAACTGTTATCGGGGTTGATGTCCAGTCGCTCGCCGTCGGCCAGGGTCAGGACCGTGCGCAGGTTCAGGCGCTGGGCGTCGAGGCGTTCGCTGATGATGTCGATGGCGCGGCAGTGGCCGTCATCGATCAGCCATTGCAAGGCTTCACGGGCATAGAACTCGGCATCGAGCTGGGTCTGGCGGGTCAGCTTGACCCGGCGCAACAGCCACAGCCGCGAGCCGATGCGGTCGTCTGCAACGGTGGGAAAAGTGTCGCCCCACCAGCCGAAACGTTCGTCATCATCGACGGCATCGTCGTCAGCGGCACGACGCCAGGTGAACAGGCTGATCAACACCGAGCGGGTCAGCGCGGCGTGCAGGTTCTGGCTGATGAACATCATTGGCCTCCCGCCGGCGCGCCGGTCTGGCCGTTGCCGGCCTGTACGCCGACATGCACATGTTTGATCTGGCTGATGCCGCCGGCGATCTGGTCGCCTTGGGAAACGATCCTGCCGGTGTGGTTGATGACCGGGCTGTCGATGTTCACCGCGCCGCTGGCGCGGATGTTCAGGGTTGCCGTCTCGATGTCGATGACACGACCGCGCTTGAAGTGCAGCTTGTCGCCTTCGTCGGTGTAGAGCGCCACTTCGCCGGGGGCCAGGGCCTGGAGACGGAAGCGGCGATCGGCGACCACCAGGACCACGGCATGGGAACGGTCGCCCCCCAGGAACGTGGCAATGCCCTCGGCACCGGCCAGCGGGTTGCTGGTGAAGCCATAGGGCTCGAAGTGTTCCATGTCATCGTTCACTTCGCCGGCGGTAAGGCGCATTTGCAGCGACTGCAGCTTGGTGGCCGAATTGGCGAGCACGACAGTGCCGCGCGCCAGGAGACGGGTCAGTAGGCTCATTGAGATTTCCTTGAGAATCGGGGACTTGAACGCGGTGTTCGGATCAACATCTCTGTAGGCTGCACTGCCGCCATCGCGAGCAGGCTCGCTCCCACAGGGGATGTGTGGGGCGCCGGCATCGGCGTGGGACTCAGGGTTTTGGCGGCACCGGGTTGGCGTCGAAGGTATGAGGCGGCGCGACTTGCAGGGTGGTGACGGAGCCCTGGTTCGACAACGAATACGTCACCTTGGAAACCAGCATGTCGCCATCGAACCCCAGCACCGGGTCGATCACCCGTACCAAGGTGTTGTGCCGCCACAAGTCGCCATTGGCCTGGCGCCAGCCCTGCACGCGGTAGGTGGTGGTCAGGGCGCGACCGGTGCGGATGGCGCTTTCCCAGTCGGCCCTTTGCTGGGCCAGCTCGAAGTTCAATTGGGCGCTCTCGCTGATCACCGTCACCCGCTTTCGCTTGAAACTCAGGTCGGTGGCGGTGCCGACCACTTCGCTGACCGCCGTTCCACTCTGCTGGTCGTTTCCCTTGTGCTGGCCTATGACCCGGTATTCGGAAAACACTTGACTGTAGTCCATCGGTGCATTGCCAGAAAGAATGTTCTTGCCCAGCTCCAGCACATCACTGGCCCGTCCGCCGCTGCCGGGTCTGGCCAGCAGCACGCGCCCTTGGGCGTCATCGGTGGAGAACACCCGGAACAACGTCAGCAAGCGGTCGATGGACTGGAAAACGGTTTCCCCGGGCACGATGCTGTGGGTGCTCAACCGAGCGGTCTCGGGGATTTCGCTGACCACTCCCACCCCATACTGCGACGCCAGGGCCTGGACGATGCTCAGCACCGTTTGCCCGCGCCATTGGCTGGGGCGGTTGATCGCCGCGCAATCCACCAGGTCCTGGGTCTTGGAGCCGCCCTCGATGCTCAGGCTGATCTGGCGCCCGTCGTAGCTCACTGGCGCCTTGAACACATGACCGCTGAGCACCAGGTCGGAGCCGATGCGCACCTGGCATTCATCACCGGGGCGAATGGGTACCGCTTGGGTCTGTCCCGGCCATTGCCAGGTGATGTCGAGTTTGAACGTGCGAAACTGCCGCTCCAGGTCCGCACTGATTTCCACGCTTTTCCAGCCGCCGTAATCCAGCCCGCCGACGGTGAGCGTGACCGCATTGTCGAGCTCGTTCATGGCTCACTCCCCCGCGACTTTCAGGTCATTGGGCGGCAGGAAACCCGGATGGGCCACGCCGTTGCGCTGGGTCACTTCGGTCACCCGGGTGGCATCGGCGAACTGCTGGTAGGCCACCACCAGCGCCGGCAGGCTCTGCTTGAACGACAGGCTGATCAGCCTGACGCCCGACGAGGCCACCGCCGTCAGGTGTGCCGCCATTTGCTGGCGCAGATGGTTCAACGCCTGGTAGTGATCCGGATCGGCCTTGAGGGACGCCTGCCAGATGGCGTCGTTGAGGGCATCGCGCAGGGCCAGCACATCGTCGGCCACCGGCACGTCCCGGCGCTGGACCGGCTGCACGGCCTGCTGCGCCACCGATGGGGTGGCGCCCAGTTTCACCGCGGGCGCCGCCACAGGCATCGCCGCAATCCATTGCGCCGCCTGTACCAGGAGCGTGTCCTGCACCAGATCGGCCACGGCCTGGGCCGCCGCCATGGTGTCCTTGCCGGTGGTGAGCTTGGGCGCATCCGCCTGGCGAATGGCTTGCACCTGTTGCGACACGCTGGCGATCACGCCGCGATAGCCGTCCCGGGCAAAGTCCTTCAACTCGCGAATATCTCCCAGCAGTCCCTTGAACTCGGCCGCCACTTCCCTGGGCAACTCCTTGACCGCCTTGACCAGATCGCTGAGTTGCCGATAGGTCTCGATCAACGGCTTGAGCTCCTGCTCGATGACGCCGTACACCTCCTTGAGGCTGTTGCGCAGGTCCGCGATGCCGATCCGGGCCGCCTTGATCAACGTCATGGCTTGCTCGAAGCGCCGCACCGCCGAGCCCAGCAGGCTGTCGGCCGACACCAGCAGCAGTTTCTGGCTGTTGATCGCGGCCGAGGGGAACTGCAGCGGCTGGTCGGGGTAGAACTTCAGGGCGAAGGTCACCAGCCCGCCGTCCTGGCGGGTCTGGGTCATGTCACATTCACCGACCTTGACCTGCAGGCGCCCCAGCCACGGATGCACCAGTTCGCCGCTGCCCTGCTCCAGCGCCTTGAGCAGCCTGTCGCGCTGCTCCAGGCAATCGGGACCGACGATGAACGCCGTCAGCTCATGAATTCTTGCCTGCTGACCCAGCCCTTCGAAAAACGGCTGGTCCCGCTGGGGATACTCATGCAACTGGCCCTTGTGGCCGACCGGGGTTTTCGCCTGGTCGACCCAGAACCCGACGCCACGAAACGACGCCGGCAACAAACGATCACGCCAGCTCATTGGAGCCTCCTGTGGAAAGTGAGCGATAGCCGATGCGCGAACTCACCGCCAGGGCCGGTTGATTGGTCCGGGGCGGATCGGCGCGCAGCCCGGCCGGTGCATTTTCGAAGCGCACGGTCAGGCCGCCTTCGAGTTGCGTGCGGTTATTGGCGGCGCTTTGTTGCACCAGGGCGCTGGAGGTGTGTGGCAACGTACCCGGCGCCAGCGGGATTTTCGCTGGAATGTTGGTGGACGCTGGCGCCAGGCTGGACGACAGGCCCGGAGACTGCTCGCTGGCCCCGCCAAAAAACGCCGGCGCCAGCTCACCTTTGCCTTCGGCGTTGGTGGCGCGCTGCGCTTCGGTCAATCCCTCGACCTTAGCAGTGAACGAAGTGATCATCTCGCCGAAGCCGCCGTTGAAAAACGCCTTGATCGGCGCAATCACCGCCTGCAACTCGTTCCACCACTGGCTGAACCACTCGCCCACCGGCCCCCACTGCTTGACGAGGCCCTGGATGGGTGACCAGTCGAACAGACCGCTGAAAACCGCCAGCATGATCGACACCTGGTTGCGCACGCCTTCCCAGATCCCGGCGAAGACTTCACCGATCGTGCCCCAGTTGGCCATGATCAGCCCCAACGGCGTCCAGTCGAACAGCCCTTTCAAGGCGTCCATCACCGGCACGGTCAAGGCCTTGAGCAGGTCCCAGATCGCCGCGAACAACCCGGTCAGGGGCGTCCAATTGGCAACGATCAAGCCCAAGGGTGACCAGGCGAACAGCGTCTGCATGAAACCGATGACCGGCGTTGCCGCCGCCACGATCAAATTCCAGAGGGCACCAAAAAAGCTGCTGATCGGCCCCCAGTTGCTGATCACCTGCCCCATCGGGGTAAAGGCGAACATCGTCTTGAAGAACTCGACCATCGGCAGGACGATCGGCGCGAGCCTCTGCCAGAGCCCGGCGAAGAACGCTGAAATCGGCGTCCAGTGGGCGATGATCATCCCTGCCGCCAAGGCGATGCCCATGGCAATCAAGCCGATGGGGTTCATCTTCAAGGCCAGGTTCACCACTTCGAACGCCTGGCTCGCACCGCTGACCGCCATCTGGATCGCGTTGAACGCCACGACGCCATTCGCCAGGCCCTGTACCAGTTGCGGGTTGTCCTGCAGTACTTGGGCCACGCCGCTGACCATAGGCTGCAAACTGAGCGCCACCGCGTTGACCGCAGGCCCCAGGGCCGAGCCGAACTGCACCGACACATTGCTGATGGAAGTCTTCAATCCATCCAGGCTCTGTGCCGCCATGCGGGGCGCTTCAGGGGCCTGGACGGCGCTGGCCGCCGCGCTCGCTGCACCCGCTTCGTCCTTGAAGGCCAGGGCCGACTTGAGCCCGTCCATAAAGGGCTGGGCCAGGCCGCCGCTGGGCAGCAGGCCGGAAATATCCAGGCTGCCCAGGCCCGTGGCGTCGAGGTTCTGCTTGAAACTCGCAACCTTCGCACGAAGGCCGGCGAGCTTGGGTGACAGCTCGTCGATGCCGGTCAGCAGCACCGCTCTTTTCTCTACGTTTTGTGTGTCTGCCATCACTGCACCTGCTGCATCGCATTGATCCGTTGCGCGTGCTCCAGTGATTCGCGGAGCACGTCCAGTGGCCTGGCCATCATCTGTTCGGGGTCAACCTTCCAGAACCAGGCCAGGTCATAGGCGGCGGCGATCAGGTCGCCGATGGCTGCGACGCCGCACTCATGAAAAAACTCGCGACGGCCCAGCTCAGGGCATTGAGGTCAGCCAGGTCCAACTGGTTGACCGACGACGGCGGGATGCCGGCGCACACCGCGATGTATTTGGCCGCGACGTCCATGTCCAGGCTCACCTCCTCGCTCTTGTCGATCTTGTACGGCAGCGCCTTGATCGTCCGGACCTCCTGCACCGTCGGACGGCGCAAGGTCAGTTCGTTCAGCGACTCGCCGTGGGCCTCGATGGCCACGCGCAACGTCACGACATCGGTCATTGCCAGGTCCCCTTGATGCCTTCGAATTTCAGTTCGATGGTGGCGTCGTCGCCCTTGGACACCGGCTCCTCCACCAGGTAGGCGCCGGCCAGCACGTAGACCTTGCCGTTGTTGAATTCACAGGTAACGGTCATGTCGGTGCCGGCCACCAGTTGCTTGAGCGGGAAGTCCGCGGTGTGCAGGGCCGTCACCTTGAAGGACGGGGCGATGTCGGTTTCCTTGTAGAAACCCGGTACGACGGTTTCGCGTTTGGTGAACATCAGGGGCGCTTCGCAGCCGCCATTGATGGTCAGTTGAGCGCCGTCCACTTTGACGTAGCAGGTGCCCGCAATCAGTTGACCCATGGTGTTTCTCCTTGCAATAAAAAGCCCACGCGCGGTGGGCTGGATTCAGATGTTCGAACGGAACGGTCAGGCCGCGTCGTCGTACTGCAGGCGGAACTGGTTGAGCAACGCGAACACCCGCAGGCCGTTGATGTAATCCGGCGGGAACAGCACGTTGACCCGGCTCGAGTCCTGGGTGTCGCGCTCGACGATCAGGTGCTCGGCGAACAGCTCGGCATTTTCCACGTGGCCTTCCAGTTCGAGCTTGGCGTATTGCGCGATCAGTTCGCCGCGGATGGTGCTCGGGGTCACGATGGGCTGGCCGGCGCCGAAACGGGTGCCGTCGGAGGCCAGTTTGTGGCGACCGTACTTGCTGGTGATCACGCTTTGCAGGCGGCGCACGATGAACGCCGACTGGTGCATGGTTTCGCTGTCCAGGTAGGAGTTGTCGGCCTGGCCGAAGGCATTCTTCTGATACGTGGTGATGGAACGCTGGATGCGCACGTAGCCACCTTCGTAGTACGCCGTGGCGATGCCGTAGTTGAGCAGCGACTGGCGTTCGGTCAGGGTGAAGCGTTCGCTGGCCGGTGCCGGATCCAGGCCCGGCAGGCTGCCGCTCTGGGTCGGGCGGCTGGCATCCGCCGAGATGAACACCGCGGTGCGGGCGGCCAATGCGGCGGCCTGGACCCAGAACGGTTGTGGTACGCCCGGCTCCAGGGCCTGGATCGTCATGTGCTGGTCGTTGCGCGCCTGACCGGCCGCCACCAGGGCACCCAGGGTGCCGCGCTTGGCACTGTAGACATGACCGAACAATTGCTTGGCCCAGGACCAGCGGCCGGTGCTGTCGTCCATCACCGCTTGCCAGGTGTCGAGGCTGGCCACGTCCGACCAGGGCATGGCGATGAATTCGAATGGCTCGTCGCCCAAGGCTGCAACGGCCGCGGTCTGGTCCGGCATACCGGCGCCGCCGGTCATGGCGGTGACGGCGGTGGTCAGCCCCGCCGGGGTGTCTTCGCCGTTGCTCTTGCCCAGGCGATTGAATTGCAGGCTGATGTCATTGCCGCTGTCGCCGGTCCATTTGGCGCTGAGGGTCACGACGCCTTCGGCGGCCGCAGCGCTCACCGGCAGGTCGGCGGCGGCGTTGATTTTCAAGGCCAACGCCGTGGCGGCCTGGGTGGCAGTGGCGCCGTTGACGATGGCGGCCTGCACGCGCACACCGCCAACGTACAGGTTGAGCACACCGCTTTCAGTCGCGGTGCCGGTGAAAGTCAGCACGCCTTTGGCGACGGCGCCTTCGACGTTGTGCAGCGGCAGGCACCAGATCTCACCGAGCGGGTCGGTCTTGCGCCAGGTTTCGTACATCGAGGCAAGCATCGAGCCTTGCCCGCCGATGTTCTTGGCCAGCGCGACGCTGGACACCAGTACCAGTTTGCCGACATCGGCCGGGGCGACACTGTCGTTGACCTGGGCGACGATCAACCGGCGCATGGCCGATGACGCGCTATTGGCGGCCGAGTTGTCCATTTCGGCGTAGAACAGCGGCACACGAATGTCCGCGGGAATATTGCTGAATCCGATCGCCATCATTTGGCTCCCTGTGGTTTGGCCGCTTTCACGGCTTTGGTAGTGATATCGCCATCGGCCAGACGTCGACGCCACCAGGCGTTGTCCGGCACTTCACGGCCCTCGAGGGGCAACAGATCGCCCGCTTCCGGGTCCGGTACGGCACGGCCCGGGGCCGGCAGCACGGTGATGCGTTTGCTCATGGGGTTACGTCTCCAGAAAAAGTCAGTTCCACGCGCCCGTCGGGGCCGGGACGTTTCAGGTTGGGGTCTGCCGGATCGATGGCATCGACCCGTACGGTGGCCCCGGTGTAGGACGACAAGCCGTCCAGTTCACGCTCGTGCCAGCTTTCGGCAGGCTGGCTCATCAAGTTGCGACCCAGCTGGAACTCGCTGAAAAAGCGCAGCCGGTACACCACACGGCTGCTGTTGAGGGAAACCAGCTCACCGCCGTCGTACTCGATGCCGGTGTAGTCGCCAGCGGGTTTGAACCCCACCAGCGCGCGCCACAGTTCGGCACGCAGGTCGTGCAATTGATCCAGTGCTGTTGTCACGTCGGTGGAATCGAGAGCCAAGGTCACTTCGAAGCGGTCGCGGATCGCTTGCCGGGTGGCGTTCTGCGCCGTGTTTGCGCTGGCCAGATCGTTGATCGGCGCTACGTAGGCGCAGGGAGGCTGCAATGTGCCAAGGTCGATACCGGCGGCCACTCGATTGGCCACGGTTGGGCATTGCTCACGCAGTTGCGTGAGGATCGGAGTGATCTTCATGGAGGAACTCCAGGTGTTGGAAAGTGCTGCGTGATATCGCGAGCAAGCTCGCTCCTACTGGTGGGTTCTGCTGTGTTTGCAGAACGGGGGTCAGGCCTTGGCATCCAGGCAGGTCGCGTTAATCAAGCAGCGATAGCTTTTTTCCCGGTCGCCGCTGGCGGTGACCTTGTCGATCGACCAGCGACCACGCATGAAATCCGGCCAGGAAGGATCCAGCAGCACGATGCCTTCGGCGGACAAGGCCGGATTGCCCGGGCATTCGATCGCCACCTTGAGGGCTTCGCGCAGCATCCGACGCACCTCTCCTTCACCGGCGGCGCGGGCATCGTCTGCGCTCTGGAAGCGCTGGCGCAGGGTCTTGAACGGGGCGATGCCACTCTCCTCGACCCGCAGCTTGCCAGCTGCCGCATCCCACCAACTGGTCTTGCAGCCCTGGTACTTCGCTCGGGCGGTTTCATCCAGCCTGGCCGAAATGAAGGCATGGTCGCCGGGTCGATTGTTCGTCGTCACCGACAGTTGTATCTCGGGCAGGACCTTGCCCGACAACGACTTCGCCTGACCGCGCCGCGCCAGTACATACAACTCGTTGACCGGCTTGGCGACCGCGTCGTAACGGTGGGCCAGGCGCGTCAGGAAACCCATGTCGGTTTCGTTGGACTGGTCGATGTGTTCGATCTTGATCAGCGACAAGTCCGGCGCCACGCGCGCAGAAAAGCCGTGCCTGGAGGTCAGTTGACGAAACAGCGCGCCCAAGGTCGTCGGGCCATGGCTGACGGAGCGGCGCTGTTTGAATCCGGTCTGGTCCGCCGCACTGAACGGCGCGGCCATGGCCACCAATGTCAGGCGCAACGGGAACAGCGTCGGCGTGCGCCGGGTAATGACGAACTCGCCCTTGTCCACCAGCCCCGACTCCAGGTAGCCGACCCGCAGGCCGATTTTCCCGCCCAGGCTGGGCAACCCTTCAAGCCCATCCAGACTGATGGTGAGCGTCAGTTGATCGGATTCGAATCCCGCCGCGTCGACGTGGGTCCAATTGAGCAATCGATCGTTGAGCAGCGCGGCGTTCGCACCATAAATTTCCACCGCAGGCGTGAAACCCAATGACATGCCGCCTCCTTAATCCCAGGCCGAAACCGGTGGGGTTGCCACGGGCTTGAGGTCCACTTCCGGCAAGACCACCCCTACGCCCGCCGGTAATACCGGGCCCCATTCCGCCAGTTCCGGATTGAGCAGCCAGAACGCCGCTTCGACCAGATCGTCACAACGCTCCAGCTCTCGATACAGCAACAGATTCACCGAATCACCGGCGATGCTTCGAACCCTACGCATTGGCGAACTCCGTCAATTCGATCACCCACCCCACCACCATCGCGGTGCCGTCATCGATGATCTCGGTCTGGGTTTCCGTCACCTTGTTGATCTGCCAGAGGCCCCAGTTGCGGCCGATGCCGTCCACCAGCGGCAATGGCACACGCTGCGCCTGCAACGCTCGCAACTCATCGAGGCGATCCATGGCGGTGGCGTACATCGACTTGCCCGTGATCGTCAGCCCTTGCGGGCCTTGGCCGGTCTGGCTGGACTTGGGTTTGCTGGTAAGAATGTCGATGCTTTTCCAGCCACCGTCCGAGGTGCGCAGCAGGCTGTGGTAGGCAAAGTTGCGGGACAGGCCGAAGATGAAACTGCCCAATGCCATTTGTTGACGCATCAGCGACCTCCGTCGGTCAGGGCCGCGTCACTGCGCATGGCCAGTGAGTTGGGCACGGTTGTCAGGGCGAACTGGCCGGCAAGCTGCTGCACGACCAGGTTCGCCAACTGGCTGGCACTGGCCTGGTCCTGGCCGTTGATGTAGATGTTCGCGGTCATGGTGTTTTGTTGGGGGCTAATCATGGTGCTGACCAGGTCTTTGTTGACTTGGTCCGGCGACTTGAGGCGATCAGCCCCGGTGTAGATAGCCTCCCCCAGGGATTCGCCGCCCTTGCTGCCCAAATAGGAACCCAGCGCACCGCCGACCAACGCACCGATCGCGGTGCCGATCACCGGAACGAAACTGCCGAGCATCGCGCCGGTGGCGGCACCGGCATATCCGCCCGCTAGCCCGCCAAGACCGGCTCCGGCCGCCCCCGAAGCCGCCTTGTAATCACCGGCTTGCAGGGCCTTGACGCCGTCATAGCCAGCGCTGGCCAGCACCAGAGGGGCGCCCAGCCTGCCGGTGAAAGTTCTCGCTCGAGCGGCGGAGATCCCCAGCCGGCTGCGCATATCAGGACGGGAAGTCTCGGCTGTTCCTGCGCCCGGTTGCTTCTGCCCGCCGTCCTTGGCTTGAGTTCCGGACGCATCGCTTGCCGCTGGCTGGATCGCCGCATCGGGCTTCAGCAATGCCTCGCGGGTAGAGGCGACACCCGACGTCACTTTGTCCACAATGGCGCCGCGAAACGGTGATGCGAGCGCCGCGCCGAACAAGGCCAACGCCGCAGTGATTTTCGGCAGCGACTCGGCCGCGACACTCAATCCCGTCGCCAGCGCGTCCACGCCAAGCATCGCCAGATCGGTGATGGGCGTGACAGCGCTGCCGATCGCCGTATCGAGACGGGTCACGCTGGCATCCAGTGCATTCCAGCGTGCTTGCGAGGTGTTTCCCCGGGTATCGGCGGTCTGGGCCATCGCCCCCTTGTCACCATCGCCCTTATCGGATGCCACGGTGAGCGCGGTTTTCAAGTCCTCGGGCGACTTCAGCAACTTGCCGATGCCCTCGTCGCCATCGAACAGCGTCTTGAGCAATGAGGCCTGCTGCTCGGCAGGCTTGCTTTGCAGCGTCGCCAGAACATCCTTGATCGCACCCGATGCATCCGTGCGCAGCCTGCTGGCCAGTGCCCCCGGTTCGATGTCCAATCGAGCCCAGGCCGTTCGCTGTTCCGGCGTGACCTTGTCGCCCTTGCCCAACGCGGTTCCCAGGATTTTCAGCGAGGCGCTCGCTTCGTCCTTGCCGACAGAGGCGTTCAACAGCGCGGCCGCGATGGCGGCGATCTGCTCGGGTGTCATGCCCGCTTCGATGCCGGCCTTGCCACCGCGCTGGGCAACCGAACCGATGTCCGCCGCCGAGGTCTGCAAACTGGCACTGGCGCCAAGACGGTTGGCCGCGTTGCCCAATTCGAGACTCTTCCCTCGATCCAGGTTCAATGAAGTGCGCAAGCCAGCCATAAGCGCGCCGGCGTCCTTCAGCTCGATTTTGTAGGCCGACGCCATCACCGCACTGTCGCGGGCGAAATCCGTCAGCACTTGCTGGCGGTCTTCGGGCTTGACGTTCTTGACCAGCCCCGCATTGACCGCCGCCAGCTGGATCTGTGCCAGCTGCACAGCGGTCGCCCCGCTGGATGCGGTTTGCTTTTCGCCGGCGATCTTCTGGTTTTCGTTGGCCATCACCTGCAGTTGTTCCGGCGACAGCCGCAACTTCTGGTTCAGGTCGACCATGGCCGTTTGCATCGCCATGGCAGGCTTGAGGACGTCGGGGGGCGCCAGCTGATCGACCTCGGCCCTGAGTTTCGACTTCGGCTCCGCATTCGCCGCTGGCGCTGCTGCATTCACCTTGAGCAACTGTTGCCCCAAGAGCGTGGTGTTCAGCGTTGCCAGGGTCTCGCGCAGCTTCACTTGCTCCGATACCAGCAGCCGGATGTCGAGGCTGGCGGTGCTCAACGCCAGATTCAGCCCCGACGCATCAGCCACACTGCCGAGTGTCGGCATATCGACGCTCGCCGCAAAGGAGAGCGAATATTTACTGTCTGCCATCGCGCTTTACTCCTGTTTCACGCCAAGGCGAGCGATCGCGATGTCGTAGCGGCGCAAGGCCTTGCCGGCGTCCCACTCCAGGATTTCCGCCTCACTTACCGAGTAAATGAGCGGCACCACATCGAGGATCACTTCGATGTCGCGCTCCGAAAGAAGTCCGCCGGTTTGTTTAAAAAATCGTCGATGCGCACCTGAAGCTGAGTCCAGTCAGGCACGGTCAACAGGTCCAGGTCGGGAATCATCAGCCCGGTGCAATGGGCGGTGATGAACTCGGCGCGCTCCTTGGCCGTCTTCAGTTTTTTCATCACCTTGGTCGCTCGCAGCACGGGCATTTCCAGGGTCAGCGAGATCAGGCTGCGGCCAGCGACGTTGAGCGGTTGCAGCAGTTGCACTTGGTCGGGGTCGGCGGGCGCTGTTTGAGCGTCAGCGACTTGCCCCAAGAAGTACGACGCCGGGCGGGTCGACATCTCGTGCACGTACTGCGCAATGCTCACGTAGTCCGGGCGTTTGAGCTGGTCCAGCTCCTTGACCGAAAGGCCGGTGGCCAGTTTGGCCAGTTCGAAGAATTGATCGTCCTCGTCATCGCCGGCACGGGCCAGGGCCTCTTTTTGCGCGGCATAGAACAAGGGTTTGAGTTGAAGCTGCTCGATCTGCGAACCGTCGTCACCGGTGATCGGCGACAGCAAGACATGAACGGGAGGCGTCCAGGACATGGAATCAGTTCCTTGGTGAATCAGAGGACACCCTGTGGGAGCGAGCTTGCTCGCGATGACGTCGGGCTAGTCAGCATCGATGTTGGCTGACACACCGCTATCGCGAGCAGGCTCGCTGCCACAGGGATTGGGTGCAACTGACGGGCATCCGTTTAAGGCAGCAACACCGCACGGCGAGCATCGCCGAGGATGTCGACGCCGTTGAGCACGAACTTCTGGGTGCGCACGTCGATGTCGATCACCGGAACGCCGTTTTCCAGGCGGTTGTACGTGCGGCAGGACAGCTCCAGATTGGTCCTGGGCTTCTCGTTCATCTTCAGGGCGGTTTCCTCGAGGGATTTCAACTTGCCGCCCACGGTGTGATAGGTGGACCAGGTGTTGCCGTCCTGGTCCTGACCGGCCTCGCGCACGTTCAGCAGAATGTCGTCCCCTACGCTCACACCCAATGCCAGCATGATTTGCGGGCCGACGCCTTGCAGCGACAACTTGGCCGTCAGCGCCTTGCCGCTCTTGGCCATTTCCTCGGCGATGAAGCGACCGCCAGTCATCGACTCCATTTCGAATTCGATCTTCGGCGGGGTGAATTCCTCGACGGTCGCCGACAACGGCAGGCCTTGCAGGGTGGCCGCGATGGCCTGTCTTACGCGGTTGGTAAACATTAGAGAACGTCCTCCAGGAACTGCTCGATGATTTCATCGCGGGCGTTGAGTTGATAAATCATGTGTTCGTTCGGCGCGTAGCGGCCGTAGTCGATGACCACGTACCAGGTGCCGTTCTTGTACTTCTCGACGCTGTTCAGTTCCGGATGCAGGTACACGCTGCCGCCCGGAATGGTTTCATCGGCCACCAGGGTTTGCAGCCAGTCGTTGATGCGCTTGACTTCCTGGTCCATGAAGGACTTGGTCAGGTTCTTGGCCATGGCCTTCTGGCCGGCCTTGACCAGCTTGCGGCTGATGGCATCTTCCAGGCCGACGTAGCTGATAAACTTGCCGGTGATGGAACGGTTGCCCAGCAGCGAGAAGCCGCCGAGGATGGTCCGGGCGTAGTAGCTGACGCCGTAGCGGTTGAGCAGATCGCCCTCGGTGGAGGTGTCGAGGATGTTGTATTCGACGGTGCGCGAAACGTCTTCGGCATAGGTCACCTGGTTACCCGGGCTCTCCCATTGCTTGACCTTGGCGAGGGCGGCGATGGCCAGGCTCGACGGGGCCAGGAAAACGTTTTTCTTCGCAGCCTTGGAGTACACCGCCGGCATGTTGTGCACCACCAGGCAACGGTCGAAACCCAGGTCCGCGCCGCCCAGTTCCTGGCTGTAGGTCACTTGATCGGCGACCGAGGCGTCCTTGCCGTCGAGCACCACACGCGCCTTGATGCGCTTGCCGAACGAAGCGAACTCGCTGGCCACGGCCTTGGTGCCGGTAAAGCCTGGCGCGCCGATGATGGTCAGGTCCTCGGCCACCCCGCTCAACGCCGCCAGGCCCAACTTGCGCCCGGTCTGCGCCTCGATACCGCCGATCACGTTGTTCTGCGTGTCGGCCAGCGTGGCGCCCTCTTCGACGATGACCACGTACACCGGCACCTTGACCACTTTGAGGATCTGGTAGACGGCATGGAACAGCGTGCCCGCCTCCGCACCGGTCGGGTCCAACTGAGCTTGGGTGGTGAAGCTGTTGATACGGAACGGGGTGTTTTTCGGAATCAGCGGGTTGGCATTCGGCGCGGTACCGACCAGCCCGATGACGTTGTCACCCAGGCCACCCATGGCCTCGGGAGACTCGGTGGCATTGACGGTAATGCCGTTGTGCTCGAAGTTCAAAACCTCAGCCATGGTTATTCAGCCTTCTTGGTGGCGGCCTTTTTGGCCGCGGTGGATGCAGAAGCCGGTTCGACGGCTTCGGTTTTCTTCAGCTCCAGGCGACCGGCTCTGCGCAGGGCATTGGCCTCGACGTCGAGCAGGTCGAGTTCCTGGCCGGTGGTCGACCAGTGACCGCCGCCGGTGGGGAATGGGAGGAGCACGGTGTAGGTTTGGCGTGGTGCCATTTTTGGGTTCTCCAGATACGAAAAAGCCCCTTTTGAGGAAGGGGCTACTGAGTGATGTCGGGTGTTTGAGGGTTAAGAAAACGCCCCGTCGATGCGGGGCGTTTATTGGGATTGCTCAGGTAACCAGGACGGTGCTATCGGACGGTGATCGACCAATGGGAACTTGCTCGTCTCTGGCCAGTTACGCAGCAACCGACGATAGGCCTGAAGCTCCGAGTACTGCTCGATAGAAAGCGTGGTTTTCAACATTTCTTCCAACTCGTCACGGTGCCGAGCAACCATGCCATCAGTCACAACAAGCTGGCCGTCACGCCATACACGCTCAATTGCCGCCAAAACCTCAGGCGATTGCACAGGAGGATCGACCAGTATCGGATAACCATCATCGCCACTTGAGATCCGCTTTCCCATTGACTGCCCCTCATGAAGCTCTGCATGCAGCTTCTGGGTTATTTCAACCGCGTCGAGAGGAATCTGCTCAGCGGAGTGGATGGAGTCATCGTAAAAACCACCCGTTGTCTTACTTGAATAAAGAGTCATTTTCGAACCACGCACTCAGTAGCACCGATAACCGGGATAGATGAGTCGGTCGTTAATAGATTAGACATTCTCTTAGTCCCTCAATAACCAATGGCTAATAGAAAGATGGCATCACCACCCGTCGCAAGTTGACTTGCCAAGGACGCTGACACATTAGGACTTCCAGAAGTGGGATGAGCACCACATGCATACATGCTTGTGCCAGAGGCCGTAGCGTCATTACTTGCGAACACACGAAGAGCTGCGTTAGGAAATGCTATGGGATAAGTCCATGTGCCAACCCCATTTGTAGTACCGCCAACACCCCATTGGACGATTAAACCGCTTGGGAGCTTTTGGTAGCCATTACCACTGAGATTGGAGCCAAACTGACCACTGTGTTTGTTAATTTGAGATCCGCCAACCATTCGCCAAGCCGTGCCGACATTTACAAGCGTCACCGAGTCAAGTGCTTCAATAATAAATGACGAAATAGTGGTTCCCCCACCAGGGCCAGGTGCAAGGATATCGGTCCCTGCGCACGCCAGTGTGACGTTTGAAGCGCCTGCAGAAAAATGGATCATCGCTCCCAGAGGCACATCAGACTTCGGAGGAAGCGTAATAGTCTTATTACTGAGCAACCCGTTCCCTACCAACTGAACGCCACAATGTGCAACGGTAAGACTGATCGCATCGGTAACGAGGACGACAGCACCAAGGTTACCCATCAAAGCTCTCAACGCCGTCGACTGTGCGTCACGCGTTGATCCATCCTCTGCATACCAGGCCGTCCCCCCGGCGGTTGACAGGGTAAGGGTATCCCGCGGTCCTAACACAACACTCCCCCCAGCTCCGACTCCAGGGATGCCCGTCATGTAGTCCGCCCCCTGCAAAGTCAGGGTTACCGCAGCTGTCGATACATTGGTGAACGTAACGACTCCTCCGTTGCCTGCGGTATTCGCCATGGGAAGCGTGACAGTGAATGGGGTCACAGAGTTCAGCATGTAAGACATGCCAAACGTGTTGGCAGCGGACAAGGTCACGTTCGCGCTCAAGCTGCCAACGGCCGCATGGTTACCTGAGTTCTTCCTAACAAACTCAGTCGTAGCCAGCAACTTGCTGCTGTCGAACTGCGCCGCGGTAGCACCAAACACCCTGGAGTATTGCAATTGCGCGGATCCAGCAGCCCACCAGGCGCTCGCACCATTACCGGTTAGTTCTAAAGTGGCACCTACTTGTAACTCAATACTCGTAATCTGTCCGGCACCCGAGTTTATGCTGTCAGTGCCAGCACAAACGACAGTGACAACGCCGCTGCCAATATTGCGGAAATGGATCGCCCCACCATAGGGTAAAGCGTTGACCGGCGGCAGGGTGAGTGTGAACGACCCGATGGCCGTAACCAACGTGCCAGCGGCAGCCGCCGTCAATGTGGCCGCTGCCGTAACGTTGGTGAAGCCGCGATAGTTACCGGCGGCACGCATAACGTATTCCGTCGTCGCGATCGACTTCGTGTTGTCGAATAGCGGCGGCGTATTGGCCGTCGGATTAACGAGCACCGGCGAATTGAGCGGCGCAAATCCTTGAGTGATGTTCTGAAACGTCAAGGCCGTAGTGCCCAGTACAATCGTACCGTCGGTAATCAACTGCCAGATCGTGTTGGCAAGCGTCGCGCCCTCCTCCACCGAGACAATCAACCCCGAAGTCACTTCGGCGCTCGCATCGGCATCCTTTGCCCGAACCCAAGCGTCGTTCGCGGCCACGTAAATACCGTTGTCTTTCGCCAAGGTCTGGGCCTTGACCAAGACCCGATTCCCGGCGATAACCGCAACACCATCGATGGCTTGCGCGCCACTCAAGGCAATGTTGGCCGTTGTCGCCACCCGCACCGACTGCTTCCTGTCGAGTTTGGCGAGTTCCTCGGCCACATAGCCGGCCACCCAGGCCCGCGTAGCCTTGACGATCGTGTCGTCAATCAACAACGTCACCAGCTCAGCATTGCCGGTCTCGAAAATCGACCGAATGTAGAACTCTTTGCCCGAGCCGGACGTCGCCAACACCGGTTTGAACGACTCCGGGTATTTGACAATCGCATACAGAATCCCGGTATCGGTCCAGATCCCGGCCTCTCGCACATACCAGCCGCCCACTTCAGGCGGGATAGTCACTTCAGCCAGCAACCAGCTCGGGTTTTTCTCATCCTGGAACAGCGCATTGATCGGCCCGCGCCACACTTCGCGTTTGAGCGCCGTAGCGGTGGCGGCTGGGTTGTAGACCTCGCCGCCGCCATCACCGACGGAAATCTGCGACAGCTTGATGGGTGTGCCCGCCGCCTTGCAGGCGGTTTCGTAGGCGATCCCCGCATCGGTGAGTAGGGTGTAGTAGTCGGCCATTTAGGACCCCTGTGGATAAATAGTGGAGGTTTCGACGCTGTAGAGCCCGGCGGCCATGAAAGCCTGGCCCGAGGCTTCCAGTCCTTCGATGACGATCGGATAAACCGTGGTCAGTTCGCCGCACAGCGTGGCGGCGCCGATGACGTGACGGCCGAATGCACTCAAGCCGACAGACACCTTCAAGGTGTCGCGTTCGCTTTTGGCATCCGCCAGGCGACGGTCGAGACGGGTGTCGATTTCTTCGCTGTAGGGCTGCTCGGTAAATGCCCTGACGGAAAAACTGTAGGGCGGGCCAGGGGGTGTTTGCTCATACCAGGCGCGCACTTCAGGCATCAGTTGCAAACCCTTGGCAGCATTTTCCAGCGCCTTTCGCGTCCCGGCCTGCCGGGCGGTGGGCCAGGCGAGTTCAACGGTCAGGCGCTTTTCAGCTTCGGGAGCCGTGGAGCTCCACTCGTTGACCCCACGATCCGCCGCGAGATACGGCAGGAACGCCAACGGCGTGGCGGCCGGGTTCATCAGCTCGGGAAACGGCGGATCGATGCGTTCGAGCAGCCGAGCGAACCCCAGGTCCAGTGCCCTTTCCAAGGGTGAACTGTTGGCCGGCAACAGACTCGGGCGAGGTGTGTCGTCACTCATAGCGTTTGCACCTCGACCTCGACGCCCGTGCAATACGGTGCCTGGAAAGCCGTGGTCACGATCGGCTCCAGCGGTTCGAGAATCTCGAGCTGGACCGCGCCGGCGCTGTGCAGCGTGTAGTCGATCCAGCTCGGGTCCACCCGACCTTCCAGTCGATGACACGCCTCGGCGTAGTCCCGCAATTGCCGTTCTGCGGCAACCTGGGTCAAGCCTGAATCCGGGCCGGCATTGATCTTCGCCACGACGCGGATCTTGTAAGGCTTGATCTGCGCGGCCTGCACGATGACCAGATCGGTTTCCGGTCGTACGTCAGGCCGGGCGAAGTGCCGGCGAACACCGTCCAGCAGCGCTTCGGACGGCGTGCCATCACCCTCCCGGGACAACACCGTCACGGTGACTTCACCCGGGGCTGTCCGGCGTCCGTTGCCGTCCTTGACCTGCGCGGCGAGACCGTCCGGATCGAATGTGTAGGTCACGTTCACGACACCGCCAGCCGCACTGTCCACCTTCACCACTGGCCGTTCACCCAAGGTAAAAATCTCCCGCCGATACTGCATGCGCGAGCCGGCCGCTGGCGCATGGGGCGCCAGGTAGTAGCGCAACCGCGCATCGTCATCGCTCTCGTAGACCGGGGGGATGGGCGGGAACGCTGCCGGGTCGCCTGGGTCAAGCAACTGACGCTCAAGGCCCATGTCCGCGAGACGAGCGTCGAGGTTGGTGCCCGTGGCCCACCACGCCAACATCTGCTTGATGCGGGCGTTGTACTTGCGTTCGTGGGTTTGCAGCCGTACGCAGAACGCCTCAAGCGCCAGGGTCAGCAGTTCGCTTTCGTTTTCAAGACTGTCCACCAGCTTCGCCGCGCTGGTGGGAGAGCGTGCGGCAACGTACTCCACCACGAAGGTCTTGAATTCTGCTAGCAGATCCTCGAACGCTTCGACGGTCACGATGGCAGGTTCGGCCAACTGATTCTGGCCGGGGATCAACATGCTCATGTCACCACCTCGAAAGTCTGTTTGCGGTTTTTCCAGATGCCGGCGAAGCGCAGCAGCAGCCCGGCACCATGCCGGCTGGCCACGATGACTTGCGGTTCGAAGTCACCGATGCCGTTGTGCGGGTTGTAGAACGCCTGGGCCGCGTGGCTCTGGGCCAGGATCAGCAGATCGTCGCCGAGGTTCTGTCCCAGCAGTTGCGTCAGTGCGCAGCCGTACAAGGGGCGTTTCTGACGCGTGCCCAGAGGCGTGGTCAACGCCCGGGTGGCGCGCTGCACGAACTGCAGCCAGTCGTCCACCGTCACGCCGGTGTTTCTATCGATTCCGATCATGGGAAGCTCTTTATGCGGTACTGATGACGCGTCCCTGGTGATCCACCAACGGGCCGCTCAGGTGCACACCGGAGGCGTCGAGCCGAATGCCGACGGCGCCCAGTTGCAGTTCTATCGTCTCTGGGCTCATCGCCAGCCGCGCCGGACCGATGCTCAGTTCCAGGGATTCACGGGAACCGGCGAATGCGGTGGGGCCGTTGTTCCAGTGCAGGACATGGCTGGTATGGTCGTAGCCGCTCTCCGTGCCGTCCTGATAGAGCCGACGCGTCAGCGAGGCCTGTGTCGAGACGGGCGGAAACTGACCGCCATTGAGACCGAACAACGCCACCGACTGACCGCCGCCATCGCCACCACCGTGGTTCAATAGCAGGCACTGCTCGCCAATCGAGGGGATCCGCGATTCGCTCTGGGCACCGGCACTCGGGTTGAAGAACCGGATCGCCGGGGTCAACAGATCCCCATGGCTGACCCGACACGTGTTGCTGGCCGCATCCACTTCCTGACAGACACCGATGCGGCAGAAGCTGTCGGCGCGTCGATGCAGGTCTTCCAGCTCGGCTTCCACCTCGGCCAGGCGCTCGATGATCGGCCCCAGGTGCAGGCGTACAAGTCCATCGAACATGGTTCAGGCCTCAAGTGAGGTGTATTGATCCGGGTCGTCGATGTTCGACACTTCCCAGGTACGGGCAAATTTCGGGATACCCGAGGGGTCGTCCAGCAGCGTCGGACCCAGGTACAGGGTTTGAGTGAATGAAAGGGTCCAGGCGGTATAGGACCGGGTCCCGCCGCTAAAGACGGACGCGATACCCTCGACATCCGCTGGCCGACTGCATTGCTCGGCCGACAGACCCCAGCGGTTGTCGACGATCAGGCGTTTCAACTCACTGGCCAGATCGCAGGCCGCCAACCCCGCGCCCGGCGACACGACTTGCATGGACAGCGTCAGGACATGGGCAATGCGTGCGTCGTTGGCACGGTTGCCTGACGCATCGCGCTCGATGGCGATCAAGACCCAAGGCTGATCGCCGGTGTCGTCGAAGTCCTGGAGGCTCCCGACCTTCAGGCCGGGAAACGTGGTACGCAGCGTCTCGGCAATGGCGGAAAACAACTGCGATGGTTTTTCAATGAGAACGGGCATTGGATGGCCTCTTTGCTGTGGGCTGGGGCACCGGGCTCACTGTTGGTCGGAACGGGAATCCGGCGGTGGCATTTCGCAGATACCAATCCGCTTGGCGACCCAGCGCTCGTACAGCCCGATGGCCACGTCGGCGCCAGCCATGGCGGTCAGGCAACCCAGGGCGCAAGCACTCCAGATCGACATGCCGAGGGCATACAGCAGCATGATTGCCGAGACACCGCAGATCACGCAGGCACCGGAGCGCAAGGCCAGGCGCCGTAACAGGGACCAACCGCGCGCCCCTTCCTTGTCGGCACGCCACATCTCGCCGGACACCCCGCCCACCAGGGCGAGCACGATGACCAGCCAGATCGGCATGTCCAGCAACGCTTGTTGCTCGTTTGTCATGTCTCGTTTCCTGGGGTGATTAAGATTGGGCGGGTAAGTTGTTTGAAGTTGAAAGAGATTGGGTCGTTGCAACCCATTGAGTCACTGGAAGCAGCGTTCAAACGTTGGCCAGGTCACTGAAGATTGAAATCACTTTGGCGCAGCGCAGGTCGCGCCTTTGTAAGTCATGGTGTAGGTGTAGTGCCTGTCCCAGGGCAGTGGCAGCGCACTGGGTGCGGCCCATTCCGCGTAGTTACCCGACATCGAACCAGCGACAGCTAACTTACCCATGGCAATGGTCGCGAGATTGTTAGCGCTCCCTGCACCCGGCATTGGCACACTCCCGTTCCATTGGAGATCGTCCCCGTTCTGGAACCATGCGCCCTTCCAGCCGGCCTGGGAACTCGAGTACCAGGTATTGTCTGTTTTGAAACAGATCGTCTGGTTGGCATAAAAACCACCGCCCGGAACATGGTAGGAAGCGAATTGCCAGGAACCGACAGGTGAGAGTTCGGCAAACGCGTGGAGGGTCTGGCTCGACAGGACGGCTGCGAGCAGCATGCTGAGCAATTTTTTCACTGGTTTTCTTCCCTTAGATAAATGGTTTTTTGAGGCGCGTTGATACAACTCTTTTAACTGGATGCCTCCGGAGCCCCTATTGCGTCTACCGAGTAATCAGCATGTCCACACTGGTCGCGTCGCAAGAGTTGTTCGCCTTCCTGTCGATGACCAGATAAAGCAAAGACGTCGGCATGACTGCGACGTTGTTCAACATGAACGTAGTGCTACCGCCGTTTGCCAGGCTCCCCGACTGGAGCACTGTGTCGCCCAGGTTGAGCGACCAGCCAATACCATCCCCACAGGCGTTATGCAGGTCGTTGACCCGACCCAACACGTTGATGTTGCCGGTGACAGGACTGGCCCAGCGGAAGATGCTCTGGCTGTTGGTGCCGGGATGTGTGGCTACGTCGCCCCGCTTGAATACGAAACTGGTACCTGAACCCGTGAAGGTGAAATTTGCGTTGGGAATGGAAATCCAGGCTCCCGTAGCATCGTCCCGCCAGCAGGTGGTTGGCTGGCCATTGCATGTCCCCCCCTGGAACGTAGGAAAGAGCGTGTAGTTGGCCGAGACATTCACCCCCGATTTGTTTTGCATGAACGACCACGGCGAACCGGCCGGTGCAGCTTCGGTCATCAGGTACATGTCCCGGGCCAGGTTCCACGACATGGCCGTATCAGCCCAAGTGTTCAGGGATACGGAGGACGACAGAAACGCAGTCGCCAGTAGGATTTTTTTGAGCAATTTCACTTTTCTTACCTCGCTGAATGTCATTGAGCACGGAGTGCAGGGTCTATTCCGCACGCTGTTCGCTCACCGGCGTTCACTCGAGGCTCAACGGCCTTCACATGATTCAACGTCCCACACCGAGAACATTTGATCTGGAGTTCGGTGTTCTCGCCCACGCGGGCCAGAAGTCGTTTGCAGTGACCGCATCTGAAATCCTTCAGCATCGGAAGCCCTCCATTGGCGGTGGTGATGTGTTTGAACGCACCTTACGGTGCAGGCATTCCAAAAAGCCCGGTTGCCCCAGGCTTTTCAGTAATGCGCTTGATCTTTCGGCGCGACTGGCGCGGTACGGATCCATTCAAATTGTTCCTCCGGCCGCGGTCCCTGCCCGCCGGATAACTGCTTCTGGTGCTTTACGCTGCACACCTGGGCCAGTTGCCAACCCTCTGAACCGTTGAGGCCGGTTCATCGCTGCCTGTGGGTGAAACTAAAGAGCGGTTGTTGCCAGCCACTTTGTCGAGCGGCTTGGACACAGAATATGCATGTATGCATATCCAGTCAATGCGAAAATGCATTTATTTATGCACGAAGAATGCGTAAATGCATGGAGCCCTTGCAGATACGGGGTTGCGGGCTTTCGAGAGGCGAAAAAAAACCCGCACGACGGCGGGTTTTATCTGACAGCGAAGAGGTTAGCGGGCGTACATGCCCCACCAGAAGACGTGACCGAGGATGACGATTTGCTCATCCTGCATTTCCTGGAAGGTGTAGTCCTCGTCTGGGTGTTCTTCGCGATTGAAACTGCGCAGGCGGATACCGGTAGGCAAGCGGTAGAGCTGTTTCACCCGCAGCTGGCCGTTGTGATTGATGGCGTAGAGGTCGCCGTCGACAATGTCGCCGATCCCGCATTTGCCTGCGTTCACCCCGACCGTGGCCCCATCGCGCAGTACTGGCAGCATGCTGTTGCCGCGCACCGTCACGCATTTGGCCTGGTCGAACTGCACGCCGTTATGGCGCAGGCTGCGCTTGCCAAAGCGCAGGCTGGAGCGCTCGCTCTCCTCGATGACGAATCTTCCTGATCCAGCAGCCAATTCAACCTCACGCAGAAAGGGAACCGAGACCTCGTCTTCTTCGACAGGGGTATCGTCGTCCCACAGGCTTATGTCCTTGAGTTCGGAATGCGGCTCGTCGCGGCGCCCGCTGCCAACGGGCGAAAGATCGGCGCGCCCGCGCAACTGGTCGGTGCTCACGGCAAAATACTCGGCGATCTTCGAGATATGCTTATCCGAAGGATCGACGATCTTGCCGCTGAGGATCCGCGAGAGGGTTGACTGAGGCACGCCGGTACGCCGGTGAAGCTCCGTGGGGGAGATCCCGTGCTGATCGAGCAATGCTCTTAATACGGTAGAAACGTTGCGTTTTTGCATAACGCGCATGATGCTTGTTCTTTTTGCGGAATACAAATGCTGAATTGCATATATCTGCACATTTCCATGTGGATCCATTGCTCAAGCATATCGACAACTCGGGACGACTTTATAAAGCTGGTGGCGATAAAAATTGACTACCCTATCCCTGCCGACCTAGAGGCCACGCTCGGGCCACCATCCGGAGCGCACCTATGATCTCGATCAAGCTAGGTTTGACTAAAGGGGCCAAAAGCACCTTTGCCGATTTTATTCGCAATGCAAAATCGGACCAAAAGAAGCGTGTTTACAGCGAGGTTTTGATTGAAGCTACCAAGCAGCAGAATCAGTTGATGATGCAAGCCGAGGCGAAACGAACCTAATATCCAGATTTCAAGAGAAGCCCGACCAAGCGTCGGGTTTTTTATTATCTCCAGCCCATGCTCCGTAAGGCGACTGCAGGCACTCCGGCGGCAAGAAATACCCAAGGGTCAGAAATCCTGCTTTACCAAAGCGATGGAAGACGCTCATCCCTGGGTCCCACCAGACCACCCATGTTAACCTTGCGCCCATCGCGGAAAAGCCGGGCCAATGCCCCTCCTTTTGCCCCACACCTTTCAACGAGCTTGCCTGACACCCATGAACACCGCCGTGAACGACCTGTCCTCCCACACGCCGATGATGCAGCAATACTGGCGCCTGAAGAACCAGCATCCCGATCAGTTGATGTTCTACCGCATGGGCGACTTCTACGAAATCTTCTACGAGGATGCGAAGAAGGCCGCCAAGTTGTTGGACATCACCCTGACGGCGCGTGGGCAATCGGCGGGCATGGCGATTCCGATGTGTGGGATTCCTTACCATGCGGCGGAAGGTTACCTGGCGAAGCTGGTCAAGCTCGGCGAATCCGTGGTGATCTGCGAGCAAGTCGGCGACCCGGCCACCAGCAAGGGCCCCGTGGAACGCCAAGTCGTGCGGATCATCACCCCGGGTACGGTCAGTGACGAGGCCTTGCTGGATGAACGCCGGGACAACCTGATCGCCGCAGTGCTGGGGGACGAGCGTCTGTTCGGCCTAGCGGTGCTGGACATCACCAGCGGCAATTTCTCGGTGCTGGAAATCAAGGGTTGGGAAAACCTGCTGGCGGAGCTGGAGCGGGTCAATCCTGTGGAACTGCTGATTCCCGACGACTGGCCCAAGGATCTGCCGGCAGAAAAACGCCGTGGCGTACGTCGCCGCGCGCCGTGGGATTTCGAACGTGATTCGGCGCTGAAAAGCCTCTGCCAACAGTTCGCCACCCAGGACCTCAAGGGCTTCGGCTGTGAAAACCTGACCCTGGCCATCGGCGCGGCCGGCTGCCTGCTGGCCTACGCCAAGGAAACCCAACGCACCGCCCTGCCCCATTTGCGCAGCCTGCGCCATGAGCGTCTGGACGACACGGTGGTGCTGGACGGTGCCAGCCGCCGCAACCTGGAATTGGACACCAACCTGGCCGGCGGGCGCGACAACACTTTGCAATCGGTGGTCGACCGCTGCCAGACCGCCATGGGCAGCCGCTTGCTCACCCGCTGGCTGAACCGCCCCCTGCGAGACCTGACGGTGTTGCTGGCCCGACAGACGTCGATTACCTGCTTGCTGGACCGGTACCGCTTCGAACAATTGCAGCCACAGCTCAAGGAAATCGGCGACATCGAGCGGATCCTGGCGCGTATCGGCCTGCGCAACGCCCGCCCCCGTGACCTGGCGCGCCTGCGCGACGCCCTGGGCGTCTTGCCCGAACTCCAGGCAGCGATGACCGATCTCGAGGCCCCGCACCTGCAGCATCTGGCGCGCAACACCAGCACCTACCCGGAGCTGGCCGCGCTGCTTGAAAAAGCGATCATCGACAACCCGCCGGCAGTGATCCGTGACGGCGGCGTCCTGAAGACCGGCTACGATGCCGAGCTCGACGAACTGCAAGCCCTGAGCGAAAACGCCGGCCAGTTCCTCATCGACCTGGAAGCCCGGGAAAAAGCTCGCACCGGCCTGACCAACCTCAAGGTCGGCTATAACCGCATCCATGGTTATTTCATCGAGTTGCCGAGCAAGCAGGCCGAACAGGCCCCGGCCGACTACATTCGTCGCCAGACCCTCAAGGGTGCCGAGCGCTTCATCACCCCGGAACTCAAGGCGTTCGAAGACAAGGCCCTGTCGGCCAAGAGCCGCGCCCTGGCACGGGAGAAGATGCTCTATGACGCCCTTCTCGAGGATCTGATCAGCCAACTGCCGCCGCTACAGGACACCGCTGCCGCGCTGGCGGAGCTGGACGTATTGAGCAACCTGGCCGAGCGAGCCTTGAACCTGGACCTGAACTGCCCGCGCTTCGTCAGCGAACCGTGCATGCGCATCAGCCAAGGTCGTCACCCAGTGGTCGAGCAGGTACTGACCACCCCGTTCGTGGCCAACGATCTGAGCCTGGACGACAATACCCGCATGCTGGTAATCACCGGTCCGAACATGGGCGGTAAATCCACCTATATGCGCCAGACCGCCCTGATCGTGCTGCTGGCTCACATCGGCAGTTTCGTACCGGCAGCCAGCTGCGAGTTATCCCTGGTGGACCGCATCTTCACCCGGATCGGCTCCAGCGATGACCTGGCCGGCGGGCGCTCGACCTTCATGGTGGAAATGAGCGAGACCGCCAATATCCTGCACAACGCCACCGAGCGCAGCCTGGTGCTGATGGACGAAGTGGGACGCGGCACCAGCACCTTCGACGGCCTGTCGCTGGCCTGGGCGGCGGCGGAACGACTGGCACAGCTGCGCGCCTATACGTTGTTCGCAACTCACTATTTCGAGTTGACGGTGCTGCCGGAAAGCCAGCCGCTGGTGGCCAACGTCCACCTCAATGCCACCGAGCACAATGATCGAATCGTGTTCCTGCACCATGTACTGCCCGGCCCGGCCAGCCAGAGCTACGGCCTGGCGGTGGCACAGCTCGCCGGCGTGCCTGGCGACGTGATCAGCCGCGCCCGGGAGCACTTGAGCCGCCTGGAAACCACCAGCCTGCCCCACGAAGCACCGCGCCCGGCCAAGGGCAAACCCGCCGCCCCGCAGCAAAGCGACCTGTTCGCCAGCCTGCCGCATCCGGTACTCGATGAACTGGCCAAGCTCGACCTGGACGACTTCACCCCACGCCGGGCATTGGATTTACTCTATACATTGAAGACACGGATCTAACGCACAGGCTTTCAAGCTGTTAGAATCTCGCGCGGTTTGGGATGCTGCAGGCAACTAGCCTGGTCTGCAGACTATCGCTCCCAAACCTGGCGAGCCCACCGTGAAGGGTCTTCGCTGCCGCCGCCTGAGGAGAAAACTAGAAATGACCTTCGTCGTCACCGACAACTGCATCAAGTGCAAGTACACCGACTGCGTAGAAGTCTGTCCGGTGGACTGCTTCTACGAAGGGCCTAACTTCCTGGTCATTCACCCGGACGAGTGCATTGACTGCGCCCTGTGTGAACCGGAATGCCCGGCACAAGCCATCTTCTCGGAGGACGAAGTGCCGGCCGGCATGGAGAACTTCATCGAGCTGAACGCCGAGCTGGCGGATATCTGGCCGAACATCACCGAGAAGAAAGACGCCCTGCCAGACGCTGAAGAGTGGGATGGCAAGCCAGGCAAGATCGCGGACCTCGAACGCTGATCCTTCCTGCGCTCATCGAAAAGGCCCCTTGCGGGCCTTTTTGCTTTTGCGAATTCAAGGAATTACAGGCAAAAAAAAGGGGCGGTTTGACCCGCCCACATTTTTTCCCTAATCCCTTTGATCCTTTTCATCATCCTGATGAATCGCATCCTGCGATGTCCTTCCTTCCCCATCGTCCGTGACGGGTGTGTCTGTCCGTCGACACAGGACTGATATTAGTGTTTTCCCAGGTGAGTGCAACGCGGCTGATACAGGTGGCTTGCTCTGTCACGCCACATTCACAAAATAAAAAACCTTACAAATCATATAAATACAAAAAAATCACAGTGCTTATAGCTGTCTGTCCCGCCAATGAGAAACCGATCACTTACGCAACACTAGGCAAAGGCTTACACGCTGAATCTATAAATAGAGAAGGCGTAGAAATCCCTCGCCACAAGCGTGCATCGCAGAGCGTAGTGCTCGATACATCTGCTCAAAAACGGAAAAACCCCGAACCAGTCGGGGCTTTTCTCGCTGCGCTGCACTCGGGTTACTGAAACAGCGACTCACTCGACAGGCCATTCTTCTCCAGGATCTCCCGCAAGCGCTTGAGGCCTTCCACCTGGATCTGCCTGACCCTTTCCCGGGTCAAGCCGATTTCCAGGCCGACGTCTTCGAGGGTGCTGCTTTCATGGCCGCGCAGGCCAAAACGCCGGATCACCACCTCCCGTTGCTTGTCCGTCAGTTCCGAGAGCCACTGATCGATGCTCTGGGACAAGTCGTCATCCTGGAGCAGTTCGCAAGGGTCGGTGGGGCGTTCGTCAGTGAGGGTGTCCAGCAGGGTCTTGTCCGAATCCGGCCCCAGCGAGACGTCCACGGAGGAAACCCGCTCGTTGAGTCCGAGCATGCGCTTGACCTCGCCCACCGGTTTTTCCAGCAGGTTGGCGATTTCTTCCGGTGAAGGCTCATGGTCGAGCTTCTGGGTCAGCTCGCGGGCGGCCCGCAGGTAGACATTCAGCTCCTTGACCACGTGGATCGGTAGCCGGATCGTACGGGTCTGATTCATGATCGCCCGTTCGATGGTCTGGCGAATCCACCAGGTGGCATAGGTCGAGAAACGGAACCCCCGTTCAGGGTCGAATTTCTCGACGGCGCGGATCAATCCCAGGTTGCCCTCTTCGATCAGGTCCAGCAACGAGAGCCCACGATTGACGTAACGTCGGGCGATTTTCACCACCAGGCGCAGGTTGCTTTCAATCATGCGTTTCCGACCGGCCGGGTCGCCACTTTGCGACAGCCGCGCAAAATGAACTTCTTCCTCTGGGGAGAGCAGTGGCGAGAAACCGATTTCGTTGAGGTACAGCTGAGTGGCGTCCAGCGCCCGGGTGTAATCGATGTACTTATGTTGTTTAAGTGAAGCGGAGTGTCTGGATTTGGCACGAACGGAAGGTGGAGATGACGCCCCTTCATCATTCGACATCGAATCCATAGCGATGCCGGTCTCCATAAGGAGAACCTCATCGTCGATGTCAAACTCCGGCACTTCTTTACTGAGAGCCATTGTTATAGTCCTTTGGTGAGTTCGACCTCAAGCTCGAGCGACGCCTTTATCCTTGGCAACGCTGGAGCCTGTTCCCTCTACGTGACGGAACAGGCTGACAACCTATCAACGACGTGGCAGGAATTGCAGCGGATCTACCGGTTTACCTTGTCGGCGAATCTCAAAATGCAGTTTCACCCGGTCTGTACCCGTCGACCCCATTTCGGCAATTGTCTGTCCGACCTTGACCTGCTGCCCCTCCCGAACCAACAGCCTGCGGTTGTGACCGTAGGCACTGACGTAGGTATCGCTGTGTTTGATGATCACGAGTTCGCCGTAGCCCCTCAAACCACTCCCGGCGTACACAACCGTGCCATCAGACGCGGCTAAAACAGGCTGTCCCAAATCTCCGGCGATATCAATTCCTTTATTCAAACTACCGTTTGAAGAGAATTTTCCAATAAGAACGCCATTAGAAGGCCATCCCCAGCCTGTCGGGGCGGGGCCTGCCGGAGGCAGTGGAGCGGGGGCCGGTTTGTTCGCGACGGACGGTACTGTCGCCGTCGCAGCCCCCACTGGCCGGCGTATCACCGTGGTTTTACTCGAAGACGAAGGCGTCGATCCGGACTGGGTGACCACCGCGGTTGGCGTTGAACCGCTGCGACCATCGAAGCGAATCGTCTGACCTGGATGAATGGTATAGGGCGCAGGAATGTTGTTACGCGCCGCGAGAGCCTTGTAGTCCCAGCCATAGCGAAAAGCGATGGAAAACAGCGTATCGCCGCGACGGACTACATACTGACCGGTCGTTACTGTAGGACGTTGCGGCGCAGCATTGTTGCGATCGACGACCCGGACATTACCCGATGGTGTACTGGAACAACCGACCAGCAAGAAGCTGCTCAAGACAAGGCCAGTCAACAGGCGCTGAAAGCTCGTGATACTCATACGCTGCGCAATGACTGTGAGACTCACCCGCCGCTCCCTTTGTGGTGGCTGAAAAAATGGAAACTGCCTGTCCAGGCAGAGGTGGCGCGAGTATAACGGGCCGCGCCCACCCTTCTATCAATGACGCGCGGGACGCTACCGCACACGTTTGCTCGCCGCCGTTGAAGCGTATTCGACAAATCGATGCCGCTGTAAGACACAGCCAGCGTCACGGAATTCAGCCTCTGTTTATAAATGCTCAGGCCAACGGCCCATTGAGTAACGGCACGAACCGCACCGCCCCCAGGACGTGTCGCGAAAAGCCATGTTCTTCCCGCACGATCAGCATCAATTGCTGTACTTCGCCGGCGCCCACCGGGATGACCATGCGTCCACCCGGTGCGAGTTGATCCAACAGGGCCTGGGGCACATCGGTCGCCACGGCCGTGACGATGATTCCGTTATAAGGCGCCAGGGCTGGCCAGCCTTCCCAGCCGTCGCCCCAGCGAAATACCACGTTGCGCAGGTTCAGCTCCACCAGGCGCTCCTTGGCGCGATCCTGCAGCACCTTGATCCGTTCCACGGAAAACACCCGCTCCACCAGTTGCGACAAGACCGCCGTCTGGTAACCCGAACCGGTGCCGATCTCCAGCACCTTGTCCAGCGGGCCCGCCTCCAGCAGCAACTCGCTCATGCGAGCCACCATATAAGGCTGGGAAATGGTCTGGTTATGGCCGATCGGCAACGCCGTGTCTTCATAGGCCCGATGGGCCAGGGCTTCATCGACGAACAGATGCCGCGGCGTACGGCGAATCACTTCCAGCACCTGGGCGTTGGACAGACCTTCTTCGTAGAGCCGCTGGATCAGTCGTTCACGGGTCCGCTGGGAAGTCATGCCGATCCCGCGGCGTAGCATATCGTCTTGCTCACGAGCCATCAGTGCAGCCCCTCCAGCCAGCCATCGAGATGTCGGAAGGCATCATTGAAGGTGCGGTCGAGCTGCAACGGCGTGATCGAGACATAACCTTGCATCACCGCATGGAAATCCGTGCCCGGCCCGCCATCCTCGGCATCACCGGCGGCGGCGATCCAGTAGCCGGCCTTGCCCCGCGGGTCGACCACATGCATGGGCCGGGCGGCGCGGGCGCGGTGGCCCAGGCGGGTCAGCTGGATGCCGCGGATATGGTCCAGAGGCAGGTTCGGGATATTCACGTTCAGCACCGTGCGTGGCGGCAGGTCCAGTTCACCGTGGGCCTGCACCAACTTACGGGCGAAATAGGCGGCAGTGGGCAAATTGTCGACCTGCCGCGAAACGAACGAGAAAGCAAACGACGGATGATCGAGGAAGCGACCTTCCAGGGCAGCGGCGACCGTACCGGAATAAAGCACGTCATCGCCCAGGTTGGCCCCCAGGTTGATACCCGAAACCACCATGTCCGGTTCGCGTTCCAGCAAACCGTTGAGGCCCAGGTGCACGCAGTCGGTGGGGGTGCCGTTGAGACTGATGAAACCGTTATCCAGGTAGCAGGGGTGCAGCGGACGATCGAGCGTCAGCGAGCTGCTGGCGCCGCTTTTGTCCTGGTCCGGGGCGATGACCACGCACTCGGCAAAATCCGCCAGCGCAGCATAAAGCGCGGCAAGACCGGGTGCTGTCACCCCGTCGTCGTTAGAAATCAGAATACGCATGGGCTGTCCGTCTGCCCTACCGGCACCAGATCGACGAGTTCGCGCACCAAGGCAGTGGCGAAACATCCGGCCGGCAGGACGAATTCCAGTTGCAGAATGTCAGGCTGGGGATAATGCCACGACAGCCCGCCAATGGGCAGTCGCAGGATGCGACGTTCGTGATTCATTCCCGCGTTTATCAACCAGTCCCGCAGATCGGCCTCCCCCTCGGCAACAGCCTGTTCCAGCTCGAAGGTGGCGCCAGCGGCGGGCGAAGGCCCCTCGCCCCACTGCGGTCCGGTCGGGTGCAGGTCGAGGATTGCCAGGCGCGGATCGCTGCATTCGGCTTCGCCGGCAGGGAAAAAACTGCGGCTGTCGGTGAAGGCCAGCAAGTCGCCAACCTGTGCCTTTTGCCAGGTTCCATCGGCTACCCGTGCCGCCAGTACCCGATTGAACAGATAACTGCGCGCGGCGGATAACAGCCTCGAGCGTACATTGCGCTGCTCCGGCAGGGCGCTGCGGGCAGCCCAGGCGCGCGCATCCACGACATTGCCGCCATCGTGCCCGAACCGCTGGGCGCCGAAATAGTTGGGGATGCCCTGGCGAGCGATCGTCTGCAGGCGAGCATCGACCGCCGCGCTGTCGCCCTTGAACCCAGTGAGCCGCAAGGTAAAGCCATTGGCCGAATGCGCGCCACGTTGCAGCTTGCGCCTGTGGCGGGCGGTCTTGAGAATCTTCAGTGTGTCGTTCTGCGCCGCCGAAAGGTCCGGGTCGGCCTTGCCGGGCAACTGGATGCTGAACCATTGCCGGGTCAGGGCCTGGCGGTCCTTGAGTCCCGCGTAGCTGACGGTGCGCAACGGCACGCCGGCAGCCTTGGCAATGCGCCGGGCGGCCTCCTCGGTGTTCAGGTCACGCTTTTCAACCCAGAGCCACAGGTGCTCGCCATCGCCGGTCAGTGGAATATCCAGCACTTCATCGACCTGGAAATCCTCGGCGGTGGCTTTCAGTACCGCACTGCCCAGCGACTCACCATAGGCACGCGGCCCCAACAGTTCCAGTTCGGTCATGGGCGCAGCAACAAGGCAACGGAATGGACGGCGATGCCTTCTTCGCGGCCGACGAAGCCCAGCTTCTCGGTGGTGGTGGCCTTCACGTTCACCTGGTCGATGCCGACCTGGAGATCCTCGGCGATCAACTGGCGCATCGTTTCGATGTGCGGTGCCATCTTCGGAGCCTGGGCCACGATGGTGTTGTCGACATTGCCGACCGTCCAGCCCTTGGCGTGGATCAGCGACACCACGTGGCGCAGCAGCGCACGGCTGTCGGCGCCCTTGAATTGCGGATCGGTATCAGGGAAATGCTTGCCGATATCGCCCAACGCGGCGGCGCCGAGCAAGGCATCGCTCAAGGCGTGCAGCAAGACGTCACCATCAGAATGCGCGAGCAGCCCGAAACCATGTGCGATCCGCACACCGCCCAGAGTAATGAAATCGCCTTCAGTGAACCGGTGAACATCATAGCCGTGGCCAATACGCATAAAAAAACGCCCTGATTTCTGTCAGGGCGTGATTCTACCTGCATTAGAGGTAGGGGTGTTCTCAATTAGTCTTCCCGGCGTGGTGGAAAAAACTAACCGATTGCCCTCCCGAGCGCGCGGGCATGATGTTGCAGGTGATCGTCGATGAAACTGGCGATGAAGTAGTAGCTGTGGTCATAGCCCGGTTGCAGGCGCAACTCCAGGGGATGGCCGGCCGCCTTTGCCGCCTGCTGCAAGGCTTCGGGCTTGAGCTGGTTGGCCAGGAAGTCGTCACGGTCGCCCTGGTCCACCAGCAAGGGCAGCTTCTCCTCCGCTTCGGCGATCAGCGCACAGGCATCCCATTCCCGCCATTTGGAACGGTCCTCTCCCAGGTAACGGGAAAAAGCCTTTTGCCCCCAGGGGCAATCCATCGGATTGGTGATCGGCGAAAATGCCGACACCGACTGGTAACGACCCGGATTGCGCAAGGCGCAGACCAGCGCCCCATGCCCACCCATGGAGTGCCCGCTGATACTGCGCTTGTCCGAGGCGGGGAAATGGGTCTCGACGAGCGCAGGCAACTCCTGCACCACGTAGTCATACATCCGATAGTGCCGCGCCCAGGGTTCCTGCGTGGCATTCAGATAAAATCCCGCGCCCAGGCCGAAGTCCCAGGCACCGTCCGGATCCCCCGGTACATCGGCCCCACGGGGGCTGGTGTCCGGCGCGACAATGATCAACCCCAGCTCGGCGGCCATGCGCTGGGCGCCGGCCTTCTGCATGAAGTTCTCGTCGGTGCAGGTCAGCCCCGACAGCCAGTACAGCACAGGCAGCTTGCCGCCCTGCTCGGCCTGGGGTGGCAGGTAGACGGCGAATACCATGTCACAGCCAAGCACTTCGGAACGATGCCGGTAACGCTTGTGCCAGCCGCCGAAGCTTTTCTGGCAAGAGATGTTTTCGAGGTTCATGGACATTCCAGTGGCAAGCGCCAAGCTTCAAGCTGCAAGAGAGTGCCAGGCCTACTTGCAGCTTGTAGCTCGCCGCTTGCCGCTGCTCCTTAGAAATGAATGACGGTGCGGATGCTCTTGCCTTCATGCATCAGGTCGAAAGCCTTGTTGATGTCTTCCAGGCCCATGGTATGAGTGATGAAAGTATCCAGTGGAATCTCGCCCTTCTCGGCCATTTCCACGTAGCTCGGCAGTTCGCTGCGACCACGCACGCCACCAAACGCCGAACCGCGCCAGACGCGCCCCGTCACCAACTGGAATGGACGGGTGGAGATTTCCTGGCCGGCACCGGCCACGCCGATGATTACCGACTCGCCCCAGCCCTTGTGGCAGCACTCCAATGCGGCACGCATCAGCTGGACGTTGCCGATGCATTCGAAGGAAAAGTCCACGCCGCCATCGGTCATGTCCACGATGACCTCCTGGATCGGACGGTCGAAGTCCTTCGGATTGACGAAATCGGTGGCGCCCAGTTGCCGGGCGATTTCGAACTTGGACGGGTTGATGTCGATGGCGATGATGCGCGAGGCCTGGGCTTTCACGGCGCCGATCACAGCCGACAGGCCGATGCCGCCCAGGCCGAAGATCGCCACGGTATCACCCGGCTTGACCTTGGCCGTATTGAGCACCGCGCCGATACCGGTGGTGACGCCACATCCCAACAGGCAGACTTTTTCCAGCGGTGCATCCTTGGCGATCTTGGCGACGGAGATTTCCGGCAACACGGTGTACTCGGAGAAAGTCGAGGTTCCCATGTAGTGGAAGATCGTCTCGCCCTTGTAGGAAAAACGCGAAGTGCCATCCGGCATCAGGCCCTTGCCCTGGGTAGCACGGATGGCCTGGCAGAGGTTGGTCTTGCCCGACTTACAGAATTTGCACTGGCCGCACTCGGGTGTGTACAGCGGAATCACATGGTCGCCCACCGCCACGGAGGTCACGCCTTCGCCAATGGCCTCGACGATGGCGCCGCCTTCATGACCGAGGATCGACGGAAAAATCCCTTCCGGGTCGGCACCCGACAGCGTGTAGGCGTCAGTGTGGCAGACACCGGAAGCCACCACGCGCAGCAACACTTCGCCAGCCTTGGGCATGGCGACGTCGACTTCAACGATTTCCAGGGGTTTCTTGGCCTCGAAGGCAACGGCGGCGCGCGACTTGATCATCCTGTAGCTCCAGCAAATAAAAACGAGACAGGGAGTGTAATCCGCCTGCAGCCAGGGAATAATCCAGCCAAAAGCAAAACATTATTGCCATACAGGGATAATCCTCCATGTCCGATAATCGCTGGGAAGGGATCGACGAGTTCGTCGCCGTGGCCGAATGCAGTCAGTTCACCGCCGCAGCGGAGCGTCTTGGTGTGTCGTCTTCCCACATCAGCCGCCAAATCGTACGGCTTGAGGAGCGTCTTCAGACCCGACTGCTTTATCGCAGCACCCGCCGCGTCACGCTCACCGAGGCCGGGCAGACGTTCCTGCAGCACTGCCAACGCCTGCAGGATGGCCGCGAGGAAGCCCTTCGCGCGGTGGGCGACCTCGCCAGCGAGCCCAAGGGCATGCTGCGAATGACTTGTGCCGTGGCCTATGGCGAACGTTTCATCGTGCCGCTGGTGACACGTTTCATGGGACTTTATCCACAACTGCGGGTGGACATCGAACTGAGCAACCGCCCCCTCGATCTCGTCCATGAAGGACTGGACCTGGCGATCCGCCTGGGCCGCTTGCAGGACTCACGTCTGATTGCCACCCGCCTGGCGCCACGGCGCATGTACTTGTGTGCCTCGCCGTCCTATCTGGAACGGTATGGCCGGCCCCATAGCCTGTCGGAGTTGAGCCGCCACAATTGCCTGATCGGTAGCTCCGATCTTTGGCAACTGGAACAGAACGGGCGGGAATTTTCCCAACGAGTGCAGGGAAACTGGCGCTGCAACAGCGGGCAAGCGGTGCTGGATGCGGCGTTGCAAGGGGTGGGGTTGTGTCAGTTGCCGGATTACTACGTGCTGGAGCATCTGCACAATGGTGCGTTGATCTCGCTGTTGGAAGCCCATCAGCCGCCGAATACGGCAGTATGGGCGTTATATCCACAGCAGCGACATCTGTCGCCCAAGGTGCGCAAGCTGGTGGATTACTTGAAGGAAGGGTTGGCGCAGCGGCCCGAATATCGGGGGTGACCGGGTCTTTGTTGCCTGGGCTGAGGTTATCGCGAGTAAGCTCGCTCCCACAGGGGTTTATCGTCGAATGATGGACAACTGCTCACACCGGTTCATTGTCGGAGCGAGCTTGCTCGCGATGACGTCGGCCCAGATGATGTCAATCCAACGAGGGGCAGATCCCGCTTAATGCCGATTCGCCCAACGCTGGCGCAACCACTCCAGGTCTTCGGGTCGAGTGACCTTGATATTGTCGGCCCGCCCTTCGATCAACCGTGGTGCCTGTCCCGCCCATTCCATGGCGGAGGCTTCATCGGTAATCACCGCGTCCGCGACCAGGCTGTCGGCAAGGGCCCGATGCAAGGCACCGAGGCGAAACATCTGCGGTGTATAGGCTTGCCAGATCACGCTGCGGTCGATGGTTTCCAGCACTCGGCCATGCCGGTCGACCCGCTTGAGGGTGTCGCGCGCCGGAACAGCCAGCAGGCCGCCGACCGGATCGCTCGCCAGTTCGCCGAGCAATGTATCGAGATCGTCCCGGGCCAGGTTGGGCCGGGCGGCGTCATGCACCAGCACCCAATCGTGATCGTCGGCACCCTGGGCATGCAGGTGCAACAAGGCATTGAGCACCGAGTCCGAACGCTGCGCGCCGCCGTCCACGCGCTGGATGCGCGGGTCGTTGGCGCAGGCCAGGGTTGGCCAGTAGGGATCGTCGCATGCAACGCTGACCACCACGCCCTTGACGGTCGGATGATCGAGGAAACAGCCAAGGCTGTGTTCGAGAATTGTGCGTCCGCCCAGTTGCAGGTACTGCTTGGGACGGTCCGCAGCCATACGGGCTCCGACGCCCGCGGCAGGAATCACGGCCCAGAAGGCCGGCAAACGAATACTCATTGGGCCAACTGGTAGAGGGTCTCGCCCTCCTTGACCATGCCCAACTCATGGCGAGCCCGCTCTTCGACGGTCTCCATGCCTTTTTTCAGCTCCATCACTTCGGCGTCCATCACCCGGTTGCGCTCCAGCAGTGCCTCGTTCTCGGCACGCTGCTCGGCAATCTGCTGAGTCAGGTCGGCCACTTGCGCCAGGCTGCCATTACCTACCCACAGGCGGTACTGCAGGCCGGCCAGCAACAGGAGCAAGACAAGAAACAACCAATTGGGACTGCGCATCGAATATCGGGTATCCAGTGAAAAAAGACCGCCATGCCAAACTTTGAAGCACCTGATAGCACGAAGCCTGGAAAACCCAGGCTTGTGCTTGATAAGGCATCAGATTAGAGGGAAAGCCACCGTTATGGCGACTTTTCCGACACAATCCGCTGTCTTTTTACCATTTACCGCTTAACCGCGAAACTCGGCACGACCGTTGTACTTGGCCTTGCCATTCAACTGCTCTTCGATACGCAGCAGTTGGTTGTACTTGGAAACGCGGTCGGAACGGCACAGCGAACCGGTCTTGATCTGGCCCGCCGCGGTGCCCACCGCCAGGTCGGCGATGGTCGAATCCTCGGTTTCACCGGAGCGGTGGGAGATCACGGCGGTGTAGCCGGCAGCCTTGGCCATCTGGATGGCTTCCAGGGTCTCGGTCAGGGTGCCGATCTGGTTGAACTTGATCAGGATCGAGTTGGCGATCTGCTTGTCGATGCCCTCTTTCAGGATCTTGGTGTTGGTCACGAACAGATCGTCACCCACCAGCTGGGTCTTGGCACCGATCTTGTCAGTGAGGATCTTCCAGCCAGCCCAGTCGGACTCGTCCAGGCCATCTTCGATGGAGATGATCGGATAACGCTCGGTCAGGCCCTTGAGGTAGTCGGCGAAACCTTCGGCGGTGAACACCTGGCCTTCGCCGGACAGGTTGTACTTGCCGTCTTCGAAGAATTCACTGGCGGCGCAATCCAGGGCCAGGGTCACGTCGGTGCCCAGCTTGTAGCCGGCGTTGGCCACGGCTTCGGAGATGACTTTCAGGGCGTCTTCGTTAGAGGCCAGGTTCGGTGCGAAACCGCCTTCGTCGCCCACCGCGGTGCTCAGGCCGCGTGCCTTCAGCACTGCCTTGAGGTGATGGAAAATCTCGGTGCCCATGCGCAGGCCTTCGGAGAAGGACTTGGCGCCAACCGGCTGCACCATGAACTCCTGGATGTCGACGTTGTTGTCGGCATGCTCGCCGCCGTTGATGATGTTCATCATCGGCACCGGCATCGAGTAGACGCCAGGGGTACCGTTGAGGTTGGCGATGTGCGCGTACAGCGGCAGGTCCTGGTCCTGGGCAGCGGCCTTGGCGGCGGCCAGGGATACGGCGAGGATCGCGTTGGCGCCCAGGGAGGCTTTGTTCTCGGTACCGTCGAGCTTGATCATGGCCTGATCGAGGGCTTTCTGGTCGGCAGGGTCCTTGCCCAGCAACAGGTCGCGGATCGGACCGTTGATGTTGGCGACGGCTTTCAGCACGCCCTTGCCCAGGTAACGGCTCTTGTCGCCATCACGCAGCTCCAGCGCTTCGCGCGAGCCAGTGGAAGCACCGGACGGCGCGCAGGCGCTGCCGATGATACCGTTATCGAGAAGCACGTCCGCTTCGACAGTGGGGTTGCCACGGGAGTCGAGAACTTCACGACCTTTGATGTCGACGATTTTTGCCATTGTTGTAAACACTCCAAAGTTGACGAAAACGACGCAGCGAGAGGAAATCTTTTACCGTCGGCGGGAAGACAGCAGCGGGCAGGCTTGCCGACGATAACGCCCGGCCCGCAGGCCAGAGCGTTTGTCGAGCGGTACTTTACCGGAGAAAACCGGGTTACGCGGTTTCTATCGTCGGAAAACCCTTGACCAGCTCATCCAATGCCTTGAGCTGAGACAGGAATGGTTCCAGCTTGTTCAAGCGCAAGGCGCAAGGACCGTCGCACTTGGCATTGTCAGGGTCCGGGTGGGCCTCCAGGAACAGGCCCGCCAGGGACTGGCTCATGCCGGCCTTGGCCAGGTCGGTCACCTGGGCGCGGCGTCCGCCAGCGGAGTCGGAACGACCGCCAGGCATCTGCAGCGCATGGGTGACGTCGAAGAACACCGGATACTCGAACTGCTTCATGATGCCGAAGCCGAGCATGTCCACCACCAGGTTGTTGTAGCCGAAGCTGGAGCCGCGCTCGCACAGGATCAACTGGTCATTCCCGGCCTCTTCGCACTTGCTCAGGATGTGTTTCATTTCCTGGGGCGCGAGGAACTGGGCTTTCTTGATGTTGATCACCGCGCCGGTCTTGGCCATCGCGACCACCAGGTCGGTCTGGCGCGACAGGAAGGCCGGCAGCTGGATGATGTCGCAGACCTCGGCGACGACCGCAGCCTGATAAGGCTCGTGGACGTCGGTGATGATCGGCACGCCGAAGGCTTGCTTGATGTCCTGGAAGATCCGCATGCCCTCTTCCAGGCCCGGGCCACGGTAGGAAGTCACCGACGAGCGGTTGGCCTTGTCGAAGCTGGCCTTGAAGACGTAGGGGATGCCCAACTTCTGGGTCACCTTCACGTATTCCTCGCACACCTGCATCGCCATGTCGCGGCTTTCCAGCACGTTCATGCCGCCGAACAGCACCATGGGCTTGTCGTTGGCAATCTCGATGTCGCCGACGCGGATGATCTTCTGGGCCATCGTCTTATGCCTTTTTCCGGTGTTGAGCCAAAGCGGCCTTCACGAAACCGCTGAACAGCGGGTGGCCGTCCCGTGGCGTCGAGGTGAACTCGGGATGGAACTGGCAGGCCACGAACCATGGATGATCCGGGGATTCCACCACTTCCACCAGCGCGCCGTCACCGGAGCGACCGGAAATCTTCAGGCCCGCCTCGATCAGCTGCGGCAGCAGGTTGTTGTTCACTTCGTAGCGATGACGGTGACGCTCGACGATCACGTCCTTGGCATAGCACTGGTGCACCAGGGAGCCTGGCTCGAGCAGGCATTCCTGGGCGCCGAGGCGCATGGTGCCACCCAGGTCGGAGGCTTCGGTACGGACTTCGACGGCGCCGGTGGCATCTTCCCACTCGGTGATCAGGCCCACGACCGGGTGGCCGCTGGCACGATCGAATTCGGTGGAGTTGGCGTCCTTCCAGCCCATCACGTTACGGGCGAACTCGATGACGGCCACTTGCATGCCCAGGCAGATGCCCAGGTATGGCACCTTGTTTTCACGTGCGTATTGGACGGCGGTGATCTTGCCTTCCACGCCCCGCAGGCCGAAACCGCCCGGTACCAGGATCGCATCGGCGCCTTCCAGCAGGCCGGTGCCCTGGTTCTCGATGTCTTCGGAATCGATGTAGCGCAGGTTGACCTTGGTGCGGTTGCTGATGCCGGCGTGACTCATCGCCTCGATCAGCGATTTGTATGCATCCAGCAATTCCATGTACTTGCCGACCATGGCGATGGTGACTTCGTGCTCCGGGTTGAGCTTGGCATCGACCACGGCGTCCCATTCGGACAGGTCGGCGCCAGCGCATTGCAGGCCGAAACGCTCGACGACGAAATCGTCCAGGCCCTGGGAGTGCAGGATGCCGGGGATCTTGTAGATGGTGTCGGCGTCTTCCAGGCCGATGACCGCGCGCTCTTCAACGTTGGTGAACTGGGCGATCTTGCGGCGCGAAGAGATGTCGATCGGGTGGTCGGAGCGGCAGATCAGCACGTCCGGCTGCAGGCCGATGGACCGCAGTTCCTTGACCGAATGCTGGGTCGGCTTGGTCTTGGTTTCGCCGGCGGTGGCGATGTACGGCACCAGGGTCAGGTGCATGAGCATCGCACGCTTGGCGCCGATTTCGAAACGCAACTGGCGGATAGCCTCGAGGAACGGCTGGGACTCGATGTCGCCCACGGTACCGCCGATCTCCACCATCGCCACGTCGGCATCGCCGGCACCCTTGATGATGCGGCGCTTGATTTCGTCGGTGATGTGCGGAATGACCTGGATGGTCGCACCCAGGTAGTCACCACGACGTTCCTTGCGCAGCACGTGCTCGTAGACGCGGCCGGTGGTGAAGTTGTTGTTCTGGGTCATGGTCGTGCGGATGAACCGCTCGTAGTGGCCCAGGTCCAGGTCGGTCTCGGCGCCGTCGTGGGTGACGAACACTTCGCCGTGCTGGAACGGGCTCATGGTGCCCGGGTCGACGTTGATGTACGGGTCCAGCTTGAGCATGGTGACCTTAAGTCCCCGCGCCTCCAGGATGGCCGCCAATGAAGCCGAGGCAATGCCTTTCCCCAATGAAGAAACAACACCGCCCGTGACGAATATGTAGCGCGTCATGAAAAACCCTAGAAGTCTGCGTTAAAGCGGTCCGAGCCGCCGGGGAAAGCGAAGGAAGGCCGAAGCCCCCGATCACCTGCATTAATCACAGTGCACCTTTCAAAAAAACCGCCGCGTTGGGACAGACCGGAGGTGAAATCACCGGTACGTTGCTCGCTACACATTTTTTGGAATCGCCCAGCAAAGACTGCTTGGTAATCGGCAACTCCTGCAATTCAGGCGAATCCACAGAAGTTGTATCAAGAAGGGAGCGTAGTCTACCGGAAAGCCCCTTTCAGCTCAAACCCAGATCTTGTCCCGATGGTTGCCAGCCCAATCGCCAGGTGCCATCGCGGTCGCCATCCAGCCCTGGCAGGTTGGCCACCGCCAGCAGTTGCCCGCCCCGGTACAGCAGCGGCAATCGGCCGCGAACGAAGGCCGGCACGCCCCTCTCGTTGAGCAAGCGCTTGAGATCCCGATGGCCACGCCCGGGCAGCTCCATGACCTCGCCACCTTGACGATAGCGCAGGCAAAGCGGGCCGGCAGGAGGGCTGCCGACAAGGAACACCCGGCCATTTCCTGGCAACCGCACGAAATCAGCCGCCTCTGGCCACTCGACGGTGCCCGAGACGGGACGCAACCAGTGGTCGGATAACCACCAGGCTCGTCCGCCGGCCCGATGCAGCTCACCTGCGGCCAGTCGCCAGACAGGCCGCGCGTCGTCCGCTGCGTCGCGCAGTGACTCCCAGCCGGCCCAGTGGTCACTGTCGGGCAACGTCGTCTGCGTCGCCAGCCAATGGCTCAAGGCGTTGCGTTGCCGGGCCGGCGACAATGCCTGAAGAGGCGCGAGTTCCAGCGAAGGCAGCCCAAGCCAGTCGAACGCTCCAGGCGTCATGGCCCGGGCCAGGTCGATCCGTGCCAGGTCATCGAGCAACCCCTGGGCCTCACCCAGATGCGCGGCGCTGCGAGCCAGGGTCATCGAAGCCTGGGGCCATTGCTCGACCAGCCGCGGAAAGACCCGTTGGCGCAGGTAATTGCGTGCGTACCGCTGATCGTCGTTGGAGGGGTCTTCGATCCAGCTCAGGCCCTGTTGCGTCGCATAGGCCTGCAGCTCGGCCCGAGACACCTCCAGCAGCGGCCGCAGCAGATGCCCCTGGCCCAGCGGACGCTGCCTCGGCATGGCCGACAGGCCCCTGGCTCCTGCCCCTCGCAGCAAACGAAACAACAGGGTTTCGGCCTGATCGTCGCGGTGCTGGGCAACGAGCAGCGCTTCATTGCCGTGGGTCGCCGCGGCGAAGGCTTCATAACGCGCGTCCCGGGCGGCACGCTCGATGCTGGCGCCGGGCTTGACCTGGACATGAACCACCTGCAACGGGACCTCAAGGGCCTCGCAGACCGAACGACAGTGGTCCGGCCAGGTGTCAGCCACAGCCTGCAGGCCATGATGGACATGGATCGCGCAGAGCGTTGGCAGGGAATGGCTTTTTGAGAGAGACGCGAGCAGGTGCAACAGGACGGTGGAGTCGAGACCGCCGGAGAAGGCGATGCGCCAAGTGGTGGCGTTGCGCCAGGGGGATAACTGTGTGAGGAGCCGGGTTGGCAGATCAATCCTGGACGGGTTCATAGAAACTGACCTTCACACAAATCGAATGTGGGAGCGGGCTTGCTCGCGATAACGGTGTTTCAGTCAACGTATCTGTTGAATGTTAAACCGTTATCGCGAGCAAGCCCGCTCCCACACAGGGTACAGCGCTCGGATCAGAGGCCGTAGCTCATCAACCGCTCATAGCGACGGGCCAGCAACGCGTCGTTGTCGAACTTCTTCAGCATCGCCAACTGCGAGCTCAGCTCGGCACGAATCAATGCCGCGGCTGCGGCCGGATCGCGGTGGGCGCCGCCCACGGGTTCGTTGATGACCTTGTCCACGATTCCAAGGCCTTTGAGGCGCTCGGCGGTGATGCCCATGGCTTCGGCGGCATCCGGCGCTTTCTCGGCGGTTTTCCAGAGGATCGAGGCGCAACCTTCCGGCGAGATCACCGCGTAAGTGGAATATTGCAGCATGTTCAACTGGTCGCAGACACCGATAGCCAATGCACCACCGGAACCACCCTCACCGATCACGGTGGCGATGATCGGGGTTTTCAGCCGTGCCATTACCCGCAGGTTCCAGGCAATCGCTTCGCTCTGGTTGCGCTCTTCGGCATCGATCCCCGGATAGGCGCCCGGCGTGTCGATGAAGGTCAGGATCGGCATCTTGAAGCGTTCGGCCATTTCCATCAGGCGGCAAGCCTTGCGATAACCTTCAGGACGCGGCATGCCGAAGTTGCGGCGTACTTTCTCGCGAACTTCGCGGCCCTTCTGATGACCGATCACCATGACTGGCTTGTCTTCCAGACGGGCCACACCACCGACAATCGCGGCGTCGTCGGCAAAGTGACGGTCGCCGTGCAGCTCATCGAATTCGGTGAAGATGTGTTCAATGTAGTCCAGGGTGTATGGACGACGGGGATGACGTGCCAGGCGCGCGATCTGCCAACTGGTCAACTTGCCGAAGATGTCTTCGGTGAGCGTGCGGCTTTTGTCCTGCAGACGAGAGATTTCATCGCCGATATTCAGCGAATTGTCATTACCGACCAAGCGCAACTCTTCGATCTTGGCTTGCAGGTCGGCGATCGGCTGTTCGAAATCTAGAAAATTCGGGTTCATAGGCGTCCGTCTTGGGTCGACGTCCAAGAGAGCTTGGGCCGGCCGGTTGTCTATTCGCGCCCTACCTTAAGGGAGAGGCGCGTTCAGGTCGAGATTAAAAATTCGGGTTGAGGTCAGGGGTGCTCTGGGTCCAAGAGTGGCCCCTGGCCGTCAACGGTATTGGAGGAAGACGTTGTCTTTGCCGAACTGGTCACGCAAGGCTTGAATCAACGCATCCGCCGGATCGATCCGCCAGCCTTCGCCGAACTGCAGCACGGCCTTGGCGTCGGGGCGCACGTACTCCATGGTGATCGGGCAGGCACCGCGATGGCGAGTGAACAACTCTCCCAGCCAGCGTAGCTGATCGCCCTTGAGGTCCTGGGTCTGCAACTTCAGGCGCAAGCTCTCGGCCAGGTTGGTACGGGCATCCTCCATGCTCATCACCCGCTTGACCCTCAACCGCAGGCCACCGGAGAAGTCGTCATTGCTCACCTCGCCTTCCACCACCACCATGGCGTCGGTCTGCAACAGCGACTGCGCGGAGTGGAACGCATCGGCAAACAGCGAAGCCTCGATGCGCCCGGAGCGGTCGTCCAGGGTGATGAACCCCATCTTGTCGCCCTTCTTGTTCTTCATGACCCGCAGGGCAATGATCATACCGGCGACCGTCTGCGTATCGCGGGCCGGCTTCAGGTCGATGATGCGCTGGCGGGCGAAGCGGCGGATCTCGCCTTCGTACTCATCGATCGGGTGGCCGGTGAGGTACAGCCCCAAGGTGTCCTTCTCGCCCTTGAGGCGCTCCTTGAGGGTCAGCTCCTTGGCCTTGCGATGATTGCTGTAGACGTCGGCATCTTCCTCGACGAACAGACCGCCGAACAGGTCGGCATGGCCACTGTCGTGGGTACGGGCCGTCTGCTCGGCCGCCTTGATCGCTTCCTCCATGGCCGCCAGCAATACCGCGCGGTTGCGGTCGATGTTGGCTTGATAGGCCTTGGGCTCATCATGGAAATAAGGCCCCAGGCGATCCAGCGCGCCGCTGCGGATCAAGCCGTCGAGGGTGCGCTTGTTGATGCGCTTGAGATCGACCCGGGCGCAGAAATCGAACAGGTCCTTGAACGGCCCGTCCTGGCGCGCTTCGGTGATGGCTTCCACCGGCCCCTCGCCCACGCCCTTGATCGCACCCAGGCCGTAGATGATGCGGCCTTCGTCGTTCACCGTGAACTTGAACTCCGAAGCGTTCACGTCCGGCGCGTCGAGGCGCAACTTCATGGTCCGCACTTCTTCGATCAAGGTCACGACCTTGTCGGTGTTGTGCATATCCGCCGACAGGACGGCTGCCATGAACGGTGCCGGATAATGCGCTTTGAGCCAGGCAGTCTGGTAGGAAACCAGGCCATAGGCGGCAGAGTGGGATTTATTGAAGCCGTAGCCGGCGAACTTTTCCACCAGGTCGAAGATGTTGCCGGCCAGGTCCGCATCGATGCCGTTGTTGGCGCAGCCCTCGATGAAGCCACCGCGCTGCTTGGCCATTTCCTCGGGCTTCTTCTTACCCATCGCCCGGCGCAGCATGTCCGCGCCGCCGAGGGTATAGCCCGCCATCACCTGGGCAATCTGCATCACCTGTTCCTGATACAGGATGATGCCGTAGGTCGGAGCCAATACCGGCCTGAGACCGTCGTACTGGTAATCGGGGTGCGGATACGCCAGCTCGGCACGACCGTGCTTACGGTTGATGAAGTCATCCACCATGCCCGATTGCAGCGGGCCCGGACGGAACAGGGCCACCAGAGCGATGAGGTCTTCCAGGCAGTCGGGCTTGAGCTTCTTGATCAGTTCCTTCATGCCACGGGATTCGAGCTGGAACACCGCCGTGGTTTCGGCTTTCTGCAGCAGGTTGTAGGTCGGCTTGTCATCCAGCGGAATGAAGGCGATATCCAGGGGCTCTTCGCCTGCCCTGGCCCGGTCGCGGTTGATGGTTTTCAATGCCCAGTCGATGATCGTCAGGGTCCGCAGCCCCAGGAAGTCGAACTTCACCAGGCCCGCTGCCTCGACGTCGTCCTTGTCGAACTGGGTCACCAGGCCATCGCCCTCTTCGTCGCAGTAGATCGGCGAAAAGTCGGTCAGCTTGGTCGGCGCGATCACCACGCCACCGGCGTGCTTACCGACGTTGCGCACCACGCCTTCGAGCTTGCGGGCCATTTCCCAGATTTCCGCTGCCTCTTCATCGACCTTGATGAAGTCCCGCAGGATTTCTTCCTGCTCATAGGCCTTTTCCAGGGTCATGCCGACTTCGAACGGAATCATCTTCGACAGGCGATCGGCCAGGCCATAGGACTTGCCCTGCACCCGCGCCACGTCCCGCACCACCGCCTTGGCCGCCATGGAACCGAAGGTGATGATCTGGCTTACGGCGTTGCGGCCGTATTTCTCCGCCACGTAGTCGATCACCCGGTCGCGGCCATCCATGCAGAAGTCGACGTCGAAGTCGGGCATGGATACCCGTTCCGGGTTGAGGAAACGTTCGAACAGCAGGTCGTATTCCAGGGGGTCGAGGTCGGTGATCTTCTGCACGTAGGCCACCAGCGACCCCGCACCCGATCCACGGCCCGGGCCTACCGGCACGCCGTTATTCTTGGCCCACTGGATAAAGTCCATCACGATCAGGAAGTAACCGGGGAAGCCCATCTGGATGATGATGTCCAGTTCGAAATTCAACCGGTCGACATAGACCTGGCGCTTGGCTTCGTAATCTTCGGTCGTGTCCTTGGGCAGCAGGACGCTGAGGCGTTCCTCCAGGCCGTCGAAGGAAACCTTGCGGAAATACTCGTCGATGGTCATGCCATCGGGAATCGGGAAGTTGGGCAGGAAGTGCTTGCCCAGCTTCACTTCGATGTTGCAGCGCTTGGCGATCTCGACGGTGTTTTCCAGCGCCTCGGGCAGGTCGCTGAACAACTCGGCCATTTCCTCGGCGCTCTTGAGATACTGCTGGTCGCTGTAGTTCTTGGGCCGGCGCGGGTCGTCGAGGGCGCGGCCTTCGCCGATGCAGACGCGGGTTTCGTGGGCCTCGAAATCCTCCTGCTTGATGAAACGCACGTCGTTGGTGGCCACCAGCGGCGCGCCGATCCGGTCGGCCAATGCAACGGCGGCATGCAGGTGCTCTTCATCGTTGGGCCGGTTGGTACGCTGAACTTCGATGTAGAAGCGATCCGGGAATACGTCCATCCACTCCCGGGCCAGGGTTTCGGCTTCCTCGTTGTTCCCGCTGAGCAGCGCCAGGCCGATTTCGCCCTCCTTCGCCGCCGACAGCATGATCAGGCCTTCGCTCGCCTCGGCCACCCATTCGCGCTCGATGATGATCGAGCCGTTGCGCTGGCCATCGATGAAGCCCCGGGAAATCAACTCGGTGAGGTTGCGATAGCCCACGGCATTCATCACCAGCAGGCTGATACGGCTCAACGGCGCGTCCGGATCCTTGCTCGCCAGCCACAGGTCGGCACCACAGATCGGCTTGATTCCGCCGCCCATGGCCGCCTTGTAGAACTTGACCAGCGAACACATGTTGTTCTGGTCGGTGACCGCCACGGCAGGCATGTTCATGCCCGCGAGGGTCTTGATCAGCGGCTTGATCCGCACCAGACCATCGACCAGGGAGTATTCAGTGTGCAGGCGTAGATGAACGAATGAAGCCGGCATAGTGATCCTGCGTTAAGTCATGAGAACAACAAGGCCCGGATTGTACCGGGCCTTGGGTAAAACATCAGCCATGAGTGTCCAGCCGCGAACACGGCATTTGTGGCGAGGGTTTTGTCCCGGTTGGGCGCGAAGCGGTCCTTGAACCTGAAATCCCGTTACGTTTGACAGACTTTGGGACTGCTTCGCGGTCCAGCGGAAACCAATCCCCTCGCCACAGAAGCAGCGTTTGCATCAGGAAACAGGGCACTGACTGTTCGCGATCACCCCTTCACGGGCCTCATAGGCCAACCGCACCGGGGCGAAGGAACGCCGATGGATAGGCGTCGGCCCCAGGCGTGCCAGGGCCTCCAGATGAACGGGGGTCGGATAGCCCTTGTGGCTGCCGATGCCGTACCCCGGGTAGATCAGTTCGAAGGCGGCCATTTCCCGATCACGGCTGACTTTCGCCAGGATCGACGCCGCCGCGATCGCTGGAACCTTGCCGTCGCCCTGGATGACGGCTTCGGCGCGCATCGACAGTTTCGGGCAGCGGTTGCCATCGATCATCGCCAGTTTCGGCGTGATGTGCAGCCCTTCCACCGCACGCTGCATGGCGAGCATGGTGGCGTGCAGGATGTTCAACTCGTCGATCTCCTCCACCTCGGCCCGAGCGATGCACCAGCTCAGGGCCTTCTCGCAGATTTCATCGTAGAGTTTTTCGCGACGGGCCTCGGTGAGCTTCTTGGAGTCGTCAAGACCCAGGATTGGCCGGTTCGGGTCGAGAATCACCGCTGCCGTCACCACCGCGCCGCACAGCGGGCCGCGCCCAACCTCGTCGACACCGGCCACCAGTTCTTCCACCTCGGCCACCAGGTTGAAGTCCAGGCCCAGTTGTATCTTCGAATGGCTCATGGTTTTGCGCCGACCAGGGTCAGTACTGCATCCGCCGCCTGGTTGGAGGCGTCGCGACGCAGGGTACGGTGAATTTCATCGAAGCCACGAGTCTGCTCCTCGCCGCCGTCGATCAAGGGTAGCAGTGTACTGGCCAGCGCCTCGGGCGTCGCCTCGTCCTGCAGCAACTCCGGCACCAGCAGACGCTGGGCCAACAGGTTGGGCAGGGAGATGTAAGGGCTCTTGACCATACGCTTGAGAATCCAGAACGTCAGCGGCGCCAGGCGATAGGCGACCACCATGGGGCGTTTGTACAACAACGCTTCAAGGGTAGCAGTCCCGGAGGCAATCAACACGGCATCGCAGGCTGCCAGCGCCTGGTGGGAGCAGCCATCGAGCAACGTGACCGGCAGATCGCGTCCGGCCAGCAAGGCCTCGAGCTGGACCCGCCGTTGCGGGCTGGCACAGGGCAGGACGAAACGCACGTCGGGGCGTATCGCCTGCATGCGTTGGGCAGCGTCGAAGAACACGCTTGCCAGACGACTGACTTCGCCGCCCCGGCTGCCGGGCATCAAGGCCACCAGCGGACCGTCGGGAAGGCCCAGCGCCCGGCGGGCCTGGTCGCGATCAGCCTCCAGGGGAATGGTGTCGGCCAGGGTGTGACCGACAAACCGTACCGGCACGCCTTTCTCTTCGTAGAATCGGGCTTCGAAGGGCAGCAACGTCAGCATCAGGTCGCAGCCTTCGCGAATCTTCAGCACCCGCTTCTGCCGCCAGGCCCAGACCGACGGGCTGACGTAATGCACCGTCTTGATCCCGGCCTGACGCAACTTGAGTTCGATGTTGAGGGTGAAATCCGGCGCATCGATGCCGATGAATACATCCGGCTTTTCACCGATCAGGGTCTGGATGAGCCGCTTGCGCCGGGCCAGCAATTCCCGCAGGCGGCCGAGCACTTCTACCAGCCCCATCACCGACAGACGCTCCATCGGAAAATAGGAGGCCAGCCCCTCGGCCTGCATCAACGGTCCGCCAACACCGATGAACTCGACCGCCGGATGCTGCGCCTTGAGCGCACGCATCAGGCCCGCGCCCAGGATATCGCCGGAAGCCTCCCCCGCCACCAGCGCAACACGCAAGGTAGCCATGGTCAGCGGGTGATGCCGCGGGTCGAGGACTGGATGGAGTCGCGGAATATCGCGACTTCCGGGAACTGGGTCGCCGCTTCGGCCAACTCGGCCAACGCCTGCTCGACGGTCAGCCCCTGGCGATAGACGACCTTGTAGGCACGACGCAACGCCGCGATCGCCTCTTCGCTGAAGCCACGACGGCGCATGCCTTCGAAGTTCATGCTGCGGGCTTCGGCCGGATTGCCGAACACCGTGACATAGGCCGGGACGTCCTTGCCAATGGCGGTGCCCATGCCGGAAAAGCTGTGGGCACCGATGTGGCAGTACTGGTGTACCAGGGTGAAGCCGGACAGGATCGCCCAGTCGTCCACGTGTACATGGCCGGCCAGCGCGGTGTTGTTGACCAGGATGCAGTGGTTGCCAATAACGCTGTCGTGGCCGATGTGGGCATAGGCCATGATCAGGTTGTGGTCACCCAGGGTAGTTTCGGAACGATCCTGTACAGTGCCGCGGTGGATCGTCACGCCTTCGCGGATCACGTTGTGATCGCCGATGACCAGGCGGGTCTCCTCGCCTTTGTACTTGAGATCGGGGGTGTCTTCGCCTACCGAGGAAAACTGGTAGATGCGATTGTGCCGGCCGATCCGGGTCGGCCCCTTGAGAACTACGTGGGGCCCGATCACCGTGCCCTCGCCGATTTCCACACCTGCGCCGACAATCGACCACGGGCCGACCTCGACATCGGCGGCCAGAACGGCCGTCGGATCGATGATTGCGCGAGGGTCGATCAAACTCATAGTTTGCGTTCCGCACAAATGATTTCAGCGGAGCAGACCGGCTTGCCATCGACCGAAGCCTGGCATTCGAACTTCCAGATCTGGCGCTTGCAACTGATGAACTTGGCTTCGAGGATCAACTGGTCGCCTGGGGTCACCGGCTGGCGGAAACGCAGTTTGTCGGAGCCTACGAAATAGTAGAGCGTGCCGTCGGCGGGTTTCACGTCCATGATCTTGAAACCGAGGATCCCGGCAGCCTGGGCCATTGCCTCGATGATCAGCACACCCGGCATGATTGGATGCGCGGGGAAATGGCCATTGAAGAACGGCTCGTTGATGCTGACATTCTTGTAGGCGCGAATGCGCTTGCCTTCGACATCCAGCTCCACTACCCGATCCACCAGCAGGAACGGGTAACGGTGAGGCAGGTATTCGCGAATCTCGTTGATGTCCATCATTTCGGGAGGAAGCCTATGTAAAGATTGGGAGCGCGGATTGACGCGCACTCCGCTGGCAAATCAAGGAGGCAGTCTAGCGGCTGTGCACACTTGATATGGAAATGGTATCAGCCATCTGATGAAGCATTACCGTCAGGGGTCACGTCCCCTACACGCTTTTCCAGCTGTCGCAGACGTCGCGCCATGTCGTCGAGCTGACGAATCCGGGCCGCGCTCTTGCGCCATTCGGCCGCCGGCTGCATCGCCGTTCCGGAGGAATAGGCGCCCGGCTCGGTAATCGAGTGGGTCACCATGGTCATGCCGGTCAGGAAAACGTTGTCACAAATGTCGATGTGCCCCACCAGCCCTACGCCACCGGCGAGCATGCAATGCTTGCCGATCTTGGTGCTGCCGGAAATGCCCACGCAGGCGGCCATGGCCGTGTGATCGCCGACCTGGACGTTGTGGGCAATCTGGATCTGGTTGTCGAGCTTGACGCCGTTGCCGATGATCGTGTCTGCCAACGCACCGCGGTCGATGGCCGTATTGACGCCGATCTCCACATCGTCGCCGACGGTCACGCCACCGATCTGGGCGATCTTCTGCCAGACACCCTTCTCGTTGGCAAAACCGAACCCTTCGCCACCCAGCACCGCGCCGGATTGAATCACTACCCGCTTGCCGATGCGCACATCGTGATACAGGGTGACCCGGGGGGCCAGCCAACCGCCCTCGCCGATCTCGCTACGCGCGCCGACGAAGCAGTGAGCCCCCAGGGTGACCCCCGCACCGATGCGCGCCGCACTCTCGATGACCACGAAAGGCCCGATGCTGGCGGTAGGATCCACCACGGCATCGGCGGCGATCACCGCGCTGGGATGAATGCCGGCAGGTGCCTTGGGCTTGGGGTCGAACAGATGGGAAATCCGTGCATACGCCAGGTACGGGTCGGGCACGATCAGGGCGTCACCATGGAACCCCTCGGCATCGCCAGCCTTGAGCAACAGCGCGGCAGCGCGGCTGTCTGCAAGGTACTTTCGGTACTGGGGATTTGCCAGGAAGCTCAACTGAGCTGGGCCAGCCTCTTGTAAAGTGGCCAGCCCAGTAATTGCCTTCTCCGGGTCGCCACGCAGGGTGGCGCCGAGGAACTCGGCCAGCTGGCCAAGCTTGATAGTCGCTGTCATGGATTACTTCAGCTGATTCATGCGCTCGATGACCTGGCGCGTGATGTCGTACTGAGGCTTGACATCGATCACTGCGCCACGCTCGAACACCAGGTCAAAACCACCCTTCTTGATGACTTCTTCCACGGCGCTGTCGAGCTTGGGCTTGAGCTGCTTGAGCATTTCACGGTCGGCCACGGCTTTCGCTTCGTTCAACTCCTTGGACTGGAACTGGAAGTCACGGGCCTTTTGCTTGAACTCGAGCTCCAGGCGCTCACGCTCGCCCTGGGCCATCTTGTCGCCACCGGCCACCAGACGATCCTGGATGCCCTTGGCGCTGCTTTCCAGGCTCTTGAGCTTGGTCAGCTGCGGGCCGAACTTCTTCTCGGCATCCACGGCGTATTTCTTAGCCGCGTCGGATTCCAGCAGGGCCATCTGATAGTTCAGCACGGCGATCTTCATGTCGGCAAAAGCCGGACCTGCGACCAGTACGGTCGCCAGGAGAACCAATTGAGTCAACTTACGCACGATGTACTCCTACAAAATCCATTGTCGTTATCTTGGGGCAGACGCTTAGAACGTCTGGCCGAGGGAGAATTGGAACACTTGGGTTTCAGCGTCATCCGGTTTCTTGATCGGCATCGCCAGGGCGAAGCTCAAAGGACCGAGCGCGGTGACCCAGGTCACGCCCACACCAACGGAGCTGGCCATGTTGCTCAGGCTGATGTCGTTGCACTGAGTGTTGGACCTGGTGCCGTTGGCGTTGGTAGTGTCGCTGCACTTGGAGTCGAATACGTTACCCACGTCCCAGAATACCGAGGTACGCAGGGAGCGCTGATCCTTGACGAACGGCATCGGGAAGAGGACTTCCAGACCACCCTGGATAAGGACGTTGCCACCGAACGGCAGCGGATCCTGATCCGGGTCTCTGATGGTGCCCGGGTTGTTACCCCGGCTCGGCGTACTGCGTGGACCCAGGGTGCTGTCCTTGAAGCCACGCACCGAGTTGAAACCACCGGCGTAGTAGTTCTCGTAGAACGGCAGGCCGTCAGTGGAACCGTAGCCGTCACCATAGCCCAGCTCGGTGTGCAGGCGCATGGTGTAGTTATCGGACAATGGCTGGAACAACTGGCCCCGGTAGTCGAGTTTGAAGAACGACAGGTCGCTGCCAGGGGTGGTGGTTTCGAACACCAGGCTCTGGGAATGACCGCGGGTCGCCAGCACACCTTTGTTCAGGGTCGACTCGGACCAGCCGGCGGACGCCTTGAAGTTCAGGTAGCTGTCGCCTTCCTTGTTAACGAAGTCGAAGATCTCGTCGACGGTGTAGCGACCGGTGTTGATCTTGTCCTGCTGGGCGGTGAGGCCGAAGGTCAGGCGCGAGGTCTCGCTGATCGGGTAGCCGATGTTGGCGCCCACACCGTAGCTGTCCACCGCATAGCTGGAGATGTCCGAGTCCAGCTCGTCGTAGTCGGTGGTGCGATAGAAGGCGTTGTAGCCCAGGCTCACCCCGTCGGCGGTCCAGTAGGGGTCCACGAAGCCGAAGTTGTAGCGGGTCTGGTATTCGCTGCGGGTCAGGCCGACGCTGACCCTGTTACCGGTACCCAGGAAGTTGTTCTGGGTGATCGAACCACCCAGGATCAGGCCCGCGCTCTGGGCGAAACCGACGCTGGCGGTGATGGAGCCGGACGCCTGCTCCTCGACGCTGTAGTTCACATCGACCTGGTCATCGACGCCCGGTACCGCCGGGGTCTCGACGTTGACTTCCTTGAAGAAGCCCAGGCGTTCCAGGCGGGTCTTGGACTGGTCGATCAGGTAGGTCGAAGCCCAGCCACCTTCCATCTGGCGCATTTCACGACGCAGTACCTCGTCCTCGGACTTGGTGTTGCCACGGAAGTTGATGCGGTTGACATAGGCACGCTTGCCCGGGTCAACGGCGAAGGTGATATCGACGGTATGGTCTTCGTCGTGAGGCTGCGGCACGCCGTTGACGTTGGCGAAGGTATAACCTTCGTTACCCAGGCGGCGGGTGATCAGCTCGGACGTAGTGGTCATCAGCTTGCGCGAGAACACCTGGCCCTTCTGCACCAGCAACAGCGACTTGACCTGGTCTTCCGGCACCTTCAGGTCACCACTGAGCTTGACGTCGCGAACGGTGTATTTATCGCCCTCGTTGACGTTGACAGTGATGTAGACGTGTTTCTTGTCCGGCGTGATGGACACCTGGGTCGAGGCGATGTCCATGTTGATGTAGCCCCGGTCCAGGTAATAGGAACGCAGGCGCTCCAGGTCACCGGACAGTTTTTCACGGGCGTACTTGTCGTCGTTCTTGAAGAACGACAGCCAGTTGGTGGTCTTGAGTTCGAACAGGTCGATCAGGTCTTCATCGGGGAAAACCGTATTGCCCACCACGTTGATGTGCTGGATGGCCGCCACGGTGCCTTCGTTGATGTTGACCTTCAGGCCGACACGGTTACGTGGCTGAGGAACCACTTCGGTGTCGACGGTGGCCGAGTAGCGGCCCTGGGCCACGTACTGGCGCTGCAGTTCGTTACGCACGCCTTCGAGGGTCGCGCGCTGGAAGATCTCGCCTTCGGCCAGACCGGATTGCTTGAGACCTTTCATCAGGTCTTCGGTGGAGATCGCCTTGTTGCCTTCGATCTCGATGCTGGCGACCGACGGCCGCTCGACAACCGTAATGACCAGGACATTGCCATCACGGCCCAGCTGGATATCTTGAAAGAAGCCGGTCTTGAACAGCGCACGAGTGGACTCCACCAGGCGCCGATCATCCGCCTGCTCGCCGACGTTCAACGGCAAGGCACCAAAGACGCTACCCGCGGAGACCCGCTGGAGGCCGTTGACGCGAATATCAGAGATAGTGAAGGACTCGGCGTGAACTTCGGCGATCATCAACACGGTAATAACCGCGGTTAGCAGCAGACGTTTCATGAAGTCCTTTCTTATTCCAACTGGCAATAAACAAACTGCCGCAAAATGCGGCAGATTCGCAATTCAGCGAAGCGTTACAGACGACCCAGATCGTTGACCAGGGCAAGCAACATCACCCCGACCACCAAGCTGATCCCGATCTGTATCCCCCAACCTTGAACCCGATCCGACAAGGGACGACCACGCGCCCACTCGATCAGATAGAACAGCAGATGCCCCCCATCCAGCACCGGGATAGGCAGCAAATTCAGAACCCCCAGGCTAATGCTCAGATAAGCAAGGAAATTCAGGAAATCAGCAACGCCCGACTGGGCAGAAGCGCCCGCCACTTTAGCAATGGTTATCGGTCCACTCAAGTTTTTTACCGAGAGCTCGCCGAACAACATTTTCTTGAGCGAATCGAGGGTCAGGACGCTCATGGTCCACGTACGACGCGCACCCTCGCCAATCGCAGCGACAGGACCGAAGCTGACCTCGCGAATCATCTCTGGCGGCCAGTCGACAGCCTTGACGCCAGCGCCCAGGTAGCCGTTCGGCGCCTTGCTCTCGCCCCGCGCGCCCAAGGTGACAGGGACGTCAATTGGAGCACCATCACGCTCGATGCGCAGCACAATCTTGGTATCAGGACGTACACGAACCGCATCCACCACCTGCTGCCAGTCACCGACCGGCTGCCCATCGAGGGCCAGCAGGCGATCACCGGTCTTCAGGCCCGCGGCCTGGGCCGGGCCCTTCGGATCGAGCTCGGCCAATATCGGCGGCAGCGCCGGACGCCAGGGGCGAATACCCAGGGAGCGGATCGGATCCGGCTCATCGGCGCCCTTGAGCCAGTTGTCCAGCACCAGTTCCCGAGGCGAATCCGTGGTCGAGCCCTCGTCGCGCACCATCAACTGCAACGAGCCACTTTCGCCCAGGCGACGCACCAACTGCAGGTTGACGGCGGCCCAGCCGGAAGTGGGCTCTCCATCGATCGCCACGATCTCCTGGCCAGGGCTCAGCCCGGCCCGTGCGGCCACGCTACCGGCCTCTACGCCACCGATGACCGGCCGCACCTGCTCGCTGCCCAGCATGGCCAGCGCCCAGAAAAACACCAGGGCCAACAGGAAGTTGGCGACGGGCCCCGCCGCCACGATGGCGATGCGCTGACGAACGGTCTTGCGATTGAAGGACTGATGCAGCTGATCGGCGGGCACTTCACCTTCGCGCTCGTCCAGCATCTTCACGTAGCCGCCCAGGGGGATAGCCGCCACGACGAACTCGGTGCCGCTCTTGTCATGCCAGCGTAGCAAGGGCATGCCGAAGCCGACGGAAAAACGCAGCACCTTGACGCCACAGCGACGCGCGACCCAGAAATGACCGAATTCGTGAAAAGTGACCAGCACACCCAGTGCAACCAGGGTGCCGACAATCATATAGAGCGCGCTCATCTGCTTTCTCCGCAATCCAGTCCAGGGCAACCCTGGCTAACGTATCGCAACCTCAACGCCCGTGACGCCTCAGCCATTGGCTCGCCAGCTCACGAGCCCTGGCATCGGCAGTGAATACCGCGTCCAGATCATCGAGGCAAACCACAGCCTCCAGGTTCAAGACTTCCTCGATGATACTCGCGATCTCGAGGTAACGGACACGTCCATCGAGAAACGCCGCCACTGCCACTTCATTGGCCGCATTGAGCATGGCCGGCGCGCTGTTGCCTGCCTCGCCAGCCTGGCGAGCCAGGCGCAGGCACGGGAAACGCTGCTCATCGGGCGCCTGGAAGTCCAGGCGAGCGATGGCGAACAGGTCCAGGGGGGCCACGCCGGAGTCGATCCGCTCCGGCCAGGCCAGGGCATTGGCGATAGGGGTGCGCATGTCCGGGTTGCCCAGCTGGGCCAGCACCGAACCGTCCACGTAGTCCACCAGGGAATGGATCACGCTCTGGGGATGGATCACCACCTCGACCTGAGAAGGCTTGGCATCGAACAGCCAGCAGGCCTCGATCAGCTCCAGGCCCTTGTTCATCATGCTGGCCGAATCCACGGAAATCTTGCGCCCCATGGACCAGTTCGGATGAGCGCACGCCTGTTCAGGCGAAACATGTTCCAGCTCGGCCAGGGGAGTCTGGCGGAACGGACCGCCGGAAGCCGTCAGCAGAATCCTCCGAACCCCCACCGCACCCAGGCCTCGGGAAAAGTCCCGGGGCATGCACTGAAAAATCGCGTTATGTTCGCTGTCGATCGGCAGCAGCACCGAGCCGCTCAGGCCCACCGCCTGCATGAACAGCGCCCCGGACATGACCAGGGCCTCCTTGTTGGCCAGCAGGATCTTCTTGCCCGCCTTCACCGCCGCCAGCGTCGGACGCAAGCCCGCCGCACCGACGATCGCCGCCATCACCGCATCGACTTCGGGATCGGAGGCCACCTCGCACAGGCCCTCCTCCCCTACCAGCACGCGGGTCTGCAAGCCTGCCGCGCGCAGGTCGTCCTGCAGCGCCCGCGCCACACTGGCTTGCGGCACCACGGCGAACCGCGGGACGTGACGCAAGCACAACGCCAGCAGCTCGTTCAGGCGCGTGAAGCCACTGAGGGCGAAGACCTGGTAACGCTCTGGATGCCGGGCAATGACGTCCAGGGTGCTGAGGCCAATGGAACCGGTGGCGCCCAGTACAGTGATCTGCTGAGGACGACTCACGGTGCAGCCATCCACAACAGCACGGCGAAGATCGGGATCGCGGCAGTCAGGCTGTCAATGCGATCCAGTACGCCGCCATGGCCCGGCAACAGGTTGCTGCTGTCCTTGATCCCGGATTGACGCTTGAACATGCTTTCGGTCAGGTCGCCGACCACCGAGACAAATACGATGAGCGCGGCACCGAACAGGCCGATCAGCAGTTGCCCGGCAGTCCACTCGCGTGTGACACCGACCACTGTCGTGATCACCAGGCTCAAGGCCAGCCCACCATAGACCCCTTCCCAACTCTTGCCTGGACTGACCTTTGGCGCCAGCTTGCGTTTGCCAAAGGCCCGACCGGAAAAGTAGGCACCGACGTCGGCCCCCCATACCAGCACCATCACAGCCATGATCTGCCAATTGCCCAACGGCCCCTGCTTGATCCAGATCAGGCCTTGCCAGGCCGGCAACAGGATCAACAGGCCGATGGTCAGTTTGGTCGCTGCGTTGGCCCAGTGATGGGTAGTCCGGGGGTAGGTCAAAACCAGGAACGCTGCCGTTGCCCACCACAGCACCGAAGCACCCAGCACCCAGGGTGCGATGCCCGGCACCACGTACATGACGAACAGCATGGCCGCCACGGCCGCCGCATAGGTCATGCGCGCCGACTGCGCGGCGAAACCCGCCAGCCGGGCCCACTCCCAGGCCCCCAGCGTCACGACCAGCCCGATGAACAGGGCAAAGCCGGCCCCCTCGAGCAGGAAGAAACCACCCAGGGCGATGGGCAACAGGATCAGGGCTGTGATGATTCGTTGTTTAAGCATTAAACCCGGGCTCCAGCTTCGATCTGCTCGCTCGTTTTACCGAAGCGACGCTGACGGGAAGCGAAATCGGCCAGTGCGACGCGCATGGCTTCGTGTTTGAAGTCCGGCCAGAAAAGGTCGGAGAAGTACAGCTCGGCATAAGCCAGCTGCCAGAGAAGGAAATTGCTGATGCGGTGCTCGCCGCCAGTGCGAATGCACAGGTCCGGCAATGGCAGGTCGCCCGTGGCCAGGCAGGCCTGCAACAGGTCGGGAGTGATGTCCTCCGGCCGCAAATGCCCGGCCTGGACCTCCCGCGCAAGGCGCTGGGCAGCCTGGGCGATGTCCCACTGGCCACCATAGTTGGCGGCGATCTGCAGGACAAACCGGTCGGCACCGGCCGTCGCGGCCTCGGCCTCGCGCATCGCCGCCTGCAGCTCCGGATGGAAGCGCGAACGATCACCGATGATGCGCAGGCTGATGCTGTTCTCGTTGAGGCGCTTGGCCTCGCGACGCAGGGCCTTGAGGAACAACTCCATCAAGGCGCTGACCTCGTCGGCCGGACGCTGCCAGTTTTCGCTGGAGAAAGCGAACAGGGTCAGCACCTCGACTCCCGCCTCGGCACACACCTCGATGACCGCACGAACCGCGTCGACACCCGCCTTATGCCCGGCGACGCCGGGCATGAAGCGTTTCTTGGCCCAGCGATTGTTGCCGTCCATGATGATCGCCACATGGCGAGGCACCGCGAACGACACAGCCTGCTTGGTCTTTTCCATGAAAACGAGACCCTTATACGGCCATCAGGTCTTTTTCTTTCTGCGCCAAATCCGCGTCGATCTTAGCCACATACTTCTTGGTCAGGTCGTCGATCTCGCCGGCGGCGCGACGCTCTTCGTCTTCGCTGATTTCCTTTTCCTTGACCAGGTCCTTGAGCTGGCTGTTGGCATCACGACGGATGTTGCGCACGGCAACACGAGCGTCTTCAGCCACGTCACGAGCCTGCTTGGTGAAGCCCTTGCGGGTCTCTTCGGTCAGGGCCGGCATGGAGATCAGCAGCAACTCACCCAGGTTGGTCGGGTTCAGGTTCAGGCCGGCACTGCCAATGGCCTTGTCGACCGCCGCGAGCATGTTGCGCTCGAAAGCCACGACCTGCAGGGTACGGGCGTCCTTGACGGTGATGTTGGCCACTTGCTTGATCGGAGTGTCTGCACCGTAGTAAGGCACCATCACGCCCTCGAGAATGCTCGGGTGGGCCTGGCCGGTACGGATGCGGCCGAAGTTGTGCGCCAGAGACTCCACGGACTTCTGCATGCGCTGTTCGGCGTCTTTCTTGATTTCATTGATCATTGTTGAACTTCCTCGATCAGGGTTCCTTCGGCGCCGCCATGCACGATGTTCAGCAGGGCGCCGGGCTTGTTCATGTTAAAGACACGCAGCGGCATCTTGTGATCGCGACACAGGCAGATTGCCGTCAGGTCCATTACACCCAGCTTGCGATCCAGTACTTCATCGTAGGTCAGATGATCGAACTTCTCGGCATGCGGGTCCTTGAACGGGTCGGCGGTGTAGACGCCATCGACCTTGGTTGCCTTGAGCACGACATCGGCATCGATCTCGATCGCTCGCAGGCAGGCAGCCGAATCCGTGGTGAAGAACGGATTACCGGTGCCGGCGGCAAAGATCACCACTTCCTTGGAATTGAGGTGGCGCATGGCTTTGCGGCGGTCGTAGTGATCGGTCACGCCAACCATGGAAATGGCCGACATCACGATGGCCGAGATATTGGCACGCTCGAGCGCGTCGCGCATAGCCAGGGCGTTCATCACAGTGGCCAGCATGCCCATGTGGTCGCCCGTGACCCGATCCATGCCGGCCGCGCTCAGCGCCGCGCCGCGGAACAGGTTGCCGCCGCCGATGACCAGGCCGACCTGGACACCGATGCCGACCAACTGGCCAACTTCCAGGGCCATGCGATCCAGGACCTTCGGATCGATCCCGAACTCTTCCGAGCCCATCAGGGCCTCGCCGCTAAGCTTGAGTAGAATGCGTTTATAGCGAGCCTGATAACCACTGCCCTGCTGAGCCATTGCGAATCTCTCCTGCGGCGTATTTTCAAAAATTCTTCAAGCTGTTTACAGCCTGCGTTCACTCTAGCTTGACGCTGACACAGCGCCATCGGAACACGGCTTTGTAAGCCAGTTCCGACAGGAAACCAATAATAATCGGCCTCCGATCCAAAAAGAGGCTGCGCGCGTGAGCGGGCAGCCTCTTCTGGGCGACAGTTGTAAAACCGTCTTATTGCTTGCTGGCAGCAGCTACCTGAGCGGCAACTTCTTCTGCGAAGTTGTCGACCGGTTTCTCGATGCCTTCACCTACTTTGAAGTAGGTGAACGAAACGATTTCAGCACCGGCTTTCTTCGCCAGGTCGCCGACCTTGATTTCCGGGTTCTTGACGAAGGCCTGCTCAACCAGGCTGGCTTCGGCCAGGAACTTGGAGATACGGCCGCTGACCATTTTCTCTGCGATTTCAGCAGGCTTGCCTTTCAGCTTCTCTTCGTTCAGCTGCAGGAAAACACCCTTCTCGCGCTCGATCGCTTCAGCGGAAACGTCCGAAGGCAGCAGGAACTCAGGGTTGGTAGCAGCCACGTGCATGGCGATGTCTTTGGCCAGCTCGGTGTCGCCGCCCTTCAGGACAACCGCAACACCGATCTTGTTGCCGTGCAGGTAGGTACCGACCACATCACCTTCAACGCGAACCAGGCGACGGATGTTGACGTTTTCGCCGGTCTTGCCAACCAGGACCAGGCGCGCTTCTTCCTGGGCTTCGATCAGCGGAGCTGCGTCGGTCAGTTTGTCAGCGAAGGCTTTTTCGACGCTGGCAGCGACGAAGGCCTTGAAGTCATCCTGCAGAGCCAGGAAGTCGGTCTGGGAGTTGACTTCCAGCAGGACGGCAGCCTTGCCGTCGTCCTTGATGGCGATGGCGCCTTCAGCGGCGACGTTGCCGGCTTTCTTGGCAGCCTTGATGGCGCCCGAAGCACGCATGTCATCAATGGCTTTCTCGATGTCGCCGCCAGCCTTGGTCAAGGCTTTCTTGCAGTCCATCATGCCTTCGCCGGTACGCTCGCGCAGTTCTTTGACCAACGCTGCAGTAATCTCTGCCATTTCAAAATCCTCTTGGATAGGTTTTCAACCATTCCACCCGACCGAACGGGCGATCAATTCTTCCTGGAAAACCACTGCTTATAGGCTGCGGCAGGTTACAAACAAGTCACTGCGCCGGCGACAAATGGTTTTCGAGGTGGCAAAAAGGGGGCCAAGCCCCCTTTTTGCTTACTGAGTCAACGCCAGGGCGTCGATTACTCAGCGGCTGCTGCCGGAGCTTCTTCAGCGAAGACTTCGGTGCCGCCGTTAACATTGTTGCGACCACGGATAACAGCGTCAGCCATCGAACCCATGTACAGCTGGATGGCGCGAATGGCGTCATCGTTGCCTGGGATGATGTAGTCAACGCCTTCCGGGCTGCTGTTGGTATCGACAACGCCGATGACCGGGATACCCAGCTTGTTGGCTTCGGTGATCGCGATGCGCTCGTGGTCAACGTCGATCACGAACAGTGCGTCAGGCAGACCGCCCATGTCCTTGATACCACCCAGGGAGCGGTCCAGCTTCTCAAGATCGCGAGTGCGCATCAGCGCTTCTTTCTTGGTCAGCTTGGCGAAAGTGCCGTCTTCGGACTGGACTTCGAGATCACGCAGACGCTTGATGGAAGCGCGAATGGTCTTGAAGTTGGTCAGCATGCCGCCCAACCAGCGGTGATCGACGTACGGCGAACCGCAACGTGCTGCTTCTTCAGCAACGATCTTGCCAGCGGAGCGCTTGGTGCCGACGAACAGAATCTTGTTTTTGCCCTGGGCCAGGCGCTCTACGAAGGTCAGTGCCTCGTTGAACATCGGCAGGGTTTTTTCAAGGTTGATGATGTGGATCTTGTTGCGCGCGCCGAAAATGTACTTGCCCATTTTCGGGTTCCAGTAACGGGTCTGGTGGCCGAAGTGCACACCGGCCTTCAGCATATCGCGCATGTTGACTTGGGACATGATAGTTCCTTGATAAGTCGGGTTTGGCCTCCACGTATCCCAATGACCAACCAGCGGCCTATATAAGCCGAAGGCACCCAGGTCATCGTGTCGACACGTGTGTGGATTTAAGCTCTCGGGGTCATCCCCGGAAAGCGGCGCATTTTATACCACAGCGAGGGCGAAAACGAAACCCGGATTCTTAAAACCTATTGTGGCAAGGGGATAACCCCCTCACCACAGAGTTCCGGCCTGGAGAGCTCATTGTACTGATCGTCTGTTAGAATCGCGTTTTCGGGGCCGCAGGGAACCTCTTGCGCCGCCCATTTCGTTTCGAACAGCGCCACCAGGCGCAGAGAGAGCCTGTATGACCGTCACCCTCAAGACTCCCGAGGACATCGCAAAGATGCGTGTCGCCGGCAAGCTCGCCGCCGACGTGCTGGAAATGATCGCCGACTACGTCAAGCCGGGCGTGACCACCGAAGAGCTGGACCGAATCTGCCACGATTATATCGTCAACGAGCAGAAGGCCATTCCCGCACCGCTCAACTACAAAGGCTTTCCGAAGTCGATCTGCACTTCGATCAATCACGTGGTCTGCCACGGCATCCCCAACGAGAAGCCGCTGAAGGATGGCGACACCCTGAACATCGACGTCACCGTCATCAAGGATGGCTATCACGGCGATACCAGCCGCATGTTCCACGTCGGCAACGTGCCGGAGTGGGCCCAGCGCCTGTCGAAAGTGACCCAGGAATGCATGTACATGGCCATCGAGCTGGTGAAGCCGGGCTGCCGACTGGGTGACATCGGCGAGGTGATCCAGAAGCACGCGCAGAAGAACGGCTTCTCGGTGGTACGTGAATTCTGTGGCCACGGCATCGGCAAGGTCTTCCACGAAGAGCCACAGATCCTGCACTACGGCCGCGCCGGCACCGGCATGGAGCTCCAGGCGGGCATGACCTTCACCATCGAGCCGATGATCAACCAGGGTCGCGCCGAAACCAAGGTACTGGGCGACGGCTGGACCGCCATCACCAAGGACCGCAAGCTGTCGGCCCAGTGGGAACACACCCTGCTGGTGACCGAGACCGGGTACGAAATATTTACCCTGCGCAGCGACGACACCATCCCTCGCGTTTCCGCCTGAACCGACCCCAGCTATAGATAGAAAGGAAAGCCATTCGATGCCGCAGGTGGATCCCGAACTCTTCGACCGCGGCCAGTTCCAGGCTGAACTGGCCCTGAAGGCAAGCCCCATCCCGGCCTTCAAGAAGGCGATCCGCCAGGCCCACGAAGTGCTCGACCAGCGCTTTCGCAATGGCCGGGATATCCGTCGGCTGATCGAGGATCGCGCCTGGTTCGTCGATAACATCCTGCAAAGGGCCTGGGAGCAGTTCAGCTGGAACCCTGACACCCATATCGCCCTGGTGGCGGTGGGCGGTTACGGCCGGGGGGAGCTGCATCCCTACTCCGACATCGACTTGCTGATCCTGCTGGACGGCGACGATCACGAAGTCTTTCGCGACTCCATCGAACGCTTCCTGACGCTGCTGTGGGACATCGGCCTGGAAGTCGGCCAGAGCGTGCGGTCGGTACAGGAATGCGCCGATGAAGCCCGCGCCGACCTGACGGTGATCACCAACCTGATGGAAAGCCGCACCATCGCCGGCCCTGAGCGCTTGCGCCAGCGCATGCTTGACGTTACCAGCACGGCGCACATGTGGCCCAGCAAGGATTTTTTCCTGGCCAAGCATGCCGAGCAAAAGGCCCGTCACCACAAGTACAACGACACCGAGTACAACCTGGAACCCAACGTGAAGGGCTCCCCCGGCGGTTTGCGGGACATCCAGACGATCCTGTGGGTTGCCCGCCGCCAGTACGGCACCCTGAACCTGCGAGCCCTGGCCGGCGAAGGGTTCCTGGTCGAGAGCGAGAACGCCCTGCTGGCATCCTCCCAGGAGTTCCTGTGGAAGGTACGCTACGCCCTGCACATGCTCGCCGGGCGCGCCGAAGATCGCCTGCTGTTCGACCATCAGCGCTCCATCGCCGGCCTGCTGGGCTTCGAAGGGAGCGATGCCAAGCAGGCCATCGAAAACTTCATGCAGCAGTACTACCGGGTGGTGATGAGCATCGCGCAGCTCAGCGAGCTGATCATCCAGCATTTCGAGGAAGTCATCCTCGCGCCGGAAGACGCCGAGCCGCCCCAGCCTATCAACGCCCGCTTCCAGTTGCACGACGGTTACATCGAGGCACGCAACGACAACGTATTCCGGCGTACGCCCTTCGCCATGATCGAGATTTTCGTGCTCATGGCCCAGCAGCCGGAAATCAAGGGCGTGCGCGCCGACACCATTCGCCTGCTGCGGGAAAACCGCCACCTGATCGATGACGATTTCCGTCACGACATCCGCAACACCAGCCTGTTCATCGAGTTGTTCAAGTGCAAGATCGGCGTGCACCGCAACCTGCGACGCATGAACCGCTACGGGATCCTGGGGCGCTACCTGCCGGAGTTCGGCTTCATCGTCGGGCAGATGCAGCATGACCTGTTCCACATCTACACGGTCGATGCCCACACGCTGAACCTGATCAAGCACCTGCGCAAGCTGCAATACACCCAGGTATCGGAGAAATTCCCACTGGCCAGCAAGCTCATGGGCAAGCTGCCCAAGCCTGAGCTTATCTACATGGCCGGGCTGTACCACGACATCGGCAAGGGCCGCCAGGGCGACCATTCGGAAATCGGCGCAGTGGATGCCGAAGCGTTCTGCCAGCGCCATCAGTTGCCAGCATGGGACAGCCGGCTGATCGTCTGGCTGGTGCAGAACCACCTGGTGATGTCCACCACCGCCCAGCGCAAGGACCTGTCCGACCCGCAGGTGATCCATGACTTCGCCCAGGTCGTCGGCGACGAAACGCGGCTGGACTACCTCTACGTGCTCACCGTGGCCGACATCAACGCCACCAACCCGACCCTGTGGAACTCCTGGCGGGCCAGCCTGTTGCGCCAGCTCTACACCGAGACCAAGCGTGCCTTGCGTCGCGGCCTGGAAAACCCGGTGGATCGCGAAGAGCAGATCCGCCGCACCCAGAGTGCCGCCCTGGATATCCTGGTACGCGGCGGTACCGACCCGGACGATGTCGAACAGCTCTGGTCGCAGCTGGGCGATGACTACTTCCTGCGCCACACCGCCGGCGACGTGGCCTGGCACAGCGATGCAATCCTTCAGCAACCGGCCGATGGCGGGCCCCTGGTGCTGATCAAGGAAACCACGCAACGCGAGTTCGAAGGCGGTACGCAAATCTTCATCTACGCCCCGGACCAGCATGATTTCTTCGCCGTGACCGTGGCCGCGATGGACCAGCTCAACCTCAACATCCATGACGCACGGATCATCACCTCCAGCAGCCAGTTCACCCTCGACACCTACATCGTGCTCGACACCGACGGCGATTCGATTGGCGACAACCCGGCACGGGTCAAGCAGATTCGCGACGGGCTCACCGAGGCCCTGCGCAATCCGGCGGACTACCCCACCATCATCCAGCGCCGGGTGCCACGCCAGCTCAAGCATTTTGCCTTTGCGCCCCAGGTGACGATCCACAACGATGCCCAGCGCCAGATCACGGTGCTGGAACTCAGCGCCCCGGACCGTCCCGGCCTGCTGGCGCGGATCGGCCATATTTTCCTGGAATTCGACCTGTCGCTGCAGAACGCCAAGATCGCCACCCTCGGCGAGCGGGTGGAAGACGTGTTCTTCATCACCGATGCCCACAACCAGCCGTTGTCCGATCCGCAACTGTGCAGCCGTCTGCAGGACGCGATCGTCCGGCACCTGAGCGTCAACCAGGAACCCGATGCTCACCCGACACGCATCAGCATCTGAACGAACAATCCCCCTCTGTGGGAGCGAGCCAGCTTCCACAAGGACCGCGCCCACATTGACGAGGCCCTCGATGAACAACGCTTTGAACCAGTTGCAGCCCTACCCGTTCGAAAAGCTCCGTGCCCTGCTGGGCAGCGTCACGCCCAACCCCGACAAACGCCCCATCGCGCTGTCCATCGGCGAACCCAAGCATCGCTCGCCCAGCTTCGTGGCTGAAGCCCTGGCCAGTAATCTGGAAAAGATGGCTGTGTACCCGACCACCCTCGGCATCCCGGAACTGCGTGAAGCAATCACCGGCTGGTGCGAGCGTCGCTTCAATATACCCAACGGCTGGCTCGACCCGGCGCGTCATGTCTTGCCAGTCAACGGCACCCGCGAAGCGCTGTTCGCCTTCACCCAGACCGTGGTCAACCGTGGCGACGACGCCCTGGTCGTCAGCCCGAACCCCTTCTACCAGATCTACGAAGGCGCCGCGTTCCTGGCCGGGGCCAAGCCGCACTACCTGCCATGCCTGGACGCAAATGGCTTCAACCCGGATTTCGACGCCGTGTCGCCAGACATCTGGAAACGCTGCCAGATCCTGTTCCTGTGCTCCCCTGGCAACCCGACCGGTGCCCTGATTCCGGTGGATGTGCTGAAGAAGCTCATCGCCTTGGCCGACGAGCACGATTTCGTGATCGCTGCGGACGAGTGCTACAGCGAACTGTATTTCGACGAACAGAGCCCGCCGCCGGGCCTGCTCAACGCCTGCGTCGAACTGGGTCGCAAGGACTTCAAGCGCTGCGTGGTGTTCCACAGCCTGTCCAAGCGCTCCAACCTGCCAGGCCTGCGCTCCGGCTTCGTCGCCGGCGATGCGGACGTTCTCAAAGGCTTTTTGCTGTACCGCACCTATCATGGCTGCGCGATGCCGGTCCAGACCCAACTGGCGAGCATCGCTGCATGGAACGACGAAGAGCACGTGCGGGCCAACCGCGCGCTGTACCGGGAGAAATTCGACGCCGTGCTGGAAATCCTCAGCCCGGTGCTGGACGTGCAACGCCCCGACGGCAGCTTCTACCTGTGGCCGAATGTGGCCGGCGATGATGCAGCGTTCTGCCGCGACCTGTTCGAACAGGAACATGTGACCGTGGTACCGGGCTCCTACCTGTCCCGCGATGTGGACGGCGTCAACCCAGGGGCCGGGCGCGTGCGCATGGCCCTGGTGGCGCCACTGGCAGAATGCGTGGAAGCGGCGGAACGGATCCGCGCGTTTATCCAGCGTCGGGGTTGAAGCGTACCGCCGTTGTGGTGAGGGGTCTTATCCCCTCACCACGGTGAGTCCTGCGCAAAACTACTATTTACCCAACCCCAGATTCGCCTCTGCCAGATCCAACTCCCCCAGCACCTCACGCAGTACATCATCCCCGATCTGGTGATGACGACTGAGGCGATACAACTCCAGCCGTTGCGCCCGATAAGCCTTCAAGCGCAGCCGGCGCTCCAGCAGGTCCATTTCGAATGCCAACGCCTGGGCCTCGGCGGAATCGTTGAACACGTCGAGCTGATGACGATACTCGGACATCAACCGCGCCTTGACCTCAGTGGCCAGCGCCGCCTGGGCCGCATCCGGCGTACTTGTCGCCTCACTCGGCTCCTCCACTTCCAGCGCGCGGATCGCCGCTTCAGCAGTCTTGCGCCAGGCATCGCGGACTTCGTTGCGGCGCTTGTCATCGGGGCTTTTCTCGATGCCCTTCAGTAACAGCGGCAAGGCAATGCAGGCCGCGATCAATGACAACAGGATCACCCCGGCGGCAATGAAGATCAGCAGGTCCCGCTCGGGAAAGGGCTCGCCCGCGCCCAATAGCAACGGCACAGAGAGCACGCCCGCCAGGGTCACCGCGCCTCTCACCCCACCGAACGTCAGCAGCCAGCAGGAGCGCGCGGTGGGCACCAGTGTCAGTTCCCCCTTGCCGCGCCAGCGCCGCAACAACCCGGACAGGCGCCAGATGCTCTGCACCCAGACGAACCGCAGCACCAGCAGCACCAGGAAAATCACCACGACATCCAGGCAGCGGTAGAACAGGGTTGGCCACAGCGTGGTTTCGTGGCTGGTCACGGCCTTGATGATGTCCGGTAACTGCAAGCCCAACAGCAGGAAGATCAAACCGTTGAAGGCGAACTCCAGCAGCGCCCAGACACTGCGATTGAGCAGCCGCGTACCGGTCTGGCGTGGCAGCAGGTCGAGCCAGCTCTGCATCATCCCCGCCGCCACCGCCGAGAGAATGCCCGAGGCGCCCAGTCGCTCAGCCACCACGTAGGCGGCGAAGGGTAGCAACAACATGAACACCACGTGGGTGGCCGGGTCGTCCCAGCCCCGGGCGACCATCCAGGCTCGCAGGCGTCCCATCAACCAGCTCAAGGCGACCCCGACGAGCAGCCCACCTACCGCCACCAGCACGAACGTCACGCTGGCGTTGGCCAGGGAAAACACGCCAGTGACAGCCGCCGCCAAGGCAAACTTGAACGTCACCAGGCCCGAGGCGTCGTTCATCAGCGCCTCGCCCTGGAGCATGTGCATCAGGGGCCCAGGCAAGCGGTCGCGGGCAATCGCCGAGACCGCCACCGCGTCGGTGGGCGACAGCACCGCCGCCAGGGCGAAAGCCATCGGCAGTGGAATATCCGGCAACAACCAATGAATGAAATACCCGGCACCCACCACGGTGAACAACACCAGCCCCACCGCCAGGGTCAGGATCGGCCCGCGCAGGCGCCACAGTTCGCGCTTGGGCATGCGCCAGCCATCGGAGAACAGCAGTGGCGGCAGGAAGAGAAACAGGAACAGTTCCGGGTCGAGGGTGACATGCAGGCCCAGGGACGGCCAGGCCAGCACGGCACCGGCGCCGATCTGGACCAGGGGCAACGGCAGGGGGATCAACCGTCCGATCAGGCGTGAGACGCCCACCAGCGTCAGCAGGATCAGGACGGTGTAGGCGCTTTGCATAGCGGTTTCCAATGACAGCGATACACATCCGGCAACAGCTTGCCGTTGAAGTGCCATATTAACCGCTTAGCATGAACCTGGCCGTTACACCTATGTCGCAGCCCCACCCTTGTGGGAGCGAGCTTGCTCGCGATAGCGATGTGTGAATCGATTCATTGCTGGCTGATCGGACGCCATCGCGAGCAAGCTCGCTCCCACAGGTTTTGGTGTCCATCAACCTCGGCCGTCGCGAAACCGTCCGGTCATGGCATAATCCTTCACCTTTTATTTCCAGCACCTGCAAAGGGGGCAGTTCCTTGACCGATTCAAGCAAAACGTTGCACCTTTTCGGCATCAAAGCCTGTGACACGATGAAAAAAGCGCGCACCTGGCTCGATGAACACGCAGTACGCTACGAATTTCACGACTACAAGAGCGCCGGCATCGACCGTGAGCACCTGACCCAATGGTGCAACGAGCATGGCTGGCAAGTGGTGTTGAACCGTGCCGGTACGACCTTTCGCAAGCTCGATGACGAACGCAAAGCCGATCTCGACCAGACGAAAGCCATCGAACTGATGCTCGCCCAACCCTCGATGATCAAGCGCCCGGTGCTCGATCTCGGTGACCGAACCCTGATTGGCTTCAAGCCAGATATTTATGCGGCAGAGATCAAGTAAGCCTGCCCAGTCCATTTTGTTGAGGTAACGTTCATGTCCACTACCCTGTTCAGCCTGGCCTTCGGTGTCGGCACCCAAAACCGCCAAGGCGCCTGGCTGGAAGTGTTCTACGCACAGCCACTGCTCAATCCTTCGGCCGACATTGTCAAGGCCATCGCGCCGATCCTGGGCTACACCGAAGGCAACCAGGCCATCAGCTTCACCACCGCCCAGGCCTCGCAACTGGCCGATGCCCTCAAGGGTGTCGATGCCGCCCAAGCCGCGCTGCTGACCCGTCTGGCCGAGAGCCACAAGCCGTTGGTCGCCACCCTGCTGGCCGAAGATGCACAACTGAGTTCCACCCCCGAGGCGTACCTCAAGCTGCACCTGTTGTCCCATCGCCTGGTCAAGCCCCACGGCCTGAACCTGGCCGGTATCTTCCCGCTGCTGCCGAACGTGGCCTGGACCAGCCAGGGCGCGATCGACCTGAGCGAACTGGCCGAGCACCAGCTTGAAGCCCGCCTGCGCGGCGAATTGCTGGAAGTGTTCTCGGTGGACAAGTTCCCGAAAATGACCGACTACGTGGTCCCGGCCGGCGTGCGCATCGCCGACGCCGCGCGTATCCGCCTGGGCGCCTATGTGGGTGAAGGCACCACGGTCATGCACGAAGGTTTCGTCAACTTCAACGCCGGCACCGAAGGCCCCGGCATGATCGAAGGTCGTGTTTCGGCAGGCGTATTCGTCGGCAAGGGTTCGGACCTGGGCGGCGGTTGCTCCACCATGGGCACCCTGTCGGGCGGCGGCAACATCGTGATCAAGGTCGGCGAAGGCTGCCTGATCGGTGCCAACGCCGGTATCGGCATTCCGTTGGGCGACCGCAATACCGTGGAGTCGGGCCTGTATGTCACCGCCGGCACCAAGGTGGCGCTGCTGGACGAGAACAACCAACTGGTCAAGGTGGTCAAGGCCCGCGACCTGGCCGGCCAGCCCGACCTGCTGTTCCGCCGCAATTCCGAGACCGGCGCGGTGGAATGCAAGACCCACAAGTCGGCCATCGAGCTGAACGAAGCACTGCACGCGCACAACTAAGCCGCGTCCCCCTCACCTGTGGGAGCAACCTTGCTCCCACAGGGTCCGGCGTAACTCCAGCAGGGCCCGAAAGCATGTTGATCCAATCCCCCTGGCGGGCCGATTTCCCGGCCATCGCCGCCCTGCAACGGCAAGGCCAGACCTACCTGGACAGTGCCGCCACCACGCAGAAACCCCAAGCCCTGTTGGATGCCCTGACGCATTACTACGCCAATGGCGCGGCCAACGTGCACCGGGCGCAGCATCTGCCGGGGGCTCACGCCACCCAGGCGTTCGAAGACAGTCGCCTCAAGGTGTCGCAATGGCTCAATGCACAGGGTTGCGGGCAGATCGTCTTTACCCATGGCGCGACCTCCGCGCTGAATCTGCTGGCCTATGGGCTGGAACATCTATTCCACCCGGGCGATGAGATCGCCATCAGCGCCCTGGAACACCACGCCAACCTGCTGCCGTGGCAGCAGTTGGCCGAGCGCCGATCGTTGACCCTGGTGGTGTTGCCCCTGGATGCCGACGGAGTGATCGACCTGGAAGCCGCCACCGGCCTTATCGGCCCCCGGACACGCTTGCTGGCGGTCAGTCAGCTGTCCAATGTGCTGGGGGCCTGGCAGCCATTGCCGGCGCTGCTGGCCCTGGCCAAGGCCCAGGGCGCGCTGACAGCGATCGACGGCGCCCAGGGCGTGGTCCATGGCCGCCACGATGTGGAGGCGCTGGGCTGCGACTTTTACGTGTTTTCCAGCCACAAACTCTACGGCCCGGACGGGCTGGGCGTGCTGTTCGGCCGTACCGACGCCCTTGGCAAGCTGCGTCATTGGCAGTTCGGCGGCGAAATGGTGCAACAGGCCGACTACCACAGCGCCACTTTCCGTGCGGCGCCGCTGGGCTTCGAAGCCGGTACGCCGCCGATTGCCAGCGTGATCGGGTTGGGCGCGACCCTGGACTACCTGTCCGCGCTCGATTCGCAAGCGGTCATCGATCATGAAGCGGCGCTGCATGACTACCTGCTCCATGGCCTGCTGGCTCGCAACGGCATTCGCCTGCTGGGCAACCCTCGCCTGGCCCTGGTCAGTTTCGTGGTCGAAGGCATCCACAACGCCGACCTGGCGCATCTGCTGACCGAGCAAGGCATTGCCGTACGCGCCGGGCATCACTGCGCGATGCCGCTGTTCAAGCATTTGAAGCTGTCCGGGGCGATCCGCGTGTCGCTGGCGCTGTACAACGACTCCGCCGACATCGAGCGTTTCTTCGACGCCTTGGATCAGGCCTTGGAGATGTTGCGATGAACCTGCCGACCGATGCCGCCACGGCGCTACGGGTTTTCCAGGACGCTTCAGGCTGGGAACAACGGGCACGGCTGCTGATGCAATGGGGTGAACGCCTGCCGCCGCTGAATGACGAGGACAAGTGCGAGGCCAACCTCGTCCACGGCTGTGAAAGCCAGGTATGGTTGGTGGGTCGCTTGCACGACGGGCACTGGCAGTTTTGCGCCGGCAGCGATGCGCGGTTGATCCGTGGCCTGGTGGCGTTGCTGCTGGCGCGGGTCAACGGGTTGCCCGCTGAGGAGTTGCGGCAGGTGGATTTGCCGGATTGGTTCAACCAGCTGGGATTGTCGCGGCAGCTGTCGCCGTCCCGTAGCAACGGTTTGAATGCGGTGTTGAAGCGGATGCTGGAGTTGACTCAGTAACGGCAATCGCGAGCAAGCTCGCTCCCGCAGGGGATTTGGTGCACGCAAATACTGCGTTCAGCCTGACCCTATGTGGGCGCGAGCTTGCTCGCGATGAGGCCATAAGCCCCTCAAACCTGAGGCTTGACCCTGTCCGCCGGTCGTCGCACACCCGCCACGATCTTATCCACAGCCTTGGTCGCCGCGACCATGCCGAATGTCGCCGTGACCATCATGACCGCGCCGAACCCTCCGGCGCAGTCGAGCTTCACGCCATCGCCGACAAAACTCTTCTGCAGACAAATGCTGCCGTCCGGTTTCGGGTAGCGCAGCTGTTCGGTGGAAAACACACAGGGCACGCTGTAGTGACGGGTCACGGTGCGGGAAAAACCGTAGTCGCGGCGCAAGGTGGAACGCACTTTCGACGCCAGCGGATCATTGAACGTACGGTTCAGGTCGCATACCTGGATCAGCGTCGGGTCGATCTGCCCGCCTGCGCCGCCCGTGGTGATGATCTGGATCTTGCGACGCTTGCACCAGGCAATCAGCGCGGCCTTGGCATTGACACTGTCGATGCAGTCGATCACGCAGTCGATGTTCGGCGTGATGTATTCGGCCATGGTGTCGCGGGTGACGAAATCCGCCACCGCGTGCACCGTGCAGTCGGGGTTGATCCCGCGCAAACGCTCGGCCATCACCTGCACCTTGGGTTTGCCGACGGTGCTGTCGAGGGCATGCAGCTGACGATTGGCGTTGCTGACACAGACGTCGTCCAGGTCGAACAGCGAAATCTCGCCCACGCCGCAACGGGCAATGGCTTCCGCCGCCCAGGAACCGACCCCGCCGACCCCGACGATCGCCACATGGGCCGCCCGCAGGCGTTCCAGGCCCTCGATGCCATACAAACGGGCGATGCCGGCAAAGCGTGGATCGTCTGTACTCATGACCATTACCCCAGAAACCGGCGCGCATTATAGGGCTTTGTCGGAGCAATTCGAGCCCCAGGCGCCCGGTCGCGGCATCAATTCCAGACAAACCCTCTGTGGGAGCGAGCCTGCTCGCGATAGCGGTATGACAGTCGATGAAGTATTGCCTGATACACCGCCTGCGCGCGCAAGCTCGCGCCCACAGGTTTTGTGTCAATCACCGTAGGCATACTTGGGCCCATGGTGGTGGTTTTGCTATAAGATAACCGCCATTTTGCGGGAGCCTGCCCGCTGATCTACAAGCCTTGCGTTCATTCTATATTCCCGGAGCTTCCATGACGGCCCACGCCGACCTCTCGCCGACCCTGCAACTTGCCTGCGACCTGATCCGCCGTCCGTCCGTGACGCCCGTGGATGCCGACTGTCAGAAACTGATGATGCAGCGCCTGGGCAACGCAGGCTTCAAGCTCGAACCCATGCGCTTCGAGGATGTGGATAACTTCTGGGCCAGCCATGGCAAGCACGAGGGGCCGGTGCTGTGCTTCGCCGGGCATACCGACGTGGTGCCCACCGGCCCGGTACAGGCCTGGCAGCTCGATCCGTTCGATGCGGTCATCGACGAGCATGGGATGCTCTGCGGCCGTGGCGCGGCGGACATGAAAGGCAGCCTGGCGGCGATGGTGGTGGCGGCCGAGCGTTTTGTCACCGACTACCCGGACCACAAGGGTTCGGTCGCCTTCCTGATCACCAGCGATGAAGAAGGCCCGGCCCACCACGGCACCAAGGCTGTGGTGGAACGCCTCAAGGCCCGCCAGGAACGACTGGACTGGTGCATCGTCGGCGAACCGTCGAGCACCACGCTGGTGGGCGATGTGGTCAAGAACGGCCGCCGCGGCTCCCTCGGCGCGCAATTGACCGTGCGCGGCAAGCAGGGCCACGTGGCTTACCCACACCTGGCGAAGAACCCGATCCACCTGGCGGCGCCGGCGCTGGCGGAACTGGCCGCCGAACATTGGGACCACGGCAACGACTTCTTCCCGCCCACCAGCTTCCAGATCTCCAACCTCAACGCCGGCACTGGCGCGACCAACGTGATTCCGGGCGACCTGGTGGCGGTGTTCAACTTCCGCTTTTCCACCGAATCCACCGTCGAAGGCCTGCAACAGCGAGTTGCCGACATCCTCGACAAGCATCAACTGGACTGGCACATCGACTGGGCACTGTCCGGCCTGCCGTTCCTCACCGAACCGGGTGCGCTGCTGGACGCCGTGTCTTCCAGCATCCGGGACGTCACCGGGCGTGAAACCCAGGCGTCCACCAGCGGCGGTACGTCCGACGGGCGCTTCATCGCCACCATGGGAACGCAAGTGGTGGAACTGGGGCCGGTCAACGCCACCATCCACCAGGTCAACGAACGCGTGCTGGCGGCCGATCTCGACGTACTGACCGAGATCTACTACAAGACGCTGATCAAGTTACTCGCCTGATGCTCGCCTGTCCGATCTGCAGCGAACCGCTCAAGGCGCTGGACAACGGCGTGGTGTGCCCGGCCGGCCATCGCTTCGACCGGGCGCGCCAGGGTTACCTCAACCTGCTGCCGGTGCAGCACAAGAACAGCCGCGACCCTGGGGACAACCAGGCCATGGTCGAAGCCCGTCGCGCCTTCCTCAATGCCGGGCACTACGCTCCGGTGGCCCGGCGCCTGGCCGAACTGGCTGCGCAACGAGCCCCCGGTCGCTGGCTGGACATCGGCTGTGGCGAGGGCTACTACACCGCGCAGATCGCCGATGCCCTGCCCGACGCTGATGGCTACGCCCTGGACATCTCGCGGGAGGCGGTCAAGCGTGCCTGCAAACGCAACCCACGGTTGACCTGGTTGATCGCCAGCATGGCCCGGGTACCGTTGGCGGATGGTTGCTGCCAGTTCCTGGCAAGCGTGTTCAGCCCCTTGGACTGGCAGGAGGCCAGGCGCCTGCTCAGCCCTGGTGGTGGCCTGATGAAAGTCGGCCCCACCCGCGGTCACCTGATGGAACTGCGCGAGCGGCTGTACGACGAAGTGCGCGAATACACCGATGACAAGCATCTGGCCCTGGTGCCGCCGGGCATGACGCTGGAGCACAGCGAAACCCTGGAGTTTCGCTTGACGCTGGACAGCGGCCCGGATCGGGCCAACCTGCTGGCCATGACGCCCCACGGCTGGCGCGCCAATGCCGAGCGCCGCGCCAGCGTGATCGAGCAGGCCGAACCCTTCGAGGTCACGGTGTCGATGCGCTACGATTATTTCGTTCTTCAATAACCCTATCGGGTCCCGGGCGAGCGTTCGGGGCCGACACTAAATCCGCGAATGGATTTTTCGAGACCACAGTGAGGACATCCATGCGCCAACCCGATATCGAGATTTACCTCAAGGACGCCGATGTTGACCACAAGGCCATCGCCGCCTGGCTGAGCCAGGCCCTGGGACCTTGCAGCGAATGGACCCAGAAAGGCCAGACCTACAAATGCAAGGCTGGCGATATCCCAGTGACCTGGCTGCCCAAGGCCGTGGGCAAATGGAACAGCCTTTACCTGGAAAGCGACCGGACCCCATGGGAAGACGACATCGCCTGCGCCCGCGCCGCCTTCGCCGCGCTGAACGTCGAAGTACGCTGTGCGCCGGGCTCCTGGGTTGAAGAGGAAGGCGAGGAATCGGCGGATCGCTGGATTCGCATCAGCGCCGATGGGGAAGAAGAGATCACCTGGAAGACGGCGTGACGCTGACTTCCAGCCCACCGCAGAGCCAATGTGGGAGCGAGCTTGCTCGCGATAGCGGTAGATCAGCCAGATTAGAAGTGACTGACACACCGCTATCGCGAGCAAGCTCGCTCCCACAATGGGTTTCGCGTAGCCAGTGAATGCGGTTTACAACCCCACCACATCCTCAGCCTGCAGGCCCTTCTGCCCTTCCACCACCGCGTACTCGACCTTCTGGCCCTCGATCAGCGAACGGTGGCCTTCGCCGCGGATCGCGCGATAGTGCACGAATACATCCGCCCCGCCTTCACGCTGGATAAAACCGTAGCCCTTGGCGTCGTTGAACCACTTCACGTTGCCGGTTTCGCGTGCTGCCATGATTGCTCACTCCCAATTCTTATTTTTCAAGCCAGCTCTCCCGCCCGACGGCAAGATAAAGCTGTACGAACTTTCGCCGCCCCGCAGCCGTCCATGGGAAGGCCGAGGCGTTCAGCGACCGAGTATAAGACACACACGAAAACTCTCAACTGACTTTACTTCGCCGCTTTTTTGCCGATTTTCGACGAATCCGGCACACTAGCGACCGCTCGATTCTTTCCACTCACGCAGAAGCCGTATGACCCGCTCCCCGTTCCGTCGTCTTGTATTTGGCACCCTGCGCCGCCTGTTGTATCTCTGGGTTCGTTCCGAGACGATCAACCAGTCGTCCTTCACCCTCGATCTCGACCGCAGCCGTCCGGTGTTCTACGTCCTGCAAGACCCTTCGCTCACCGACCTGGCGGTGCTCGACACCGAATGCACCAAGGCCGGCCTGCCCCGTCCCGTATTACCGGTAGCGGTGGGGAACCTGCTGGAGCCGGCAGCCTTTTTCTATCTGACCCCGGCCCCCGACTGGCTCGGGCGCCAGGACAAGCGCGGCGCGCCCCCCACGTTGACACGACTGGTCAATGCCCTGACGCAGAACGCCGCCGAAGACGCGCAGATCATCCCGGTGAGTGTGTTCTGGGGCCAGTCGCCCGACAGCGAATCCAGCCCATGGAAACTGCTGTTCGCCGACAGCTGGGCCGTCACCGGACGCCTGCGCCGCCTGCTGAGCATCATGATCCTGGGACGCAAGACCCGGGTGCAGTTTTCCGCGCCGATCCACCTGCGCGAACTGATCGAACACGACAAGGGCCACGAGCGCACCGTACGCATGGCCCAGCGGATCCTGCGGGTGCACTTGCGCAACCTGAAGTCGGCGGTGATCGGCCCCGACATCTCCCATCGCCGCAACCTGGTCAAAGGGCTGGTGAACCAACCGTTGGTCAGGCAGGCGATTGCCGAGGAGGCCGAGCGGGAAAAGATATCCACAGAGAAAGCCAAGGCCCAGGCCCTGCGCTATGGCAACGAGATCGCCTCGGACTACACCTATACCGCTATCCGCTTCCTGGAGGTGGTGCTGAGCTGGTTCTGGAACAAGATCTACGACGGCATCAAGGTCAACCACATCGAGAGCGTGCAGAAGATCGCTCCCGGCCACGAAGTCATCTATGTGCCCTGCCATCGCAGCCATATCGACTACCTGCTGCTGTCTTACCTGCTGTTTCGCAACGGCCTGACCCCACCGCACATCGCCGCCGGCATCAACCTCAACATGCCGGTGATCGGCGGCCTGCTGCGCCGCGGCGGGGCGTTTTTCATGCGCCGCACATTCAAGGGCAACCCGCTCTATACGGCGGTGTTCAACGAATACCTGCACACGCTGTTCACTAAAGGCTTCCCCGTGGAGTACTTCGTCGAGGGCGGGCGATCGCGTACCGGGCGCATGCTGCAGCCCAAGACCGGCATGCTTGCCATCACCTTGCGCAGCTTCCTGCGCTCCTCGCGCACGCCCATCGTGTTCGTGCCGGTCTACATCGGTTATGAGCGGGTACTGGAAGGCCGTACCTACCTGGGCGAACTGCGCGGCGCCAGCAAGAAGAAAGAGTCGATCTTCGACATTTTCAAGGTCGTCGGCGCCCTCAAGCAGCGCTTCGGCCAAGTGGCAGTCAACTTCGGCGAACCGATCAGGCTGGCCCAGTTCCTCGACAGCGAACAGCCGGACTGGCGCCAACAAGCGCTTGGCCCGCAATTCAAGCCAGCCTGGCTCAACGCAACCACCCATCGTCTCGGCGAACGTGTGGCCCGGCACCTGAACGAAGCCGCCGCGATCAACCCGGTCAACCTCGTCGCCCTGGCGCTGTTGTCCACCAGCCGCCTGGCCCTGGACGACCGCGCCATGGCCCGGGTACTGGACCTGTACCTGGCCTTGCTGCGCAAAGTACCGTATTCACCCTACACCACCCTTCCCGAAGGCGATGGCCTGGCCTTGATCGAGCATGTCAAAGGCATGGACCTGCTGTCGGAACAGAGCGATGCCCTGGGCAAGATCCTCTACCTGGACGAGCAGAACGCGGTACTGATGACCTATTACCGCAACAACGTGCTGCATATCTTCGCCTTGCCCGCGTTGCTGGCCAGTTTCTTCCAGAGTACGTCGCGCATGAGTCGCGAGCAGATCCTGCGCTACACTCGCGCCTTGTACCCGTACCTGCAATCGGAGCTGTTCATCCGCTGGTCCCTGGACCAGTTGGATGAAGTGGTGGACCAATGGCTCGAAGCATTCGTCGAACAGGGCCTGCTGCGCTTCGAAAAGGACCTGTACCTGCGCCCGGCCCCGAGTTCGCGGCACTTCGTGCTGTTGACCCTGTTGTCCAAGAGCATTGCCCAGACCCTGCAGCGCTTCTACATGACGGTCTCGCTGCTGCTCAACAGTGGCCAGAACAGCATCAGTGCCGAGGAGCTGGAAGACCTCTGTACCGTGATGGCCCAGCGCCTGTCGATTCTCCATGGCCTGAATGCACCGGAATTCTTCGACAAGAGCCTGTTCCGCCACTTCATCCAGACCATGCTGGATCTCGACGTGCTGCGCCGGGACGAAGCGGGCAAGCTAAGCTATCACGAGTTGTTGGGCGAACTGGCCGAAGGCGCGGCCAAACGGGTGCTGCCGGCGGAAATCCGCCTGTCGATCCGTCAGGTGGCGTTGCATCGCAGTGAAGACGCGGCGGAACAGGTTGCCCCGGTGTCCCAGGACTGACCACCCAGGCGCCCGCTTGACCGCTGGCGCCTCCCCAACCAAGGAATTGTCCGATGAACAAGCTTCCCCTCATCGCCCTCGCGGCACTGCTCGGTGCCTGTTCCAGCGCACCGCTGGCGAGCCGGCACAGCCTCGACGGCGAAGTGTTCTACCTGCAGCGCATCGCCCTGCCACCCAGCGCGATCCTGAGCGTCAGCCTGCAGGACGTTTCCCTGGCCGATGCCCCGGCCACGGTGCTCGATGAGCAGAGCGGCCCGGTCAAAGGCCAGGTCCCGCTGCCGTTCCACCTCAGTTATGATCCGGCCCAGGTCAAGCCCGGGCACCGGTATGCCGTGAGTGCCCGTATCGAGGTGGACGGACGCGTGATGTTCATCACCACCGAACAACATACCGTGCAACTCGATGGCAATGATCCGCAGCCGTTGAAGATCCGTGTCGACGCTGCCCGCTGATTCCTTTCCCATTCACTTCAAGGACGCTGTCATGCTCCGCTCTACCCTGCGTTTCACCGGCCTGTGCGCCGGCCTGTTGATCAGTGCCCAAGCCATGGCCCTGTCCCTTGGCGACCTGTCGCAAAAAGATGCCACGGGCGGCCTCAAGGACGCCTTGACCCAAGGCGCTCAAGTCGCGGTCAAGCAACTCGGCACCCCTGGCGGCTTCAGCAACAACCCCGAGGTCAAGATCGAGCTGCCGGGCAAGCTCGGCAAGGTCGCCAGCAAGATGAAGGCCTTCGGCATGGGCGACCAGGTCGAGCAACTGGAGAGCAGCATGAACCAGGCCGCCGAGGCCGCCGTGGTCCAGGCCCAGCCGATCCTGGTCAACGCAGTGAAGAACATGAGCGTGGACGATGCCAAGGGCATCCTCAGCGGCGGCAACGACTCGGCCACGCAGTACCTGAACAAGAGCAGCCGCGAGCAGATCCGTGCCAAGTTCCTGCCTATCGTCAAGCAAGCCACCGACAAGGTCGGCCTGGCCCAGCAATACAATGCCTTCGCAGGCCAGGCCGCGACCTTCGGTGTACTGGACGCGAAAAGCGCCAACGTCGAGAACTACGTGACTGAACAGGCGCTCGATGGCTTGTTTGAAATGATCGGCAAGCAGGAAGCCGCCATTCGCCAGAACCCGGCGGCCGCGGCCACCAGTCTGGCGAAGAAGGTGTTCGGCGCGCTCTGACACCCAGCATAAACACCTGTGGGAGCGAGCCTGCTCGCGAAGCGATATCAGCCATGACACCTTCGTTGGCTGTTACACCGCTATCGCGAGCAGGCTCGCTCCCACATTGTCTTTTGGCGTCAGAGAACTGCAGTCAGGTTTTCTTGACCCTGAACCAGGCCGCATACAGCGCCGGCAGGAACAGCAGCGTCAACGCCGTCGCCACGATCAGTCCCCCCATGATCGCCACGGCCATCGGCCCGAAGAAAAGGCTGCGGGACAAGGGGATCATTGCCAGCACCGCCGCCAGGGCGGTGAGCACGATGGGTCGGAAACGGCGCACGGTGGCTTCGATGATCGCCTGCCAGGGCGTCAGTCCTGCCTCGATATCCTGCTCGATCTGGTCCACCAGGATCACCGAGTTACGCATGATCATTCCCGACAGGGCGATAGTCCCCAGCATGGCGACGAAACCGAACGGCTGGCGGAACACCAGCAAAAACAGCGTCACACCGATCAGCCCCAGGGGAGCGGTCAGGAACACCATGGCCGTGCGCGAGAAGCTGCGCAGCTGCAGCATCAGCAACGTCAGCACCACCACGATGAACAGCGGCACACCGGCATTCACCGACTTCTGGCCGCGAGCCGAATCCTCTACCGTACCGCCGACCTCCAGCAGGTAGCCATCCGGCAACTCGGCCCGAATCGGGTCCAGGGTCGGGAAGATCTGCTGGACCAGGGTCGCCGGTTGCTCCTTGCCGTAAATGTCGGCCCGCACGGTCACGCTCGGCAGGCGGTTGCGGTGCCAGATCACGCCTTCTTCGAAGCCGTACTCCAACGTCGCGATCTGGGACAGCGCAACGCTGGTGCCATTCTCGGTAGGCACCGCGAGGCTGGGCAGCAAGGACAGTTCGGTGCGTTCGTGCACGGTGCCACGCAGCAGGATCTCGATCAGCTCGTTGTCTTCGCGGTACTGGCTGACGCTGGAGCCGATGAGGGAACTCTGGAGGAACTTCGACAGGTCGACGGTGCTCACCCCCAGGGCCCGGGCGCGCTCCTGATCGACATTCAGGTACACGACCTTGCTCGGCTCTTCCCAATCCAGATGCACATTGGCCACGTAAGGGTTTTCACGCACCTTGGTCGCCACTTTCCTCGCCAGGGCCCGGACTTCTTCGATGTGCTCGCCGGTCACCCGGAACTGCACCGGGTAACCCACGGGTGGTCCGTTTTCCAGGCGAGTGACCCGTGAACGCAGGGTGGGAAACTGTTCGTTCAAGGTACTGATCAGCCAGCTGCGCAACGGCTCGCGATCCTCGATGGTCTTGGCCAGCACCACGAACTGGGCGAAGCTGGGAGCAGGCAGTTGTTGATCCAGCGGCAGATAGAAACGAGGAGACCCGGTACCGACATAGGCCACGTAGTTATCGATGCCCGGATGATCCTTGAGCATCGCTTCCAGGCGCTTGACCTGTTCGGCGGTGTTGCTCAGGGAGGCGCCTTCCTCCAGCTTCAGATCGACCATCAACTCCAGACGCCCCGACGCCGGGAAGAATTGCTGAGGGACAAAACGGAACAGCACCACCGAGCCGACAAACAGCAGCACCGTCAGTGCGATGACGGTTTTACGCCGACGCACGCACCACTCCACCAGGCGCCGGACGCGCTGGTAGAACGGCGTGCCATAGGGATCGGGCTGACCGTCACGAGTGCCGTGTCTGGCCGCATGGATTTTCGCCAGGTCCGGCAGCAGCTTTTCCCCCAGGTAAGGCACGAACACCACCGCAGCCACCCAGGACGCCACCAACGCCAGGGTCACCACCTGGAAAATCGAACGGGTATATTCGCCGGTGCCCGATTGCGCCGTGGCGATCGGCAGGAACCCCGCCGCCGTGATCAGCGTACCGGTGAGCATCGGGAATGCAGTGCTGGTCCAGGCATAGCTGGCGGCCTTGATCCGGTCGAAGCCCTGCTCCATCTTGATCGCCATCATCTCCACGGCGATGATCGCGTCGTCCACCAGCAGCCCCAGGGCCAGCACCAGCGCGCCAAGGGAAATCTTGTGCAGGCCGATCCCCAGGTAATACATCGCCGCGAAAGTCA